>JAAEPW010000092.1 GCA_024232355.1 Chloroflexota bacterium | reverse complement strand
TCACCTTTTGGATTGTACTCGTCTACCTCCCTGTCTAACGGTCTCCTCTCTTGGTTGTTCACGTGTATATAAAGTTCGCCTACCACTCGCCAACACGTTAACTGGCGACGCGTGTCTGTCTTCTACTCACGCACCAACAAATTCCTTTTTCATGGCCCTATTTTCCCCCCAGTTTCCAGCTTTACCCCTTCCCTTAAAATCGATGGATCCAGTGCAAGACCCGGCCCCTGATCAAGGCCGGTCAACACCAAAGGACCCGATCTGGGATCGCGACGCCGGAACACCGGTCAGGGATCGCCCCGCCGGTCTACTGGAGGAGGATCCGGTCAGGGATCGCCCTGCCGGCCAACTGGAGGACCCTGTCAGGGATCGCCCCACAGGCCAACAGGAGGACCCGGTCAGGGATCGCCCCACCGGATGGACCGCGCCCGATGCCGCCACGCCCGCCATCGCGCTCACAAAATGCCCTCATCAGCCGCTCCTACGCGAAGAGAAGATGAGGCGCCGAGCCAATGGGGACGCGTGGACAGAACGCGAAGCGATCCACAGCCATGGAAATGGCATGGCGACCAAATCGCGTGCCTGTGAAAGGACCCGGAGAAGAGACCATGCTGCGTCGAACACAGTGGTTGGTGGTTTGTGTGTTTTTGTTAGGGAGCAGTGCTTTCAAATGACTGTATGTTACCTAGGCCTATTTTTGGCGCTAGCTCTAACTGTCGTTATGTGCTGTACTTTGTCATTTTTCACATTCAACTCCACCCCTAGGGACGCGCACACATTCTCATGGGCCACACACATGTTGCACAGGCACACACGGGTACAGGGAAAGCACAGGGTACAGTCAAGATGCGGCATGGTGCGATGCGCTCTCTCCTTTAAGCCGGCCACCAAAAATACTGTCGTTTTTGGCCAAAGTAACATAAAGCAAATGCACACGTGCGCGCATGGGTGGAAGTCAGCGAAAGTTCGTCTGTCTCTTTTTGATGAGATTTTAACTCGCGTTTCTGCCCAACATCACAAGAGAACAATCGCACCTCTGGACCCAACACATGCAGTTGCCGGGAGTGCCACGGTGGAGCGTTCTTTCAGTTCGATAATAAAAACTACAACCGTAGTACAATGGACCAAAGCAGGAATGGAGTACAGTGGTAGGGCAAAGCTTGTACACAGCATTGCTTGCACC
>JAAEPW010000091.1 GCA_024232355.1 Chloroflexota bacterium | reverse complement strand
GGCGCGGGACTGAATTGGGAAGACGCGCTCGCCTGGGTACAAACGAAAAACGCGGCAAACTACCTGGGCCACGACGACTGGCGTTTGCCGAACGTCAAGGAGCTTCAGAGCATCCTGGACTATACCCGCGCCCCTGACACGACCGCCTCGGCCGCCATTGATCCCATTTTTTCCAGTACCCAGATCACCAACGAGAACTATGAAACCGATTATCCCTGGTATTGGTCCGGGACAACGCTGAATGGCAGAGACGGTATCTATATCTGTTTCGGGCGGGCGCTCGGCTACATGCACAATAACTGGGTCGACATCCACGGCGCAGGCGCACAGCGCAGCGATCCCAAGGGTGGAGATTTCAGTCATTATACGCAACAAGACAATGGCTATTACAATTCCCGTGCTCCCCAGGGCGACGCGATACGCATTTACAACTATGTCCGCCTGGTACGTGGCGGCGCTAGTGGGGAAATTGTCACCGGCGGCACAGTGGAGCCAAGCGCCGTTAGCAGCGAGCAACCACCCTCCGGCGGCGACCAACCATCCGGCCCAGGCGGCCAGCAGAGGCCCGACCTGACCGCAGCAGCGGCACAGTTGGGCGTGACGGAACAGGCGCTAAAAGATGCCTTGGGCGACCCCGGCCAAGGTCCGCCCGATTTTGCGGCAGCAGCCCAACGGTTGGGTATTACGGAGGATGAGCTAATCGCCGCGTTGGGCGTGCCACTGCCCCCGGGGGGAAGCAATGCGGCTGGTCGGGATAACGGGTGACGCCCGCGCCAACAATACATCAGCCACATACGATAGAGGAACAAATCAAATGTACATCTCACAACGCAACTTGAAATTAGATAAAAAGGAGAAAGCAATGAAAGTAAAAATCTCGTACCTGATACTACTCGTAACCCTGCTCGTATCCGCTTGCACGTCCCAGACGACGGTGGATGATCCTGCGACCGGCTCCAACACAGAGAATTTCACCTTGAGCAGCCCCGACGTGGTCGAGGGGGGCGCACTGTCAACCGAATATACCTGCGATGGCGACAGCGCGACTTTGGCGCTCGCGTGGAGCGG
This sequence comes from Chloroflexota bacterium, assembly GCA_024232355.1. The sequence continues at coordinate 9,936 of JAAEPW010000091.1, read as the reverse complement.
CGCGCCCGCCGAGACCGAGAGCTTTGCGCTCGTAATGTCCCACGTCCCCGGCCCGGGAGACACGCACTGGTACTGGATTGTGTACGATATTCCGGCGGACGTCGGCGCTCTGTCCAGAAACAGCGCCGGGATTGGAACGATGGGAACCAACAGCGTGAATGAAAGGCAAGAGTACGCGCCGCCTTGTTCCAAAGGCCCCGGAGAAAAGGCATATACCTACACTGTATACGCGCTCTCTGCACAACCCCAGTTCTCTGTGCCCGCTTCCCAGGTCAACCTGGATGTGCTGCTGGCGGCTATCCAGGATATTATACTTGCCAGCACCGAATTGAACGTTAGCTACACACGATAAAGGAGAAAATCAAATGTATATCTCACGACGCAACTCGAAAAAATTAGATAAAAAGGAGAAACCAATGAAAGCAAAAATCTCGTACCTGATACTACTCGTAACTCTGCTCGTATCCGCTTGTTCGCCCGGCGTCAGTGGCGCGAACCAAACCGTCGAGCCGCCTGTCGCGCAAGCGACGGAAATCTCAGCCGGTGAGTCACAAGATGAACAACCCGCCGCAGAGCAACAGCCACCGGCGGGAGAGGAACCGGGGCAGGCACAGCCCCCCGACGGACGCACGCCCCCGCAAGAGGCCATCGAGGCTTGCAACGTAAAGAGCGAGGGAGACGTGTGTGAATTCACCGCTCAAAGAGGCGCAGAGACGGGCGTCTGCGAGACGGTACAGGAACAACTGGCTTGCTCGCCCCAACGCGAGCAGCCCGGCGAAGGTCAAGGTCAACCAGGCGAAAACCAGGCCCCCGGCGAAACGCCCGCCGGAGATGCCGCCGCGCACAACATTGAACAAGCCCTATCAGACCGGGCGCAGAGCACGACGATCTCTTTTGACGCGCTCGCCTTTCTGACGGGCAACCTGGGCGCGGACTCGTTCTATCCGCCCGGCAAGGTGGCCGACTTTTGGGGCTTTCAATACCTGCGCGACAACGACCCCAGCGCGATGGGCCACAACACCGATTTCCTGACCAGCGCGGCCCTCAACGTGCTCTACATCCTGACATCCGACCAGCGCGCCGAACTGGTCGCCCTGGCGGAGGGGCAGGTGGACGCAATCGCAGAATACGGCTACAATCGCTTTGTGCTGATGGACGCCTTTCGCCGCCTGCTGGAGGGCGACTTGCCCGCCGGAAGCACCGGCTTGGACGAGGCTGCGGTAAAAGCCTACTCTGCCGACCTGTACCGCCTGGATGGCGAGATCAGTTTCGAGCGGGCGCAGGTGATGGGAGGCTTGCTCAGTTCCCTGGACGCGACCCAACTGGCGCACCTGGACGGCATGGTGGGCCAAGGGATGCTCGACTGGCCCAACGTGGAGGAACCGTCAGACCTGCGCAGCCTCGACCGCGACGTCAAGGTGGCGGTGATGACCTATGCCGGGGACATGTTCAGTTGGTACGCCGGATCGGTCGAGGCGGACGTCTACTTTTGCCCGGAGCGGCAGGGCACGTACTTTGGCTCCTTTTACCTCAAAGACGCCCCCGCGATGGGCAACCCCGGCTATACCATCTCGTCCAGCTTGACCGGCGACATGGGCGACGCGATGCTGGGCCTCCTGAGCGCAGACCAGGCCCAACTGGTGACCAGCCTGGTGGACGTCCAGAGGCCGTACTTGCTGGGGATCGTGGATGCGCGGCAGGCGGTGTCCGAACAGTTACGCCGTTTTATGGCCGCCGAATCGCCGGACAGCGCCACGGTGCTGAGTTTGATGGAAGAATACGGCGAGTTGGACGGCTCTATCGTCTACAACTTTGCGACCAGCTTTGCGCAACTCGACCAATCCTTGAGCGACGAGCAGCGGGCGCAGTTGATGGCCCTGCGCGTCGAGATGTTGGGCGATATGGTCTATCCGTCGGGCGCGTATCTGTACTCGGAGCCTGTGGCGATGCCAGAGGTTCCAAATACGGATTTTCTGTTTGGTAACTAGTCTGGTCTCTGGGATTTCGCGTGGTCGGGATGTTGGCCTCCCCAACTTGTTGGGGAGGCCACGCAAAGAGCCCGGCACGTCGTCCGCGCAAACTCCTAGAGACCCTTGGTCTGTCAACGACAATAACTAATTCAAATAACTAAACGAAAAAAGGAGATGCACCGTGAAAAAGATATGGACAATCATCACAATTAGCTTTTTGCTCGCTGCAATCGCGAGCTCGGTTTATGCCCACGAGACATTACGGGGACTTGCAGAGGTGCACTACTGGGACGAGACGAACGCTTACAACGACAACCTCCCGGATGAAAGCACCGGCGACCCCGGTGGATTCGATGGATTTCAGGAGCCGGGAGGCACGGACTCGAGCGTGGGTTCGTGGACGATGCTGGCACCCCCAGACGTTGCCCTGATCCCCGCCGGAGAGTTTCTGATGGGCGATCATCACGACCTGGGCGGCGGCGAGCATGCCAACGACGAGGTGCCCACCCACACCGTTCACATAGATGCGTTCTACATGGCCACCACCGAGACGAGCAACCAGCAGTACGCCGAATACCTCAACGCGGCGCTGGCGCAGGGCTTGATCGAGGTGAACGCCGGCGCAGTCTACGGGGCGGGCAGCAACGACCTCTACTATGAAACCAACACCGTCGTTGATTATGGCGAAATCGCGTGGGACGGCAGCGCCTTTAGCGTGCTGAACAATCGCCAAGACCATCCCGTGGTCGGCGTGCGCTGGTTCGGGGCGGCGGCCTACACCAACTGGCTCAGCGTGCAGCAAGGCTACACCGGCTGCTACGACTTGGCGACCTGGAAATGTGATTTCTCCCAGGCGGGCTACCGTCTCCCTACCGAAGCCGAGTGGGAATACGCCGGGCGCGGCGGTCTGTACAACCCATACAGAATCTTTCCGTGGGGCGACGACGACGACATCACCAAAGCCAACTGGCCTGGGTCGGGCGACCCTTTTGAAATTGGCGACTATCCCTGGACCACGCCGGTGGGCTTTTATAACGGCGATTTGCACCAAAAGGCCGACTTTGGCTGGCCCGGCAGCCAGAGCAGCTACCAAACCACAGACGGCTCGAACAACTATGGCCTGTATGATATGGCGGGCAATGCCTGGGAATGGTCCAATGACTGGTACGACCGCGATTACTATAGCGTCAGCCCTTATGACAATCCAACCGGGCCAGCGACCGGCATGCCCATGCCCGATGGAAATTCCTATCACACGCTGCGCGGCGGCAATTGGTACAACGGCGAGTGGGGCCATTCGCGCGTCTCTAACCGCAATCCCGCCTACTATCGCGGCCCCGACGACCCCAACCACGCCTGGTACCACATCGGCTTTCGCGTCGCCCTGGATGCGCAGGCGGAACAAGCGACCCTGCACATTAACGAATTTATGGCCGCCGCCGGCGCGACCAGTGCGGTTTCGCAAACCGTAGGACTCGTGCTGAACGACGACGGAGCCTACGAGGGCTACACCCTGCTGGCCCCCAAGCACTATACCACCACCTACCTGATCAACAACCAGGGCCGTGTGATCAATACCTGGGAGAGCGACTATGAGCCGGGACAGTCCGCCTATCTGCTAGAAAATGGGCATCTTCTTCGCACCTGTTTTACCAGGGGCGCTCTGACCGGCGGCGGAGAAGGCGGGCGCATTGAAGAATACAACTGGGACGGCGATATGGTCTGGGAATTCAACTATTCCACCGATGATTACATGTCTCATCACGACGTCGAACCCTTGCCCAACGGAAACGTCCTCATGCTGGTCGTGGAAAAAAAGTCCTACGCCGAGGTCATCGCGGCAGGCTTTGACCCCAGCCTGTTACATCAGGAAGTCACGAACAAAGGCTACATGTTGCCGGATTCGGTCGTCGAGATTGAGCCTGACGGGACAAATGGAGGCACCGTCGTCTGGGAGTGGCACGTCTGGGATCACATGATCCAGGATTTCGACTCGAACCAAGAGAATTACGGCGTGCCGGCGGATCATCCGGAACTGGTCGACGTCAACGGTTGGGCCGAGAGCGGCAAGGCCATCATGCCATTCTGGAATCACATGAATTCAATCGACTATAATGCCGATTTTGACCAGATCATTCTCAGCGTCCGTGGCAGCAGCGAACTGTGGGTGATCGATCACGGCACCACCAGCGCGCAAGCTGCCAGCCACACCGGCGGCAACTATGGAAAAGGCGGCGACCTCTTGTACCGTTGGGGCAATCCCCAGACCTACGACGCGGGCGGCGCGGGCGACCAACTGTTATTCGACCAGCACGACACGCAGTGGATCGAGGATGGATACCCTGGCGCTGGCAATATCTTGATCTTTAACAACGGCTTGAGGCGCAACTATTCCAGTGTGGATGAGATCGTTCCGCCTGTGGATGCAAGCGGGAACTATTCGCTTACGACCGGCGCCGCTTATGGACCGAACGGGCTGGCGTGGACCTACGTGGCGGATCCCCCCGCCGATCTCTACTCGGAAGCCATTTCGGGCGCTGGACGGCTGCCCAACGGGAATACGCTGATCTGCGACGGCGTTCACGGGGTGCTCCTGGAAGTGACTCCGGCTGGCGAGATCGTCTGGCAGTACGTCAATCCCGTGGTCAACACCGGCCCTTTGGCGCAGGGAGAAGTGCCCGCGCTGGATGTCCGGGGACACAGCTACAACGCCGTATTCAAGGTCCACCGCTATCCGCCGGACTATGCCGCTTTTGTGGGGCAAGATATGACACCCGGAGACCTGATCGAACGCTACTCGTCGTCTGGGGGGGACTGGATCGAGATTTACAACTCTGGCGGCCAGGCCGCAGACCTGGGCGGCTACTATCTGACCGATGACCTGGGCAATCCGACCCAGTTCCGCGTCTCGGATGGCGTCACAGTCCCGGCGGGCGGCTATCTGGTCTTTTATGCTGACGGGGACACCGGACAGGGCGACCTGCACACCAACTTTGAACTTGATGCTGGTGGAGAAGCAATTGGCCTCTTTGCCTCGGGCACGACGGCGGCGATGATCGACAGTTACACCTTTGGAGCGCAAAGCACCGGCGTCTCTGAGGGGCGCTGCCCCGATGGCGGCGACACCTGGACGTTCTTTAACACTGCCACCCCAGGAGTGAGCAACGGGGCGTGTGCCAGTGACAATGACTATAGTATTTATCTGCCGCTAGTGCTCAAACGCTAAAAGGGCAAGGGCGGTTCGTGTTTGGCCGGGGATTGACGCAGGAAAAGCTCGACATCGCCGCCGTGCTGAACTTGATGGAGGAATACGGCGAACTGGATGGCGCGATTGTGTACAACTTTGCGACTAGCTTTGCGCAACTCGACCAATCGTTGAGCGACGAGCAGCGGGCGCAGTTGATGGCGCTGCGTGTCGAGATGTTAGGCGATATGGTGTATCCGCCGGGCGCGTATTTGTACTCGGAGCCTGTTGCAATGCCGGAGGTTCCAAACACGGATTTTTTGTTTGGGAATTAGGCTTGGTCGATGGGTGAGTTTCTTGTTGGGGTAAGTTTGCCTGGATGTCCGGTGCTAAAGGACCTGATCAAAGTGCAACAAGAACACCAGACCCGGCACTTTATGGTTGATGGATGAGAAACTAGGTTTCTCGTCTGCCAAACTCGGATTATTGAGGTGATAGCCCCCTGGCCTATTCAAGACCAGGGGGCTTGGTGTTTACTGAAACCCTTTTGGTTTCACAAACTAGCTGTTCCGCAGCACCAGTGGCAAAAAGATGTAAGAATCTGCCATAGGCCCAGCCGTCAGCACAAAGGTTTTGTAGGCACTCAGTGCGTCGTCACTGACGGTGATGGTGGCCGTTGTGCTGGCCGAAAAGAACATCCGTTTGGGTGCCGACAAAAGTGGAAGTAGAATCACTCGTTTTGGAGCATATCGAAAGTAGAGAAAGGGCGGGTAGTGCTGTTCGGGCAAGAAGTTATCACCTCAATCCAGGCAGTTGGAGGTCGATTGAGAAGATACGTTTAAGATGATAGGGAGCGGAAACTAGCACCAGACAACCTGCGTCTGGCGCGTGCAATCTATCCAGTCTTTGGAGAAAAGATACTGGTGTCAGTACCGACCCTCAGCCCATTGACCACCTTTTACCCGGGCCAGGAGGTCGTGCATCGAGAGGTCTGGACGGTGGTAGCGGAGGCAATTGACCCCGCGGACGGCGCGGCGTTGCGTGGTCTAGTATGAACGGTTGGCGAATCACTTGTCAGACCTGACCATACCCGATTTGTACTTTTTCGCCAATGATGGCACTGGTTTAGTTGGGTGGGATTTCCCCAATGCTGGGCAAAATCTAGCTCTTGCCTCTTTGAACAGGCCGTTTTAGTTGATTGAGATACTCTTTTGAGGATATTTTGGTGTCGCTTGAGTACCTTTCATCAAAATCCCATTCAACTGAACCAGTGCCTTTTTCTCTATTGCTCCTTAATTTATTTGGACGAGTTGTCTCATATATATTAGCACATAGGGGGGGGGTGGGGGTGATGTGTCTTTCGGTGGGGTGCGGGTCTGGAGGGATCTTTGGTTTGCTGTGGTGGGTGGGAATCTCCCGCCGGAGATGTTTGGAGGTGTTCAAAGGTGCAACAATGATCTACGGTTCGGGAGTGCCAGTGAGGGAGGCATCTCCCTCACTGACCATAACTTGTACGGCTACGTTTCTGGTTAGCAACGAGAAGTGTAGCTACTACTCTTTTGACACCTGCAAACGGCACCAGGCGTACAGCGCGTCATAGACGTCGAACTGCCGCTCCAGGTTCTCCAAGTCGTCGGGGAAACGCAGGCTATAGCCAACCGCGATTGCCTCTAACCCCGCTGCTACAGGGTCTGCGTCACGATCTGCCCTCACATCGGCACTGTGGACGATCTTTGCCAGTCGCAACAGGGGCTTGTCAGTTAGCCCAAAGTGCTTAATGATGGTTTCGAACGAGCACTTGCCATCGTGATGACCCAATTCGACCCCCGGTGCATCAAACGGAGTCGCCCCAGTTTCCTCAACCACCTGCTCTATCCGGCTCTTGGGCACGAACAAGAACTCGGCGTCCGAGTCCACAAAACGGCTGATAAGCCACGGACAGGCGATACGATCTACATGCACATGCGAACGAGTTACCCACTTCATATCTTTCTCCTTATCAAAGATCAAACTCGACTGATTTCAAGTCTTTGCCAAACAGGGCAAAGTACAACGTTCCCAATATCCCAAAGCCGAACGCCATCAAAAAGTTGGTTGCTGGCGCTGTGACCGACTCGATCCAGGGCAACAGATTGTGTCCCGCGCCGAGTGCATCGAATAACTTGGTGATTGTCGAGGCGTCCCACAGCAACGCCCCGCCAAAAGCCGCCATCGAGACCACGATATCTCGAAGCAAGTAATACACTCCAAACGTGCTCGCCTTCTTTCCTTCCGGTGCCAGGTCCATGATCAATGCCTTGCGCGTCGGCTCGCCGAACTCTTTCATTCCACGAATGACAAAGGCCACCATCATGAGCCAAAAGGAGTGGGAAAAGAGCAATACCAGCGGGAAAAGGGTGAAGAAGCCAAATGTAGCGACAACAAAGGGTTTCTTGGTACTCTTGTCGGCCAGGTACGCCACCGGGATGTAGATCGCCATCGCTGTCACCATCTCGACGGTCGTCAACACACCAAATTGCAGAGGTGTGATACCGTTGAGCTTGACGCACCAGACCACCACGAAAGCATACGGGATTTGCTCACAAAAGCGAACCAGAATGTCCGATACCAGCAAGTTGCGCAACGCTGGACTCACCAATCTCAACGCCCGCACCGGGTTCCCCTCTGCCCTGCTCACTCGCTTCTCATCATCCTCGATCATCACTTGTTGCAGTACCAGCGACACACCGCCCAGAATCAGGGCTGCCACAAATGCTAAACGCACCCCACTCTTTTCTCCAAAAAGGCCGATCATCGCCCCACCCAACACTGGCCCCAAAGCCATCGGAATCCGGCGCACCAGAGAGTGCATCGAAACGCCCATCGTCCGTTTGTCCTTGGGCAGGACACTGGCTACCATGTCCATCGTCGCTGGCAACGAGACGGCCGTCCACGACAGAAAAAAGACCGCGCCGATGATTACTGTCTGCCAGGAAGGAAAGATAATGACAATCAGATAGCCCAGCATGGCTATCAGGTTGAACAGGATCAGAGCTCGTTTGTAGCCCAGCCGGTCGCTGGCATAGCCGCCAGGATAGGAATAGAGCGCGCTGAGCAGGTTGTCTAGACCATTCAACAATCCTATCGAAAACGCGCCGCCCCCCAATGCAACCAGGTAAAGGGGTAGAAAGCGTTCGGCCATCCTTTCGCCTAACCCCACTAGGACAACCATAGCGAGCAGGGCAAACATATTCTTCTTTAGACCCAAGAAATCAACTATCGACCGATATCTTTTCATACTTGATGCCTGTTCAGCGCCCAGTCCATACTCCTGATAGGCTCGAATAGCACTGGTGCAAAACTTGAGTGATCACCGATGGAGAAGCCCATCTTTCCCTTTGACTACAGACCTTGGTGCCACGAGTAGCAGGTTGGGTGGTGAGGGGGCACCACTCCCCCGCTAAGAACCCCGCATGTGCCTTTCACCGCACGGTAGCTCAATCCGCTACGAACACCTTGGTAGGGCACGGCGATAAATAGATCGACCAAGGCTGTGTGTCTGGCAATGACAGGCGGGATACTGCAAGACTCGATTGTCCATCGTGTCGGAGCCACCGTGGACTCGTCACTCGATGTGATGGTTATCCCATCCAATTTCCTCGCTGATCTTATTCCCACAGACCGGACAAACCCCATTCTGGGATCGCCATAAGTATAGCAGTGATTTCCTGCTCTGCAACTTGGCGAAACCTCACCAAGGACGTGATGATGGTGGGAGGGTATTGGTGTGCTTTGTCCACAGATTGCCACAGGATCTATCACCCTGCTCCATTACCGCCGCCGCCAACGCACCCCAGTCCGCTCCCTTGCTGTCTCCCCTGGTTTGCCCAGGTGGTACATTGGCTTGTTCCCTTGGGCCGGAGGCGGTGGAGTGCGGGGTGGGGGAGTTGACGGTGGGGGATGGGGCTGCTGTGACTTTCGGGGAGACGTGCCTGGGGATGGAGCTTTGGTTTGCTGTGGTGGGTGCGGGGTGCTTGGTATGTGTGGTAGGGGGACTTGTTTGCGTTGGGATGCTAGTACGGTACGGCGGAAGTCATTCGAGATTTGACGTTGCGACAATCTAGTGCAAGTATCCCCAGATACGGACCAAAGCGGCGGTTTCGTCTATTTTCTCCCGCATTTTGGGGTAGCCAGTGAAAAGAAACTATCGAGGGATTTACGCCGAGATGTACTAGGATACTCTGCATCCCACCGCTTCATACCTACCTACGCGGACGATGCGCCCATACACAACCGTCTGACTCTCTTTCATTGCTAGATTTCGGGGAGTTTGGGGTAGAGTTGGAAGGTTCCAAGGCAGGATTGGCAAGTATCCACCTGATAAACTTACCGTGTTCACGTTGTGGAATTCTACTGTCATTGGATCAAGCTTCTTCCTTCAGGATCAGCTTTGTTAATATCCAAAACTAGAGTATCGTTTCACCGGCGCCGAAAAGCACGTCCGAGGGGAAATGTGCGCCGATGGCAACCTGGCTGAACGCAGCGACAGTGCCCCAGAGCATCACCAACACCCAAGCGATGGTGTAATGCACCTTGTTCTTTCGAAACAGCAGCACGACTGGAAGAACAAAGAAACCAAAGGCGGTATGACCAGGGTGCAATTCCAAAATATGACATTTGACAAAAGAGCAAAATTGTGTCATTTTCTCCACGGATAGGTTGAGAGGCGTTCAGAAAAAACAAAGGAGAGAATGATGGTGGAGACAATTTTACAGAATTTCGAGCAAGAAGTGAAGGAAAAAG
>JAAEPW010000090.1 GCA_024232355.1 Chloroflexota bacterium | reverse complement strand
CGTGCAAGAGCAATGGGAACCCTCTCATCGGCTGTCCCGTTGAGCATCAGGATCTTCAGGTCCCGGCGCAGACGACGGACAACGGACGTGCCCGGCAGCCAGGCAAGACACACGTATCCCGAGAAGCCTGTGGGCATTTGGTTGTAGATGGAAAAGCCGCCGCGACCTCCCGCCGAGATCGCCATCAACCACGGCTTGCCAAGGCCGACACCCGTGCGACGTTCCGCGTCGGCAAGCATGTCTTTCAGGTAGATTGCCGAACCCCCGGCCCAACTCACGCCCCATGAGGCAACGCTGTGAAGCATTTTTTCTCGGGAAAACTGGGGTTGTGGCATTTGGGGAGATATGAAAAAAGGCCAGATTCCTCGTGCATACTAACTGAAACACTTCAGTCAGAAAGGAATCTGGCCATGTCTAGCAGGAAGCAAGCCAATCGACCCCGCAAGCAGAGCCGATCTGAAATCCAGCGTCGCAAGAACAAGGCGAATTTCAAGGCGTTACTTAATTGGTTGATCCCGGAGGATGGATTATTCACGAAAAACGGGTTTCATGGCAATATCAAATGGACGGCGGAACAACTCACACAACAGGCGGTTATTTGGGCTTGGCAGGAAACCAGGAACGTCACCGACGCATTCGCGATGACCTTGGAGGCCTGCGAGGACCTGAAAATCGAAAACGGCGCGAAGACATACACTGCCTTTATTAGTGCGCTGAATCGCTATCGCAAGACCTTTGCCCATCGGCTAAGGACGCAACTGCAAGATCTGGCGGAAGAGGTGGCGGGTCGGTTTTGGCGGGACCGCGACTGGGTGTTGATGGGCTTTGACGGCTCTCGAGCGACGACACCTCGAACCGCCTCCAACGAAAAGGAATTCTGTGCGCCAAACTACGGCAACGGAAAGACGGCAAAGTATCGAAGAAAGAAAAGCAAGGGGATGCGTCGCCGTAAGAACGAGAAGAACGCACCGCAACCACAAACGCCTCAGGTCTGGATCACAATGATGTGGCACATGAGTCTGCGACTACCTTGGACTTGGCGGCTGGGCCCGTCCAACTCGAGCGAACGCGGCCATGTGATGGAAATCCTGCAGCAAGAACAGTTTCCGTATAACACGCTTTTCTGCGGCGATGCGGGCTTTGTCGGCTACGAGTTCTGGAGAACGATCTTGGTTGCCGGAGGTGACTTCCTCGTCCGCGTTGGAGGCAATGTAAACCTGCTCAGTGAGAAAGCCGAGATCAAACGGCTGGGCGGCGGAATCGTGCTGTGCTGGCCCAAGGGCAAGATGAATTCGGGAGCAGAGCCGTTGCGTCTACGATTGGTCAAAGTCAAGATCGGCAAGACCACGATGTGGATGTTGACCAGCGTCCTCGACCACAAGAAACTGCCGAAGAAGAAGATTATCAAGTACTACAAAATGCGTTGGGGTGTGGAAGTTGAATACCGAGGACTGAAACAAACCATTGACAAACGGCACCTGCGATGCCGTAATAGTGATCGTGTTTACGTTGAACTGGACTGGTCGATTCGCGCGATGGCGTTTGCCGAGTTGATCGCGATGCGTGAACAGATTCCCCAGGAGAATGAAAGCCCAACGCAGCCCGAGCCGGACTACGATACCAAGGATCGGAGCCTCTCGCATACGATGCGTGTTCTGCGAAAATGCATGCGCAACTTGCAGAAGTACGCTGATCCGTCTAGCGACTTGTTCATCCAGTTGTCGGGGGCATTGGTGCAAAAATACCACAATCGCACCGACAAGAGAGCGAGATATCGTCCAAAGAACCCCGACAAGAAGCCGCTAGGGGAACCGAAAGTCAGGAAACTAAACCGTAAAGAACAGAGGAAACTGAGAAAACTCAACGATCAAATCGCCGCCTAGAAATGCTTCACAGCGTTGCCCGATCGGGCGCCTTGATGTCGAGCAACCGCACCCGCTCTTCGGTCGCTTCCGCCGGCCGATAGCGCACCACCAGCGTGTCCCCGTCAACCACACGCACCACCGGCCAGTCCGCCGTCGGTTCCGCCGGCGGCTCGGCCGTACATATTAGCAACGCCCAGAGAGTTGCCCACCCAAATGCAACGACCGACACGAGGTCCAAGACTGGCTCGACCCCTGGCCAGAGGTCCTCGATTGTTAATATGCGACTCCGAGGCTGCCGCCTGGATGAGCTCGCAATACCGTACTGGAGCCAAGTGATCCACTTGTTGACCAACGCGAGGATAACCTGTATAGCCACCGCAGCCAAGAATATACAGACGATCCACCTTGCATGCCCCGATGCCATGACCCGAGTTGCGAGTGTCTCTTGGGTCACCAAGAGAACCGGGCCCCCAATCCCGTAGGCTACAAGCCACGTCCGCAGGGTCTTGGCATAGCCGCTGTAGGCCGCGTACTGTTCGTAAGTGATTTTGTTGTCGTCTGTCATCGGCGTTCCTCGACTCGGAAGG
>JAAEPW010000089.1 GCA_024232355.1 Chloroflexota bacterium | reverse complement strand
GTGCATCAATGCTGCTAAATAGGTGCATTTGCTGATGTTGATCGTTCTTTCTGAACATTGGCTTACCTCGGCCTTTGGGATGCTCCTACTATACCATACTCGCATGTGCGTGTAAAGCCCCCCTTTTTTCAGGGGAGTCATCAAAGACAAGACTGGAAAAGCCCTAATCGTATAGCGATTCATACAATCTTTGAGTTGCCTTGGCCACTTTGCGCCAATCCATCAGCTTGGAGGCGCGGGCTTGAGTGCGAGTTCGCGCAGCTTGTACTTGCTCAGGATGATCGAGGAGCCATTGCATTTGTTGTGCCAGAGCGGTGGCGTCGCCGTTCTGAAAGCTAAATCCTGCATCTCCGGTGATCTCTAGATTCTCCGGTACGTCGCTCACCAGTAGGCAGTTGCCATAGCTCAAGGCTTCTAGCAGCGCGATGGATAGTCCTTCGAGTTCGGATGGGAGGACGACCAGATAGGCGTTGGAGTAGAGTTCTTGCAAAACAGCGTCCTGGACAAAGCCGGTAAAGTGGACAGTATCCAAACCATCTGCTTCGGTCAGTAACCGTTGGTAATAGTCGTCGTCGTAGGTGGCTCGACCGGCCAGGACCAGGTGTTTGTCGCTATGTGTTTGGGCAAAGGCTTGTATTAGGGTATGGCACTGCTTTTCGGGCGAAAGCCGACCGACGAACAAGATGTAGCCATTTTTACTCAGGCCCATCTCTTTGATCAGGTGGGGCGGCTGACGCACAGGCGCTTCAAAGCCGTTGGGGATGCGGATTGTCTTTTTGCCGTGTCGTTCTGCATAGTGTTGGCCCAGGGCCTGGGAGACGACGATGGTGGCGTGGGGAAAATGACAGGCGGCCCATTCCCCAAATTTCAGGTATTGTCGTGCGCCCCATCCCCATTTGGCCCGTTCCCAATCCAACCCTTGTACGGTAGTCACTACTTTGCGTCCAAACAGACGCGGCAACCAGGCTAGCGTGGCGGGACCTATTGCTTGATAATGGAATATTTCTTCTCCCTGTAACAGGGCGTCGAGGGTCGCCAGAAATGTGTGGACGATGGTTTCCATGTGCTTGGTGGATATGGTGGGGACGAAGCGCAATTCCATACCCCGGTGACGGCTCCGTTCTGACACGTATTTGGCGTGACAGTAGACGACTACACGGGCCCCTTGTTGAGCTAGATAGCTTCCTATCTCTTCGACGTATTTCTCGATGCCACTATAGTTGGCGGGCACTCCGCGAGACCCCAGCATGGCGATGCGCAACGTGGATAAGGCCAGGTGGTGTTCTAGTCGCTCGTGGAATCGCTTGATCTGCTCGAAATTCAACCGGGGAAGAATTGTTTCCGTGAAATGCGCCCAGTCTTTGGGCAACGCGCGCCAGATCACAGCATCGCCTTCGGGTTCAAACAAGAGGGGAGGTAACGAATGATTATCGAGGTCTGTTGGTGGAGCCAGCCAGACCACGTCCACGTGGTGACGTTTGATGAGGTCGGCCAGATTTGCGGGCTTGCCGAGCCGGTCGGGACCGGGTTCGTATCCGACGCGCCCGATGATCTGTTCTCCCAGCCAGGGGTGGTGTTCGATGTGGCGGGTCAATTGTGTGGCTTGGGGGGCGTCGCCCACTATGATACAACGCCGTATCCATAAGCCGCTGCGGTACATTGCCAGTTGGAGCCGACCTAGCAAAAGCCTCGTGCACGTCAGGCTCACCAGCAGACCGCTCCATATCAAGCCCGTGATTAATCTGGAAGGCGTCGGCACCAATGTTGTGCGGGGAATGCCAAATCGAAGGGCAAAGAGCAGGACTGTCGAGATTGGAAAGGCCAAGAGGATCGCTTTGAGGACGATGGGCAAGGCTTCGTTGGCTTGCCAGCGCCGGGGCGCGCGGTAAGCGCCGTTCAGGATGAGGGTGGGGAAAAGGGTCAGGCATACGACTGCCACGAGCACCAGGTGGGAGATCCACAGGGAGGGGGTGTGGGGGTAGGGCAGTAGTGGAGTGTTGTAGCGAATGTAAATCGCTGCCCCGGCGACCAGGCTCAGGCAGAGCAGGTCGGCCAGGAAGAGTAGGATGGAGGCGATTTTGTCTCGATGCCGTTTCATTTGTGTACCAACCTTTCGTACAGCGGGTAAAGCTGACGGTAGTGGTTTTCGGGACTGTGTTGGGCTAACACTTTGCGGCGACCATTCAACCCCATAAGGCGCGTCTTTTTTGGATCGTCCCACAGACGGCGCAGGCAAGTGGACAACTCGTCTGCATTGCCGGGGGTAAAAAGTAGTCCATTCTCATCATCGTCAATCAGTTCTGGCATACCCCCAATGCGTGCTGCTACCACAGGTTTACCTACTGCAAAGGATTCGAGGATAGTTTGTCCAAAGACTTCGTACCACTGGGAAGGCAAGACTGTAAAACGTGCTTGAGCTAGAGCGTGTTCGAGATCCTCGCCGCTCAAGTATCCGGTAAAATGCACGTTGGTCATATTGTCCTCGCGCACCATCTGCTCCAGGACGGGGCGCATTGAGCCTTCGCCGACGATAAGCAGCCGGGCCTGGGGGACCTGCCGCATGGCGTGTATCAGGGTGGGCAGGCCCTTCTCGTGGGATAAGCGCCCAACGTAGGCCAGGTGTTCGCCGCTGGTCTCGGAGAGGTCAAAGTCCTGGGAAAAGAGAGGGAGGGGGATGTGTACCAGTTGGTCTTCCGGGATGCCAAATTCCTCGACGGTCTTTTTTACAAAGGCACTGGGTGTGATAAAGGTCGCCACGTGACGTTCGTAGATGCGCCATGCCTTGTGTAAGGTCATCTCGACGGATGCCAATAGGCTCCAGGCCAGTGAACCGTGCAGACATCGGTGTTGTACGGCCTGGAAATAGTTGCCCTGACGGCAGCGGGTACAGGGGGCGCCTTGGGTGTACAGTAAGTAGTTGGGGCATACGAGTTTATAGTCGTTGAGCGTGTGCACGATGGGGATGCCGCGCCTGGTTATTGGCGGCAAGATGGAGGGGGAGAGTTGATGATAAATGTTGAACAGGTGGACAATGTCGGGCCGAAACTCGTCTAGCACCCGCGCTATGCTCCGGGCAGCTTGAGGGAACCATAGGACTCGTAAAGCGGCGCTCAAGTGGCCCCAGAGGGTCAGGTCTCGAAAGTCAACGTGGGGGACAAAATGACGTTGGTCCGTAGCTGGCCGATTTTGCGGATGATGCATACTGAATACGGCAACGGTGTGACCCTGGGTCTGTAGGATTCGTTCGAGGTTGAACAGGTAACGCTCTGTGCCAGACCGCAGATAGTTATATTTGTTGACCAAGAGGATGCGCATAGTTATTTCTCGATTAGCCAAAGAGATACTTTTTAAAGCGTTGCAGGTATGCCACACGCAACATCTGCAACAGCTTGAACGGCAAAAGTCCTTTGAGGCACAATAGCCAAAACTTGCGCCACTTGAGTACGCGCCAATCGCATTCAACGGCCATTCTCAAATGGCTCAAGCCCTCAGTTCTGGCCCAATTGTGTAATCTAAGATAGGTATCAGCCAGGTGTATTTCCCAGGCCGCTTGGGCGAGTTTAGCGTTCGTGTCATTGCTTTTGTTCTGGTATCGCTTGGTAACGATATGTTCTTCTGCTGACCAATCGGCGGCTTCACCGACAGTTTTGGATGTGCTATGATAGCGAAATTGTGCCACGGGTACGTGGAGGTAATGAACTGGGGCCGTTTGCAAAGCACGACACATCCAGTCCCAATCAAACACGTAGCGCAACGTTTCGTCGAGTTTGCCAACTGTTTCGTATAAAGCGCGGGTAAAGTAGATGCCGGGCTGTTGCCAAAAAATGCTGTGGCGCCAGGGTTGAACAATATTCTCAAAAGACACATTTCGTGGAGACTCTAGCCAGCTATAATCATTGTCGTTGTCAATATTCATCACATCACCCAGCAAAATTGCTTCAGGTGCTTTTTGATGGGCCAAGGCGAGATTTTGTAGGGCGTTTGGTAGTAGTGCATCGTCACTGTTGATCCAGCCGAGCAGATCACCTGTACAACGGGTGAACCCTTTGTTGATGGCGTGGGCTTGTCCTCGGTCCGGTTCACTGACCCAATGAGTGAGCCAGGGAGCGTATTTTTCAATGATTTCCACGCTTCCATCAGTGCTGTTGCCGTCGATGATGATGTACTCCAGGTTGGGATAGCCCTGGAGTAATGTTGAACGAATCGTTTCCTCGAGAAATTGT
>JAAEPW010000088.1 GCA_024232355.1 Chloroflexota bacterium | reverse complement strand
TATTGCTTATCTACACTGGCTCAAGGCTGGTAAACCCAAGGAACAGGCTAGGCGGAGTTCCAGGCGTAGCTCTTCTCGCCTGCGACGCTTTTTCACCTTCGCTGCCTCGCCCTAGATCGGAATTACTTTTGGAATCCCTGTAAATGCCATAATTTCCCACGAGAATATGACACTGTTCGTCGCCGAAAGCGAAGGCCAAATCGTCGGGTTCCTCCAGGCATACGTCCAAGAGGCCCCTGACATCTCGCTCTTTGTGCCGCGACGCTACGCTGTAATTGACAATGTGGCAGTGGAAAAGAAATATCGTCGTTCTGGGGTCGGTCAAGCGCTTATCGAAAAGGCAGAGCGATGGGCAAGGGATAACGAGGCGAGCCAGATCGAGTTGAATGTGTGGGAGTTTAACACAGGAGCGGCTGCCTTTTACGACAAACTTGGATACGAAACGGCCAGACGCACCATGTGGAAATCGCTGGAATAGCGTAATCTAGACATCGAAAGTCTCCGTCTAGCATTTAGTGAGCGAAACAAGTTTGAAATCGTCGCCAAAGTTGCTGGACAAAGTGCTCTTGAGACTTGCGATGTCTTTACAAAAATTCATACATTTTGGGTCTTGACTCTCCCCCTAGTGGAGGGTGTATAATAGTGGCATAGAAAGGCCTTCTAGGGGAAAACACAAAATGTTTTGCCCAACGTGCACGGAGATAAAATATGTTAAAAATCGGACAATTTTCAAGGTTCAGCCAGGTGACGGTAAAGACGTTGCGCTACTATGACAAGATCGGTCTGCTCAAGCCGGCAGAGGTGGACCGCTTTACCGGATACCGTTACTACTCGGCCAGCCAGTTGCCCCGGCTCCACCGCATCCTGGCGCTAAAGGATCTGGGACTTTCGCTGGAGCAGATCGGCGATCTGCTGGAAGGCGACCTGTCGCCGGATCAGATTCGGGGCATTCTGCGGATGAAGCAAGCCGAGATCCAGCAGCAGGTGGCGGAAGAGCAAGCGCGGCTGGTTCGGGTCGAGCAGCGGCTGAAACGAATAGAACTGGAGGAAGCTATGCCTACACAAGAAGTTTTAATCAAAAAGGTCCCGGCCCAGGCCGTCGCCTCGGTGCGAGACAGTGTGCCTATTGCAGGTTTGCAACAACTCTTTGGGGAGCTATTTGGCTATCTGGGCCAGCGTGGTCTCGGCCCGGCCGGTCCGCCCATCGGTATTTACTATGATGAAGAGTTCCGCGAGGGGCCTATAGACGCCGAGATCGCCGCGCCAGTTGCTGGGCCGGTGCCCGAAGGCGGTCGGATAAAGTTACGAGATCTGCCGGCTATTGAACAAGCGGCAAGCATTATCCACGAAGGCAGTTATGAAGATGTGGGTAGCACGTACAGCCAGTGCTTGCAATGGATCGAGGCCAACGGCTATCGTATCGCTGGACCGGTCCGCGAGGTGTACTTGCAGGGAGCAGAAGTGGACCGCGACCCATCCACCTACGTAACCGAGATCCAGTTCCCGATAGAGAAAGCCTGAGCGCAGAACAGGAGATCAGAAAAATGCCATACAAGTTTGGAAAAGCGGTGCTGTTCTCGTTGGTAGTCTGGATCGTCGGGTTCGTCTGGGGTAGCATTATCTTTATGACTCCCTGGAACGATCTACCATCCATTCCCTTTGTCTCTTCCAGCCCTGCCATCAGCTTTCCCCTACTGGTTCTCATGCCGACGGTGAGCTTTTTCCTGGCCCGGTCGTACCTGAAACAAGCAGAGGACAAGCGGTTGGAGGGTTTGAGGTTTGGGCTGACCGTGTCCGTGGCGAATATCGTGTTGGACTTGCTGGTCATCGTAATGCTGTTCGGAGGAGGATTGGGGTTCTTTGCCTCTCTTACCGTCTGGCTCGGCTATATTGCCATAGGCGTGGTTCCCTACCTCGTCGGGCAGACGATGATGCAACCAGCATCTGCATAAGCGGCAAAAAGTTTCAGGCTCCTGGCCGCACGGCTGGACCAGGAGCCTGAGCGCCAAGGAGCATAAAAATGCAAGCCTTTTCTCAATTCAGGCAAAAGCTGGCAATCGAACAGGAACCAGTCGAGTTCAAGCGCAACGCCATCGGCTGGGCGTTGACCGTTGCCAACACGCTCTCGGCGTTATGGTCGACCTTTGTCTTTCTGTTTTCCCCAACGTGCACGGAGATGAAGCATGCTAAAGATCGGACAATTTTCAAGGTTCAGCCATGTGACGGTAAAGACGCTGCGCTACTATGACAAGATCGGTCTGCTCAAGCCAGCAGAGATAGACCGCTTTACCGGATACCGTTACTACTCGGCCAGCCAGTTGCCTCGGCTCCACCGCATTCTGGCGCTGAAGGACCTGGGGCTCTCGCTGGAGCAGATCGGCGATCTGCTTGAAGGCGATTTGTCGCCAGAGCAGATTCGGGGCATTCTGCGAATGAAGCAAACCGAGATCCAGCAGCAGGTGGCGGAAGAGCAAGCGAGATTGGCGCGGGTCGAGCAGCGGCTGAAACAAATAGAACTAGAAGAAGCTATGCCCACACAAGAAGTTTTAATCAAAAAAGTTCCGGCCCTGACCGTTGCTTCGGTACGGGACAGTCTTCCCGTCGCAGGTCTGCAACAACTCTTTGGGGAGCTATTTGGCTACTTGAGCCAGCGCGGTCTCGGCCCGGTCGGTCCGCCTATCGCCATCTACTATGATGAAGAGTTCCACGAAGGGTCTATTATAGACGCCGAGATTACCGCGCCGGTCGCCGGACCGGTGCCTGAAGGAGATCGGATAAAGTTGCGAGAGCTACCAGCCATCAAACAGGCGGCGAGCATCATCCACGAAGGCAGTTATGAAGACGTGAGCAGCACGTACAGCCAGTTGTTGCAGTGGATCGAAACCAACGGTTGCTGCATCATCGGGCCATTCCGCGAGGTGTATTTGCAAGGGCCGGAAGCTGACCGCGACCCATCCACCTATGTGACCGAGATCCAGTTCCCGGTGGAAAAAGCGTAACCCAAGGATGCCCGAGGCCCCAGGGGGTAAAAAGGAGATAATTAGATGGGAAAGATAAAGACAGGTGTGTATAATCCATTACCAGTGGTGCCAATAGTTCTGGTGGGTACCAATGTGGGTGGGAAACCTAATTATGTGGCCGTGGGCTTTGTAAATGGCGTGAACATCAAGCCGGCCATTGTCTATGTTAGTCTGAACAAGAAACACCATACGCCAAAAGGAATCATTGAGAACGGCACCTTTAGCATCAATGTACCTTCTGCTGATCATGTGACAGAAACTGACTATTGCGGGTTGGTCAGCGGTAAAAGTGTCG
Source organism: Chloroflexota bacterium (assembly GCA_024232355.1). The sequence continues at coordinate 47,825 of JAAEPW010000088.1, read as the reverse complement.
ATAAATCCAAGATTTTTACCACGTTTTATGGCGAACTGGAGACTGCGCCCATGATCGAGGAATTCCCCATCACCTGCGAATGCCGGTATACGGGGCAAAAAGTGGAATTCGATATGGATACCGTCTATTTTGGTGAGGTTGTGCAGGTGTACGTAAACGAGGAGATTCTGGGCGAGAACAGAAAAGTCGACATACTAAGGGCCAATCCTATTTATTACTCTGGCATCGAGAGGCGATACCGTACCTTGGGTGAGGATGTGGGGCCGGCCTGGCGCATTGGCAGGCAATACAAACCAAAACAGGACACTTGTGAAGCAAAAGCTGTGGAATCAAAATTTCAATGCGACATTGTCGAACGCTCCGCACAACCCGCGCTGACCATTCGGTCCCGGGTGTCGCCTGTTACGCTGGCCCCGACCATCGGCCAATCTATGTTTGCTGTTGTCCAATACGCCGGGGAAAAAGGATACATTCCCGCCGGTTCGCCGTTTGTTGTCTATCACGGATTTGACGGGCAAGAACAGGATATCGAAATTGGATTTCCCTTTGAACCCGGCATAGAGGGAATAGACAATATCAAGGTGAGCGAGATTCCCGGGGGAAAATCAGCCATCTATCATCATGTGGGCTCTTACGACAAACTGCCACAAGTCCGTGCTACGCTGGAGCAGTGGCTGAATACGAACGGGCATGCGACATCAGGAGCGGCCTATGAAATCTACCTAAATGATCCCCAGACCACGGCCCCCGAAAACCTCGAGACAGAGATCATGGTTCCGCTCTTGTCAGAGGCTTGAATGCTGGTTGATTGACAAATCTTTTGTAACCACAGATGAACGCCGATAAACGCAGATGAAGGTCAAATTGACATTGAAAACAATCAAAAATCTGTGTTCATCTGTGTCCGCTCCGTAAGAGCGTCATCGGCGGTCAATCTTTGGCATTCAGTATTTTGTTAGTTTTGTAGCCGCGCTTTTCATAGCGCGTCCGTTAAGCCACGTAAAGCGTGCTGCGCGATATGGAAATCGCGGCTACAACTCTCGCTTTTTTCCCATAACGGGAATTGCTAAACATTCGATAGGAGATAAACGTGGAAATAGATAAAAGAGTTTCAAAGATCGTGCAAAAGCGGCTGGGGTACAGCGACGAGGAGATGTCGCTGTTCCAAGAGAATCCCAGGAACGCGGACATCATATCCAAGGGAGCCAGCTTGGGGAACAAGCGCATCGTTCTGAAAGTGGTCGAATCTCACGGTTGCAACAGTCGTCATCAAGTGGGCGACAAGTTCTACTTTGATGCCTTTGGCAATCTGCTCACCGAACTGTGCCCCAAGCAAGTGTGCGGCTATTCCCTGAACGCGGCGTTGATGATGGTTTTTACGGCCAACGAGATGATGTATGCGGGCGTCGATCCCAACCAGATCCGCTTCAAGCGGGCGGGGTGTTTTGACGTGGGGCTGCAATGTGGCGGTTGGGGGCGCATAGTTCTCGAACTAGAAATGGAGGAGCAGGATGGAATTGAGTCTGGCTGAACGCGAAGCGGCATATCTACTCGAGCAGATCAAACAACATGTCGATCCCAAGGATCGGAAATCGGCGGATAAGTTTGCTCCCACGGCGTTGGTGGTCTATGGTGTCAAGGTGCCCAAGTTGCGCAAGATCGCCAAGACGTGGTATCGCGCGCACAAAGAGATCGCCCGCGATGACGTGTTTGCCTTGGTGGAGGCATTGTGGGCAGGCGGATCGCGTGAGGAAAGGGCAATCGCATTTCATCTCTCTGAGCACTATAGCCGGTGGGTGCCGGATTTGCCTCAAGCGCGTTTAGATCGGTGGCGTCGAGACCTGGATAGCTGGGTAGAGACCGATAGCCTGGGATGGATGCTGGCCTCGTGGCTGATGGGCGACCCGGATACCCGAATGGATTACGTGTGGGAACTGATCGCCGACGAGGACGTGTGGAGCCGCCGTTTGGCGCTGGTGCCCCTGGCTCGAATCAACCGGGGCAAAATGGGGGACACGTTTCCCGACCTTACGTTGCAATTAGTCGACCGGGTCAAGGAGGAACGACACCCGATGATCACCAAGGTCATCTCGTGGGTGCTGCGAGAGTTGACCAAGACCCACCGGGATCAAGTGGCAGCATATCTAGAAGAGAACCGGGACACTTTGGCAAAGCACGTAATCCGTGAGGTGGATAACAAACTGCGCACGGGGCTCAAGAGTGGAAAAAGGACAAAGGACACAGTATGAAAACCAAGCAAGCCAGGGAACTGGGCGAACGCATTGGCGTATTGGTGCAAGCAGAACAGCCGGAGGAAGCCTATGCTTTGCTATCGCCGGTCCTCGCTGAGCGCACGTCGTTCGACATGCTGCGGCGCATCAGTGAACCGGTTGGCGCGGGGGCGATAGAATCGGTGAACGCTTTCCTGGAGCGCATCGCCGCGGACAAGACCGAAGGCGGCTGGGTGGTGATCGCCAAGGCGCTGGAACAGCAGTTGGACCGCGACCTCGTCGGCGCTTTTGCCCGCTGCCGCGAGTTTATCATTGCCGCCGACGTCTGGTACGGGGCGGATACGATGGGCGAGGGCGTAGTGGGCCGGGCACTGGTGCGTCACTTTGAACCTGCGTTGGGCCTGCTTCAGCATTGGTGCGAGGATGAGAACCCGTGGGTGCGGCGAGCTGTGGGTACAGGTGTTCACTTTTGGGCCAAACGCTCACGTGGCGCAGCAGAGCTAACGGACCAGGCCAAGGCATTGCTGGCTCTGCTAGAGCCAATGTTTAGCGAGTGGGACATGATCGCCGTCAAGGGCGTGGGGTGGGGGCTCAAAACGATAGGCCGGAACTATCCCGATCTGATAACAGATTGGCTGCCAAAGCAAGTTGGGCGTCGGCATCGGGCGCTGATACTCCACAAAGCCACCAAATTTCTCTCGGACGAACAACGCGCCCGCGCCACAGGAAATATCTCCTAATGAAACTCGAGTATCAAGAATATCGCGCCCGCAAAATCGTCAATGTCCACAAGCATGTGGATGGTCCCTGGTTCTGGGGCAAGTACACGGCCCACCCGTACGTCGGCTGTCGCAGCGGGTGCGAATTTTGCTACGCGCGGGGCAGCCGCTATCTGCGACGCGATCCCGAAACCTTTGACACACTGATCGGAGTCAAGACCAACGCCGTGGAACTGCTGCGGAAGGAACTTGCCGGCCTAGCACGTGAGACGATCTCTGTCGGTGACTGGCAGCAACCGGCCGAGTCGTGTTACCAACTCTCGCGCGGCATGTTGGAGGTGGTGCGAGATCTAAGTTTCCCGTTGTTCATCATCGAGCGCTCGCCGTTCCTGATCCGCGACCTCGACCTGTTGGTAGACATCAACGAACGGGCCTGGGTAGGGGTGCTCTTTAGTATCAGTAACGTGGATCCGGCCCTCAAGCGTGCCTTTGAGCCGCGCAGCCCCGGCATCAAGAGTCGTTTGCGGGCAATGGAAAAGCTGGCGAGTGCCGGTATCACGGTCGGCACATCAATGATGCCCATTATCCCCATCGTGGGCGACGACGAAAAACACCTGGAAGATATGGTGCGCGCCACCAAGGACCACGGCGGATCGTGCGTATTGGGCGGTGGGCTGACGATGGACGGCGTCCAGGCCGAACGGACGCTGGCGGCCGCCCTGCGATTCGACCCGACATTGGAAGCTGACTGGCGGGAAATGTACGGCTGGGAAACGGAAGGAAAACCAAACTATGGCCCACCGGGCATCCACAACGCCCGGCTAGGATTGCTGGTCCGCGAGTTGTGCGCCAAGCACGGTTTATTGGACCGTATGCCGCGTTACGTCGCACCAGGGCCGTTGGCCATCAACAAACGCATCGCCGAGCGGCTGTTCCTCAAGACCTACGACCTAGAATTGGAGAAGGCCAAGGGCTATCGCATCTGGGCCTATCGCAAGGCAGCCTGGACGGTGGATGAGTGGCCGGAGAGCGTGGCCGAGATACACCAAGCTCACGGTGAGGCCGGGCTGCGGGAACTACCCGGAATCGGCAAGAGCTTGGCAGGCGTGATCGCCAAGTGGTTGCGAGAAGGATCGCCAACTAGCTAGTTCTCGGTACAAAACTATTTCCCAGTGCGCTCAGCCCCAGCCCCGGGGGCGATTTGAGCACAAAACCGAGTCCAAAAGAGGCCATTCCTCACGCGAGCCGCCCCCGGGACGGGAGCTAGAGAGTGACACCGGCACGATCCAGTTCCCGGCAGCTGAGATTCCCACCAGCACCGTTCGCACCCACACCTTGATCAGCTTGACCAACGGCGTGTGGTACACGGTTACCCTCAACGCGATGGTGGATAGCACGTCCATCCTCACCGGCACAGCGCGGGTGAGGCCGACCGACAAGTTTGTGTATCTGCCGCTCGTGTTGTGGACGAATTAATAGATAGTATCGGGTGAGCGCATGTAGGGAAGGCGTCAGGTTGGCGCTGGGTGGCCGTTGTCTTTTTGATGCAGTGGCGGCAACCGTTCGTCCAGAATCATATCCTGTTCTATGGTATCCTGTAAAGCAGCATTGAGAATAATATTGTTTCACAGGTTCATGGTTGTTCCAGAGCGCGTCTTGTTGTCAACCATTATACCATTGGAGGATAAAGCCTATGGGGCGTCTTTTACCAAGGCTTGGTACGTCACTGCTTTTGATGCTGAGCTTGGGGTGGGTTGTTCCCGTGAGCGCTCAGACATCGAACGGGACTGTAAAAATGGCCGTCACTCCCTACTTGGGCGGCCATGTCAAATACGGCGAGTGGCTGCCGCTGCGGGTCGAGCTGGAAAACGAGGGGGAGGATCTAACGGCTCAAGTTCAAGCCTACTTTTTGGACTATGACAGCAAACCTGTGCATGCGGTGTCTGTCTCGCTTCCTGCTGGTGCCCACAAAGAAATAGACATTTACGTCTTGCCCCCTCTCTTTGCTGACAAGGTCACCGTGCATTTGGTCCAGGGCGCAGATACCGTTGCCCAAGCCTCGACGCCACTTTGGTCCCATCCCCAATTGGATTATCTCATCGGTGTTGTTGCCCCAGACATGGCTGCTTTTGGTCCGTTGAACGGCATACGGATCTTGAATCGAGGCCAAGCGTATCTTGTTCCCATTTCGCTGGATGACCTGCCAAAGCGAGTCGAGCCCCTGCGTACTCTCGATTGCTTGATCCTGACTGGCGTGGATACTACCTCTCTGGATTCGGCTCAAGGCGAGGCGCTGCACACCTGGGTCGAGTTGGGGGGGCGGTTGGTGATCGGCGGAGGCGCTGCCGCTCACCGTGTGATGGCTGGTTTACCAGACGCTGTGCAGCCAACTGGCCTTGGCGAAACGGTCGAACTGGCCGTGCTGGACAGTCTGGCAGAATTTGCGGGCATACCGGTGCAGGTTTCTGGACCCTTTTTGGCCACGTTCCCGGTCGAATATTCAAACCGTCCCCTCATCATCCAAGATGGAAGGCCGCTTGTGGTGCAGAGCGCGCTGGGAAAAGGTTGGGTCGGGTACCTATCGCTCGACCCGTCCACCAATCCTTTCGATGCCTGGGCCGGTACCCTTGATTTTTGGCAAAAGCTGGTATCGCCTGGCTCCGCCTTGCCAGCCGACACCCCTTATGACGTCTCTGTCCGGGAACTTGAATTTGCGCAGATGAACTATGCCTTGAGCAATTTACCGGCGCTCGACCTTCCCTCGATCCGTTCGCTTGGGCTTGTGCTGGGCTTGTACATTCTGTTGGTTGGGCCGGTCAATTACGTGTTCCTGCGCCGGCTGCGCCGGCTTGCCTGGGGATGGATCACCATACCGGCACTGACTTGCATATTTTCCATTGGCGGTTATGGCCTGGGTTACCAACTACGGGGCAGCGATGTTGTGATCAACCAGATCACGATTCTGCCCGTTTCATCCACTGGAAGCCGCCTACCGGCGCGTTCCTACATTGGGCTTTTTTCACCCACCAGCCAAGATTATGATATCGAGGTGGGGGGAGATGCCCTCATTAGCCGCTTGTCCTCTCATCCAGACCAAGGAGGTATCTGGCCTGGGGTCTATGATTCTATGAACGTTCTCCAAGGGGAACGGGCGCTCGTGCGTGGGATGAGCGTCAGCCAGTGGACTATGCAGGGTTTTCGGGCAGAGACGAGGCCAGAGCTGGATGATCTGGCCGTGGATGCCACGTTGGCCATCGAGGGGGATCAAGTGACGGGTAGTATACGTAACGGTTTGGGCCGTTCCCTTTCCGAGATGGTGCTGGTCTTTGGCCGCCGTTATGTTCATCTGGGCGATCTGGCGAGTGATGAGGTGAAAGAGATTGAGGCAACGCTACGGGGTGAGGAAATAGGATTCTACTTTCCCTATGGGATTTTCGATCTGATGTCTCACGCGCCTGAGGCTTTTGATCCATCGCGTAAAGAGAGCTTGTGGCGATCCATTTTAGAGGCCTATTTTCACACAAACTGGGGATCGCCCACACCTTTTGTCGAACCAACGCTTCTTGCCTGGACCGATCTCAATATTCTCGATGTGCAAGTGGTTGGCATAAAGGCGGCGATACAGCCGACCACCCTGGTCATCGCCCCTCTGTCGCTGTCGATCGTGGGAGGGCAGGTGAGTTTTCCCCCGGGTTTGCTCTCTGGCTTGTTGACTGAGGTCGAGGGTGATGCGTGGGAATGTGGGGCCTCTAACAACGAGTTCTATGTGGGCCAGGGGCGCGCGGTGATCGATTATCGATTGCCCTCGATGCAACACGTGTTTAACCCAACGGCGTTGACTATCGATATTAGTGGAGGCTACCAAGGGAGTGTGCTGCCTGAAATCTCTTTCTATGACTGGGAGGTTGGTGACTGGGAGACGTTGGCAAATGTGGAGAGCCATCGCCTGTACGCGCTCGGCGCTCCCGGACGCTTTGTGGACCCGGCTTTTGGTCTGATCCGTCTACAACTTGAGGGAGACGCGGATGGGGATTGCTATTATTACAAAGTTGGTCTGGATGGCGAGTTGCTGTCGGTAGGAGAGAGTCGATGAGTGACTATGTGGTCGAAACACGTGATCTGTGCAAGCATTACGGGCGAGGCAAGCTGTTGGCACTCGACAAGCTGAATCTGCGTGTGCCCCAAGGCGCACTGTTTGGCTTGGTCGGTACCAATGGGGCTGGCAAGACGACTACGCTGCGTTTATTGGCCGGTCTATTGGGACCAACATCGGGTGAGATATGGATTGCGGGGCATTCGGTGCATAAAAAGCCACGGATTGTTCACCGGTACGTGGGCTATATGCCAGACTTTTTCGGCGTCTATCACGAGATGACGGCGTGGGAATATCTCGATTTTTTCGCTCGCTGCTACAAACTGCCGGCCAAGCGACGGCGGATCGTCGCGGATGAATTGTTGGAATTGGTGGGTTTGGCCGAAAAGCGGAATGATGACGTCGGGCATTTGTCACGCGGCATGCAGCAACGGCTTTGCCTGGCCCACGCCCTGGTGCACGATCCCCAAGTGCTCTTGCTCGACGAACCCGCCTCTGGCCTCGACCCTCGCGCCCGGGTGGAGATACGTGAATTGCTGAGAGAGCTTTCGGCGATGGGCAAGGCCATTATCCTTAGCTCGCACATCCTGAGCGACCTGGCCGAGATATGTAACCAAGTGGGCATCGTGGAGCGTGGGCGCTTGGTCGCCAGCGGCCCTCTCTCGCTTCTCCAGAAGCGGGCCCAGTCGGGCCGAATGCTGCGCTTGCATGTGCTGTCTGATGTCGAAAGAGCGACCGGCTTGTTGACGGGCTTTTCTGGAGTGACGGACGTCATCCGGCTGAACGGCGGGCACGATCCAACAGATGCCTGGCTCGAAATATATCTCTCTGGAGACGCCCAGTCCGCCTCTGACTTGCTGGCTCGTCTGGTACAGAACGATGTTGCCGTGGCCGAGTTTCGCCAGGTGGGTAACGAGTTGGAAGAGCTGTTTTTGCAACTGACGGAAGGCAACGTAGCCTGACAAGGGGACAAGGGAAATGGCAAACACGCATCACGAACGCCGACCGCAGTGGTCGGACCGCATCACGAATTACCTTTCACATCTCATCAACCCCATCATCATCAAAGAGATGCGCGCTCAGATGCGCGGGCCGCGCGCGTTTCGGACCCTGACATACTATTTGATTGGGTTGGCGTTGCTGGCTTTTGGTCTGTATCGAGTCACCGTGGCTGGGGCGCAGGATAGATTCGGGGCCGAGGTCCATTTCCAGAGCGCTTATATCGGGCAGACCCTCTTTGTTGGCTTGGCTCTTTTAGAGATGGCATTTGTCTGCTTTATCACGCCAGCACTGACTGCTGGGGCCATCAGCAGCGAGACGGAGCGACGTACGTATGATATGCTTTTGTCCACGCCGCTGCGTCCGGTCAGCATTGTTTGGGGCAAGATGTTTGCCTCGTTGACCTTTGTCCAGTTGTTGATTTTGGCCGCGGTTCCACTGGCAAGCATCATCTTTGTGTTTGGCGGTGTAGCTGTGCGTGACGTGATCCAGACCATTGGTTTGCTAATCCTGACGGCCATCACTTTTGGTACGGTGGGGGTGTTCTTTTCGGCATTGACCCGCCGCACCGGGCCAGCAATGGCCTTGAGCTATTTGGTCGTCTTGTGTTTTGTTGGCAGTAACTTGGTCTGGCCCATAGCCGAGGCTGTAAAAGCGGCAGATCCACCCCGCCAGATTTTGTATGTGAACCCCATCAGTTCGCTGGCCACGGCGGTTCTGACACCGGATATGGTCAGAGGGATGCACGGCACCACACCTACCGTGCGGTTACTCTTTTTGATGGGCGGACGGCCAGACAGGCTGGGGCTTTGGTCGAATATGGCGTCCGCCCGCCCGATATGGCAATACACTGTTGCCCTGTACTCGGGACTAACGGTCTTACTCTATCTGGCAACCACTCGGTTGGTCAGGCCGGTGCGACACTCGCGCGTGAGACCTGTGCGGGCGGTTGGGGCATTGTCCTTTATTTTTCTGTTGGTGTTTGGTCTGTCGAGAGCCTCGCTCAATATTGGGAATTTGTCGTTCGGACGCTTTGGCAATCCCACACCGTCGCCAACACCTTTTCCCTATCCGGTAGCTGTCGCCACACAGGTTCCGCAACCGCCACCACCAATGCCGACTCTGACGCCGATGCCGATGCCCACTCCGACACCCACACCCCTGCCTCCCCCGCCGCTAACAGAGATGGTCAGAGTGAACTTTCAGCCTATCACGGCGACGGTGCCATCGGGCTTTTTGAAGGATGGTGGAGAGATATACGGAGACCGTGGCAACGGACTCATATATGGCTGGGGCGCGCCCAACCATTATACACGCGATCACAATGTCCACCCCGATCAGCAGTATGACACACTGAACCATTTGCAAAAGCAGTGGAACCATAACGCGGAATGGGAGATGGGTGTACCCAATGGAGAGTACAAGGTGACGCTGGTGATGGGGGATGCGGTTTTTCCCAACCAAATCAATGGCGTGGTCGTTGAGGGTGTAGCGCTGGAGGATCCGACTCCCAACACGCACGACTTTGACGAGTATAGGGACATAATTGTGAGAGTTCACGATGAAAGGCTGACGGTCAGGCCCGGGCCAGGGGCTGATAACGCCAAGATATGCTTTATCGAGATTGCGCCCTTTACCAAATCGGTGCAGAATCCTGGCTTTGAAGATGGTACTTTTGATCCTCGGCAACCGCCCCTTCACTGGAGTGCCAATGTCCCCAATCCAATTTCCATGATGACGTGGGACGATGGCCACGCGCACAGTGGTACATATAGTGTGCGCATCGACTCTCCATTGTACAACGATGCGGGCTGGGTCCAGACCATGCAAGTGGAACCTCACACCACATATGTGCTTTCGGGTTGGATCAAAACCGAGGATGTGCAACATGGCGGCGGGGCCGTCGTCGCAGGCGCCAACCTCGATGTGTACGGTACTTGGGACCACACCCCAGCTTTGCTGGGAACCAACGATTGGACGTATGTAGAGGTCGAGTTTGACTCTGGTTACAATAAAAAGATAGAGATAGCCTGTCGGCTGGGGCACTGGGGCAGCATCGCATCGGGGACCATTTGGTGTGATGATATTGACCTCAGGCTCAAATAGTCCTTGTGCCAGATTCCTGTTTCCAGGAGTGTGAACGATGTCCAAGGTAGACAGAATGATGATACGTTTGCTGCGCCCGATAGGGCGACGACTGAGGCTGCGCAATGGACTTTACTTGGCAGCACGTACACTTTGGCTACCTGTACTGCTGACAGTGCTCGTTTTACTCGCAGGTCGCTTGATCCTGTTGCCACATCATCAAAGATTGGCCTGGGTGCCAATGGGGCTGTGGTTGCTGGTCGTATTGGGCTACAGTTTGTTGTATCCCTTGCCGCCACTCTGCATTGCCCGCCGCGTCGATTCTGAATTGGCCCTATGTGATCGACTAACGACCGCCCTGGAACTAGGCCGTAGAGTGTCGGCTGGCGACAGCCGTTTTGATCGGGCACTAGTTACCCACCAAAGAAATGATGCGCTGGCTGTTGCTCGATCTATCGAACCAGCCCGCGCTTTTCCAATACGCTGGCCGCGGCGACCGTTGGCTTTGGCGGTCGGATGCTTGATCGTTGCCCTGTTACTGAACGCGATACCTAATCCGATGGACGCGATTCTTGCCGAACGGACCGCCGTCGCCAAGGTCGTCCGCGAGCAGGCGGACCAGTTGGAAGAGTTGGCGGAGGAACTGGCTCAAGTGGAGGCGCTCGACCCCGCCGATCAGGAAGAGCTTTTGCGCCAACTGCGTGAGGCAACTGAACAACTGCGTGCCAACTCTGGCGACCGAGAGCGCGGGCTGGCTGATCTGGCCCAATTGGAAGAGTCGTTGCGTCAGCAGCTTGATCCCCAGAACGCGGCTCGTCAGGCCGCGTTGGGCGGGCTGGCGACGGATCTATCTGCAGTATCGGGAATGTCGGATCAGACGCCATCTCTCGACGAGGCGGCCCGTCTGTTGGAAGAATTGGCGAAGCAAGCGGCGGAAATGTCATCTGCTGAACGGGAAGGGGTAGCCAGCGTCCTGGACGACGCCGCCCGCCGGCTGGCCGGTAGCGACGCTGATCTGGCCGGGGCTCTCAGCCAATTGGCTCAGGGGCTGCGTGAGAGCGGTTCAAATCCTTCGCAGAGCGACAATTCGTCATCAAATAATGACCCAGCTACATCTGCCGAGATGCAAACCAGCGCCCGGGCCGCCGCGAACGCGCTGCGCACCGCAAACGCCGAAACCGCCTTGCAACAGACGCTGGCTCAGACGTTGAACCAAACACAGCAGTCCAACACTGCACTCGCCCAAGCCGGACAGCAACAGCTTGCCCAAGCGGACGGGCAAGGAGAACAAAGCCAAGCTCAAGGGCAGCAGCCAGGTCAGGGGCAAAGCCAAAGCCAACAGTCGGGTCAAGGACAAGGGCAGCAGCTAGGACAGGGCCAAGGTCAAAGCCAACAATCAGATCAGGGACAGGGCCTGGGCCAACAACAGGGACAAGGCTCAAGTCAACAATCTGGTCAAAGCCAAGGTCAAGGTCAACAACAAGGCCAGGGCCAAGATCGAAGGGACAATTCAGGACAAGGACCTGGGGGCGGTCAAGGAAGAGGGCAGTCAGGCGATGACAGCCCAACTAACTCTGCTGGCGTGCAAGGTGCGAGGCCCAGCAGCACAGGCCAAGTTGACGTGGACGATCCCGTCGGCGTGGGCGAACTAGACACGGTTTTTGTTCCCTGGCAGCAGGGCCAGCCGGGGGATGATGACTTTGTGCCCGGCCGCCAGACCGACCAGGGCCAAGTCGCGGCCCGCGAAAATGCCCAACTGCAACCGGGCGTCTCTGGAGCGGCCCAAGTGCCCTATACCGAGGTATTTGCCAGCTATGCCGCATCTGCCGCCGAGACGATGGAGCGGGCGTATATCCCGGCGGGCCTAAGAGATTATGTGCGAGAATACTTTACTCACCTGGAGCCCTAGCTCAAGTTTCACACAGGATGCCTTTTTCTTTTGCCACGAATTGCACGAATTATCACGAATGACAAGTAACGCGGCGAAATTAGTGCAAATTCGTGCAATTCGTGGCAAAAAACCTGATTCAAGGAGATATCATGAATACACCAACCATAACCCCAGAAGAATTCATGGCCACCGCTCACGCCATCGAACGTGAGGTGGGCAAAGTGATCGTCGGGCAGAGGGAACTGGTGCGTCAAACGCTGGTGACCCTGCTGGCTGGCGGCAACGCGCTGTTGGAGGGCGTTCCCGGCCTGGGTAAGACGATGCTGGTGCGGTCCTTGGCCCAGGCGGTCGACTGCCAGTTCAGCCGCATCCAATTCACGCCAGACCTGATGCCGGCCGACATCGTCGGTACCAACATCATCACCGAGGATGCTGACGGGCAGCGGCGCTTTCAGTTTGAGTCCGGGCCGGTCTTTGCCAACTTGGTGCTGGCCGACGAGATCAATCGTGCCACGCCCAAGACCCAGTCGGCCATGCTGGAGGCGATGCAAGAACACAGCGTCACCGTGGCCAAGCAGACGCGGACGCTGCCGGAACCCTTTTTCGTCCTAGCGACGCAGAACCCGCTAGAGATGGAGGGCACCTACCCGCTGCCCGAGGCTCAGCTCGACCGTTTCTTTTTCAAGCTGGACGTGGCCTATCCATCGGTGGATGAACTGATCGAGATCGCCGACCGCACGACCGGTGTCCAGGTGCTACAGCCCAAACCGGTTGCCGATGCCGAGACAATCCACCGGATGCAGCAGCTGGCCCGAGGTGTGCCCATCGCCACCCACGTGACCGAGGCCGCCGCCCGCCTGGTGCGCGCCACCCTCCCAAGTGATCCTAATGCCCCCGATGCAGTACGCGCCTACGTCAGCTATGGCGCCAGCCCGCGCGGGATGCAGGCCCTCATCCTGGCGGGCAAGATCATGGCCCTGCTCGACGAGCGCTACAACGTCGCTGTGGACGATCTCCGGGCCGCTGCCCTGCCCGCCCTGCGCCACCGCCTCATCCTCAACTTTGAGGCCCAGGCCGAGGGCGTGGTGGCGGATACGATCATTCAGGAGATCAGCGAGGGGGTATTGTCTCGTGCTGGCGGGAGGGTATAATGGCTACGCTGAAAATCGAGTGTCAAGATAAGCTGAGGATTCTTGGCCTTTTCATAACCATCGTGATGTTGTTGTCTGGCTGCAGAACGACCCGCAAAGATGCAATACGTGCTTTTGAGGCGTTGCCATTTCAAGATAGTTTATTGATTGCTCAAGCGTCTAAGGAGAGTTTTGCAAGCGATGTGTGCCGCCAAGTTATTGTTGAAGTTGTCTATTATGATCAACGGAAGTTCGCAGAGGTATTAGACGGTCTTGAAATCGCCCTTTTTGATGTCGGGTGGGAGCAAGTTGGACAGGATTTGTCCAACGATGCAAGAATTCAATACTCCTCTTACCGACTCAAAGACAATGCCTATCTTTCAGTAAGGCCTGATGTGAATGTCTTGTTTACTCCCAATTTTCAGTTCGCTGACCTCGATGAAGTGATTGATTTGGAAACGCTGTCGTTGCCCAACGATCAGCCAATTGACAATGGTTCGGAGGATGGCTATTTTATGATCTGGTTCCACCACCATCCGTACTCACCAAACAGTTGTAGTGGATGATAAAAGAGACACAATATGAAAACTCTACACCGACACATCTATTCGACATTGCTCATTCTGCTTGTCTCCCTGGTGGGTTGCAGTGACCCGGTCGTTCCAACGCTGTCTCCGACCAGCACGCCGACTTTTACTGCGCCACCCTTGCCCGCGGTAGTTCTATCACCTACCCCCAGCCCTCAGTTGCCCACTGATACGCCAACCCCAAGCCCAATACCGCCGACGAGCACCCCAACCCCGACGCCCGTCCCGACGATGACCGTTGATGAAGAATATACCTTGATCTCAGAGATGCTTCAGAATAATGGAAATTGCCGATTGCCCTGTTGGTGGGGCTTCACTCCAGGAAAGACTTCGCCACAAGTTGTTAAGATTTTCTTCGCTTCACAGGGAAAGAAGATTTGGGGGCACGATGATTTTCAGGACTATTTAATCATATTCGACATTCCAGCCCATTACTCTCACGGTCAGAACTATGTTGTGAGGGAAGGCGTAATAGAAATGATTGGCATAGGTGCGTCACCTCCGGTAGGCGAAGATGGGTATTTTGCATACGGAGATTCCAAGTTCATCGAGGATTGGAAGCCCTATATGCTCTCCCAGATACTGGAGGTATATGGGCGGCCACAGCAAGTGTTCCTTGAAACGTACAATCATATGCTATGGATACCATTCAGATTGCTACTTTTTTACCCCGACCAGGGGTTTTTAGTGAAATACGAAGGCGATATAGGAGAAGAGGGACGACATCATGGGCCAATAGAATCAGGGGAAGTAATCCGTATATGCCCTTGGCGATCGGAGATTTTTCTGTTGCTCTGGCCGCCTGAGCATGAGATGACATTTGATGATCTTGGCCCCGATATTCGAAACCCAGTTGAGGGCCAAGACAAGTGGCGTTCTCTGGAAGAAGCAACGGGGATGAGCATTGAGCAATTCTACCAGACCTTTGTACAGCCTGACAATCAAACTTGCCTGGAGACGCCAGCGAATATATGGTGAAAACTAGGTGTAGGAAATTACATTTACAGCGCAAAACGTTAGGAGACAAGGACCAAGATGAAGACTTTACACCGACACATCTATCTGATACTGCTCATTCTGCTCGTGTCCCTGGTGGGATGCAGTGACCCGGTCGTTCCAACGCTGTCTCCGACCAGCGCGCCGACTTTTACCGCGACGCCCTTGCCCACGGTGGTTCCATCGCCTACGCCCAGTCCTCAGTTGTCTACTGATACGCCAATCCCAAGCCCCACACCATCGCCAACGTTTCGTCCAACCCCGGTAGCAAATCTCAAGGGCAGCATTGTGTTTGTCTCGCGCCGGACGGATTTCAACCAAGATGGTGAATTAAACGAGGCGGATGGAACCGATCTGTATATCATTGACGTTGTTACCAGAGAACATCTGCAAGTAACGAGTGACGTTCACGTGGATCAACACCCCCGGTGGTCACCCGACAAAACGCAGATTGCCTTTAGCTCGAACCGGGATGGTGATTTTGAGATATTTGTGATCGGCGAAGACGGTTCCGGATTGCGCCAAATAACCCACAACACGGTCGATGATCGTTATCCGACTTGGTCGCCAAATGCTGACCGCCTATCCTTTGTCTCGGACGAATCGGGGATATCCGAGGTTTATTTCGTTGATTTAGAGACCGGGGACATCGTTCAGCAAACACGCAGCGATGAGGAACGATACTTTTCCAAGATCGACTGGTCTCCTGCGGATGAGAATTTGCTGCTGGTGACCACACAAGAATCGGTGCCAATGGACGAGGATTGGTCTTTCTTTGCGTGGAGAATATGGATACTCGACTTGACAACCGGAGAAATGATCTTGTTGACTCCAGAGGGCTGGACGTATGACGGGGCGCGTTGGTCTCCTGATGGAACAAGAATCGTGACCTGGACACACAGCCTGACGAGTGATGGGGGTGGTCAAGTAGTGGTGGGCATACTATCCAATTCAGACGGCATCTACGCTTTACAATCAATGCAACCCATTCATACTCTAGGAACCTTTTTTAGCTGGTCGCCAAACGGAACATCTATAGCGTATACTAGTTTGTCACTGGATGACTCATCTGATCTCAATATTTATCTTCTTGGAAGACAAGGTATATGGCCAGAGATACGTTTGATCGATGACTCGTTTTTCAACCAACAGGGCGACTGGCGGTAAAACCTTATCTGGATAGGAGGAGAGGGAAATGAAATCACAACAGAATCAAACAAAAAAACGCAGACGATCTTTGCGCAAAGCAATCTCCCGACGCGATTTTCTCTGTGGGGTGGGGGCCGCGGCAGTCGGGCTAGTCGTCGGTGGCTGTTCTCCCCATGAGATTGCCGAGACGCCCGATCTTGGCCCCACCACTGAACCACCACCCACGGGAACCCCCGTGCCATCACGCCAGCCGACGTTGTCGCCAACTGACACGCCCGAGCCCTCGGCGACGGTTGAACCATCTCCCACGTCGACATCTGCTCCTACGCAAGCCCCTGTCCCCACGGCGACAGTTGATGCGCGTACCAAGGTCGCTGTTGCCCAGGCTGCCAGCTACGATGCGGCCCTCGTGCGCCAACAGGTGGAGGCGATGCTCGACAGCATCGGGGGATTGGGCAACGTGGTTGGCCTGGGGGATCGGGTGGCGATCAAGGTCAATCTGACGGGGGGCATCGCAACCGAGGCCCAAGCCGGGGCACCGGCGGTCGATAGCTATGTGACTCATCCGCAAGTCGTGCACGCGCTGTGCCAATTGCTGCGCGACGCGGGTGCCAGGCAGTTATTCATCGTCGAAGCGGTCTATGAGTGGGACTCGTACCGGCTGTGGGGCTATGAAGACGTGGCGGCGGCGGTGGGCGCGACGTTGATCGATTTGAACAACCCTTATCCCTACGCCGACTTTAACTCTGTGCCTGTGGGGGATGGATGGTCGGTGTATGACAGTTTCATCTTTCATCGCATCCTGGGGGAAATAGACACGTTCGTCTCGGTAGCCAAAATGAAATGTCACTGGTGCTGCGGCGTGACGCATACGATGAAGAACCTGGTCGGCCTGGTGCCCGCGAAACAGTACACCCTCGAAGAGGATCACTTGTATCGCTCCGCGCTCCACGGACCCGGCGACGTCTTCAAGACGCGCTTGCCGGGAGTGATCACAGACCTGAACCTGGCCCGCCCCATAGACCTGGCATTGGTCGATGGGATCAAAACCGCCGAGGGGGGCGAGGGACCGTGGCAGCCGGGTTTTGCCCCGGTGCAGCCTGGCGTGCTGGTCGCGGGCAAAGACCCGGTGGCGGTGGATAGCGTAGCGACCGCCGTGATGGGGTTCGACCCGGCGGCCATCTACCCCGCCGCACCCTTTCTGCGCGCCGACAATCACTTGAGCCTGGCCCGAGGGTTGGGGCTTGGCACCCATTACCTAGACGAGATCGCCCTCACCGGCGCCTCGATTGACGATGTGCGCTATCCCTTTGCGCCTTGTTGGGAGTGAATATGCTGCTTGATCCAATCTTGATCGCTCAACTCGACCGCCTTTCCCTGGTCACCCGCCGCGTCCGGGCCGGACAGATCCAGGGCGAGCGGCGCAGCCCCAAGCACGGCGGCAGCATCGAGTTTGCCGACTTTCGCACCTATGCGCCCGGAGATGACTTTCGCCAGATCGATTGGAACGCCTACGCCCGGCTGGAGCGGTTGTTCCTCAAGCTCTTTGTGGCCGAGGAGGACCTTTCCGTCCACCTGCTGCTCGACGCCAGCCAGAGCATGGCTTGGGGAGAACCACAAAAGTGGTCCTACGCACAACGCCTGGCGGCTGCCCTGGGTTACGTCGGGTTGGTGGGGCTGGATCGTCTGACCGGCGCGGTGCTGGCGAGCGGCAAGACGAGCAACGGGCGGGCGCTGCGTCCTTTGCGGGGCAAGCGTCAGGCCCTGGCCTGGTTCGACTGGCTTGCCAAGTTGGAACCGGGCGGCACGCTCGACCCGACGGCAGCGTTGTGCGACTATGCCGTCCGCGTTCGTTATCCCGGCCAGCTGTTCCTGATCAGTGATCTGTTGGGGCCGGGCTGGGAGCGTGGATTGCGCGCGCTGGCCAGTCGCCGGTTAGAGATCACCGTGCTCCACGTACTTGCACCGCAGGAGGTATCGCCGTCCCTAGAGGGTGACCTGCGCCTGGTGGACAGTGAGAGCGACGCCGCTGTCGAGATCACCGCCGACTATGATACGCTTCAGCAGTATAGCGCTCGACTCGACGCCTGGCGGGAGCACCTGCGCAAGACCTGTGCATCCCTGGGCGCTACTTGTGTTTTCATCGAGACGACGCTGCCCTTGGAGGAATTGGTGTTGGCGGCCCTGCAAAAGGTTCGCGTACTTGCGTGAGCCGTGATACGATCGGATGATGTATTGATGTATTATCTTGATCTGTTGGGGTAATTGTGTTGTAGCCGCGATTTCCATATCGCGCCAGTCTTGCGAGTGCGCAACTCGTTGCGACGGAAACCTCGGCTACAGGGTCCCGGCGTTTTGTCAAGATACTGGATGATGTCTGATATGCACTTTATGATCCCCTTGGCCTTTATCCTGGCGGTTCTGTTGCCCGTCATCGTCGCGCTCTACTTTTTGCGGCTGCGGCGTGAAAAACACACCGTCTCCAGCGTCTATCTGTGGCAAGAGATGGTGCGCGACGTGGCCGCCAACACGCCCTGGCAGCGGCTGCGCGTCAACTGGTTGCTGGTGCTGCAATTGCTCTTTTTGATCGCTCTGATTTTTGCGCTGGCTCGCCCCTTTTCTTGGACGATGGATTCTGGCGGCGGGCACTTGATCCTGGTGATGGATGTGTCGGCCAGCATGGCGGCTAGCGACGTGCATCCCGACCGCTTGGGAGTTGCCGTTGAGACGGCACACCGCCTGGCAGACGGTCTGCCCGCCGATGTGCCGGTGACCCTCGTCGTCGCTGGCAGAGAGGCCCGCGTCCTTCTTTCAACCAGTCGTGAGCGCGACCGGTTGAATCGGGCCCTGAACGGTCTGCGTGCTGCTCCGGGTGGAGCCGACATGACCACAGCCTTGGAACTGGCCGCCGCCGTTGCCTCGAGTGAGTCAGAGGTCCAGGTTGTCATCCTCTCTGATGGGGGTGTAGAGATTCCCGATCGATTGGGCCACACTGCCCAGGTGCGTTACATTTCTATCGGTGAGTCTGATGAGAACCAGGCCATTAGCGCTTTATCACTCTCTACCGACACTGCTGGACGTGGGCTGATGGCCTTTATCCGCATCACGAATTTGAGCCACCAAAAAGTGGAGCGCCGCTTGACCCTACACACTATCGAGGGAAAGCTTGTGACCGCGCGCGATCTGGCGCTGCCCGCTGGTGACGCGCTCGCCCTGACCATCCCAGATTTGCCATCCGACATGACGGCCATCGAAGCGCGGTTGGAGGGCGCGGACGCTCTGGCACTCGACGACCGGGCCTGGGCTGTGGCACCGGTCGTCTCGGGCGCGCAAATCCAGATCGTGGGGCCGGGTAATCGCTTCTTGGAAACGGCTCTTGGACTTTTGCCCAACGTTCAGGTAGATGCCGTCTCTCTGGCAACCTATGAGGTCACATTATCAAATTCCCAATCTATGGAATCATCAAATCGGCTCACCATCTTTGACACCGTCCTGCCGACGGTTGGGCATTACGTGCCCGGAGCAGACGGGCATTACGTGCCCGGAGCAGACGGGCATTACGTGCCCGGAGCAGACGGGCGTTACCCACCTGGATCGCTGCTCTTTATTGCACCACCCCGCTCGACAGAGTTCTTTTCCGTCACCGGCACGCTCGATTCGCCGACGCCGCGCCCGGCCAACGCCAGCGAAGGACTGTTGCGCTACGTAGACCTGCGCCAGGTTGTCGTCCAGAGGGCGGCCCGTCTGCGGCTACCTGTATGGGGCCGACCGGTCCTCGTCGCCGCTGGAGGCACTGACGAGGGACGAACGGCGCCCCTGCTGGTTGTCGGTGAAGCGGATGGACGTCGGCTGGCTGTCTTGGCCTTTGATCTGCGCCAGTCTGATCTGCCGTTGCAGGTCGCGTTCCCACTGTTACTGGCCAATCTGGTGGATTTGTTAGCGCCCGGTACCGCGGGCAGTACGCCGGAAATGGTCGGGCCGGGTCAACCGTTGACCATCCCGCTGCCACCGCAGGCAGAGAGAGCGTCCATCACCCGACCTGATGGGACGAGTGAGAGCCTGCCAGTTGAGGGAGGAGAGGCATTGTTTGGTGGTACGAACGCGCTCGGCGTTTATACGGTCGACTGGGAGACAGGGGAACAGCGTTGGCCGCTGGGTCGTTTTGCGGTCAATAGTTTCAGTCTCCGCGAATCGGATATCGTCCCCCGCGAGCAACTACAAGTCGCGAATATTGAGGATAAAGCGGTTTCCGCTGAGAAACCCACCCGTCGTGAATGGTGGTCGATGTTCGCGTGGGCCGCTCTGGCGCTGCTGATCGGCGAGTGGCTGGCCCAGTACCGCGGGGGCATCACCTGGGTATGGGGCAGGATATCGTCAAAAGTGCATAGGACCAGGTAAAGCGATGTACGTCTCTTTTTCCAATCCATCTGCCCTTTGGGCCTTGTTGATATTTTTGCCCTTGCTGGCACTTTCATTCTTGGGACGCGCTGGCCGTCCAATGCTGCGCCGGTGGGTGGGTGTTGGGCTGCGATTGTTAGTCGGGTTGGGGTTGATCATCGCGTTAGCCGGGGCACAAACGGCCCGTCCAACAAACGATCTGGCCGCTGTCTTTTTGCTCGACTTGTCCGATAGCGTCTCTGCTGCCGAACAAGAGCGAGCCAAGCAATTCATCCACCATGCGGTGACCGAGATGCCGTCTGGCGCGCGAGTGGCCATTGTCGCCTTTGGTCAGGATGCCCTGGTCGAGCAGTTGGCCTCAGAGATACAAGATCTCGCGCCCATTACCTCGGTGCCGCGTTCTGGCCGTACCGATATTGGGGCCGCCCTGCGGTTGGGATTGGCCCTGTTCCCGGAGGAGAGCCAAAAGCGCTTGGTGTTGCTTTCTGATGGGCAAGAGAACATTGGCGACGCTTTGGCTCAAGCCAACCTGGCGGCAGCGCGCGGCGCAGAGATTGCCATTGTGCCACTGCTGGCACCGCAGGCCGCGCAGGAAGCTTACCTCGAGGACGTGCAAGTGCCATCGTCGGTGCGCCAAGGACAGACCTTTGCCGTCATAGCTGTGGTAGAGAGCACCCTGGCCCAAGAGGCCAAGATGTACCTTTTGGGGGATGGTCAGTTACTTGCTAGTGAGACGGTGTCGCTTCAGCCGGGCACCAACCGCATCGAGTTGGGGGTGACGGCAAAAGAGACAGGGTTCCGTCGTTATCAGGTTGAACTGATCCCCACGCTAGACACGCTGCCGCAGAACAACCTGGCTTCGGGTTTCACCATCGTTTACGGTCCGCCCCGAGTGCTGATTGCTGAAGGGAATCCTGGCGAGGCGGATGATCTACGCCAGGCGCTAGAGTCAGCCGAGGTCGAGGTGACGGTGGTCGCGCCAATGGCGTTATCGTCCAATGTGGCAACGTTGGCCGGCTATGACGCCGTCGTCTTGGTCAACGCGCCGGCAGCAGAGCTTTCTGCGCGCACGATGAACGCGTTGCCCGTCATCGTGCGCGAGTTGGGGCGTGGGTTGGTGATGGTCGGGGGTGAGCAAGCATTTGGAGCTGGGGGCTATCTGCACACCCCGGTGGAGGAGGCGCTCCCGGTGGATATGGATGTACCCAATCGCACGGAGGAGCCCGAAATCGCCCTGGCGTTGGTGCTGGACAAGTCGGGGAGCATGGCCGATTATCCTTGCCAAAGCGCTGTTTCTGGCCGGTACGCGCTGGCGCAGGGCCGGTCGACCAAGGTGGATATTGCCAAAGATGCCGCGATCAGAGCCAGCAGCGTTTTGCAATCGTCCGACTATTTGGGCGTAATTGCTTTTGACGATATTGCGCAATGGGCGTATCCTTTGCAGCCTTTGGCGGATGCTGCCGCATTGCGCGGCGCCGTCGCCAGCATCCAGGCGGACGGGGGTACCAATATCTGGGCCGGATTGATCGAAGCGGAACGCGCGTTGGTAGAGAAACAGGTACGCGTCAAGCACATCATCTTGCTGAGCGACGGCTGGTCCGATTACGGCGACTATGACGCGCTGACCTCCCGGTTTGCCGAGGAGGGGATCACTCTTTCAATCGTAGCAGCGGGGTGTGACACGGCCGAGTACCTGCCCGAGTTGGCCGAAAAGGGTGGGGGGCGTTTTTATGCAGCGCCGACGATGCAAGATGTCCCCAGAATCTTTCTCAAGGAGGCAGTTGAGGCCATCGGTGCGTACATCGTCGAGGAGCCGTTCTATCCCCTGCCATCGGGCACGACGCTGGTCTTGCGCGGGCTCGATCCCGCGACTTTGCCACATCTGTGGGGATACAACAGTACCGTGCCAAAGGCGACAGCGCAGGTGGGGTTGATCAGTGCTCGGGGTGATCCGGTGTTGGCCCAATGGCAATACGGCCTGGGACGAGCTGTTGCCTGGACCCCTGACCTAAAGGGTCAATGGGCAGCCGATTGGGTCGACTGGGAACAATTCAACACCTTTGCCGCTCAGTTGGTTGGTTGGACACTGCCCGATCCAGCAGATGAGGGATTACAGACAACACCAAAGCTGGATGGCGCGGACATACGCCTTCAAGTGGATTCGGTTGATGAGGACGGCCGCCCCCGTGATTTGCTAGAGACAGAGGCTATACTGATCGGCCCGGACCTTTCTGAATCTGCCGTAACGCTCGATCAGACGGCGGCTGGTCGTTATGAAGGAAGCCTCTCTGTTGGCGAGCCGGGCACCTATCTGGTTCAAATCACACAGCGCGATCAAGAGGGACAGGCAGTAGCACACCGGATGACCGGCCTGGCCGTTCCTTACTCGCCCGAGTACAAGCAATTGGGACAGGGAGACGCGCTGTTGAACGAACTGGCCGGTGCAACCGGCGGGGCCACACTAAAGACCCCAGTCGATGCCTTTGCGCCCACACGGCGGCCAACTGTGCGCACACGTCCCTTGTGGCCCGTACTCTTGCTGCTGGCCGCCCTCGTATTCCCGGTTGATGTAGCCATACGCCGCTTGCGATTGACCAAGGCTGATTGGCAACGTTTGACAGCCTGGCTGCGTGTTCGTTGGCCGAGCCGTCGGGCCAGGCGGAGGTCCGCCGAGCCGGTTGTGCTGGGTGATCTGTTTCAAGCCCGGGAGCGAGCACGGCGGCGGGGTATGCGTCCAACCGGGCGCGGGGAGGATGTGTCTTTTCCCGCCCACTCGTTGCCTGAACCGTTGATTGTGGAGGAGGTGGTTCCCTCGAGCGCTTCCTCCGACCAGACTGTGCCATTGCCAACCGATAATCAGTTCGATGGAGATACTTTGGCTCGACTGCGCCAGGCACGGGAAAGGGCTCGGCGACGGTAAATGTTTGCCAAATGTGTTAAAAATTCATTACGACAACTATTTCCGATCAGTGTGCAAAAGGTTTTGTGACGGCATAAACTGGCAGCACGGCGTGGTCCTCCAGAGTGCCTCTGATGCTGGTTTCGCCGTCGAGAGCGGCTACGAGATTTGCCTGTCGTTGGTACTCGAGAATCACTGATCCCCAGAGCACTCAAACGTAACAGTCCCCTGACCTAAAGATTGACAGAGGTCAGGGGGTTGTTGTCTTGTTTGGTGTTGGGTACTGGTCCAGTTGAATGGGATTACGATGTAGACGAGGTTTCCATACCTCGTAGAGCCTTACGCGCTATGGAAAGCGCGGCTACAAGCTCAATTTCGAGCCACAACAGACTATTCTCTAAAAATCCCACCCAACTGAACCAGTGCCTGGTGTTGGGTTGAACAGAAAACGATTCTGTCAGTGATTGTGTTCGCGTTGCCTTTTATGATCCGTTGTGCTAAAATGGTCACGATTTGACTTTTTTTTTCTACGAGGAAGCAATGACCAAAGTAACCCCCGTCCGCAAACAGTACCTCCAAATCAAGGCCCAGCACCCGGATGCCATCGTCTTTTTCCGGCTGGGCGATTTTTACGAAACCTTTGATGAGGATGCCGAGGTCGCTGCCCGCGAACTCGATCTCGTTCTGACCTCGCGCCCGGTGTCCAAGGGGACGCGCGTGCCGATGGCGGGCGTTCCCCACCACGCGATCGAAGGGTACATCGCGCGTTTGATCGAGAAAGGCTACCGCGTCGCTATGGCCGAGCAGGTGGGAGAGGTCACTGGCAAGGGGTTGGTGGCTCGCGAGGTGACGCGCGTCGTGACGCCTGGCACAGTGGTCGAACCGGCACTGCTGGATGAAAAACGGCCCAACTATTTGGCGGCAGTCGTGGTCGAGGAAAAAAGGGCGGGGCTGGCCTACATCGACATCACCACGGGCGAGTTTGCCACTACCCAGTTGGACGCGGACGAGGTCGAGCAAGAGTTGGCACGATTGCAACCCCGTGAATGCCTGGTGCCAGAGGACGACGACGAGCGCGCCTCTGTCCAAACTTTGTCTTTTAGAACGCATTTGACCCCGCTCCCTGCCTACCGCTTTGAAACAGGTGCTGCTCAGCAGACTCTGCTCAATCACTTTGGCGTGGCGACGCTGGATGGCTTTGGCTGCGCAGGTAAGCCGTTGGCGATCCGGGCTGCCGGTGCCATCATTCACTATTTGCGCGAGACCCAGAAAGGAACGCTGGCCCAAATCGTCGGACTCGGTACCTATACAACCGCTCGGTTTATGACGCTCGACGCGGTCACGCGCCGTAACCTGGAACTGACCGAGACGATCCGCGAACGCAAAACGCAAGGCTCACTCTTGGGTGTTCTCGATCTGACACTCACCCCGATGGGCGGGCGGCTGTTGCGGGCACGTCTGGCTCAACCGTTGCTCGACCGGGTAGCGCTGGAAGATCGATTGGATGAGGTGCAAGCGTTTTACGACGATGTCATTCTCCGTGGACGGGTGCGCGAGACTCTCAAAAGTATGCCAGATCTGGAGCGGCTCACCAACCGGACACTCACAGGCATCGCGAGGCCGAGGGACTTGGTTGGCATCCGCCAGAGCCTGGAGGCCGTGCCCAAACTTGTGACGATGATGCAGGATGCGGGAAACGAATCTTTTGATTCCTGCCTCGTGCGTCTCGGGTCTCTTTTTGATCCCTGCGACGATGTGGTTGCTCTCGTTGCTTCTGCCATCGCGGACGATCCTCCAAACAGCACCTCTGCTGGCGGGGTTATCCGATCCGGTTTCTCGGCTGAATTGGACAGCATTGCTACGGCGGCGCGAGATGCCAAAGGGTGGGTGGCTAGCCTGGAATTGCGGGAGCGGGAGCGCACGGGCATAAAGAACCTCAAGGTGGGGTACAACAAAGTCTTTGGTTATTATATCGAGATCACAAAATCGAACCTGAGCGCAGCCCCCGACGATTACATCCGCAAGCAGACGTTGGTCAATGCTGAGCGATTTATCACGCCCGAACTAAAGGAATACGAGGCTCTGATCCTGAACGCCGAAGAACGGCAGGCCGAGGTCGAGGCGCGATTGTTCAAGGGTGTCTGCCAGCAAGTAGCGGCGCGGGGTGGGGCGTTGCTCAAAACAGCGCGGGCACTGGCACAGCTCGACGTAGCGGCGACGTTGGCCGAGATCGCCGTGCATAACCGGTATGTGCGCCCTGAATTGGCCGACGATGATGTGCTGGAGGTCATCTCCGGGCGTCATCCTGTCGTCGAACAGATGCTGCGAGACGAGCCATTCACGCCGAATGGTCTGCACTTTGATGGTGACGAGCGTATCTTGATTATCACTGGCCCCAACATGGCTGGCAAGAGTGTGTTCATTCGCCAAGCAGCTCTTCTTGTGTTGATGGCTCAGATGGGCAGCTTTGTATCTGCCGACCAGGCGCGAATCGGCATTGTGGATCGCATTTTCACCCGTATCGGTGCGCAGGACGAAGTCGCCTCGGGGCAGTCTACTTTTATGGTCGAGATGGTAGAGACGGCCAACATTCTCAACCACGCCACGACGCGCAGCCTGCTCATCCTCGACGAGGTTGGGCGGGGCACCAGCACCTACGATGGCCTCTCTATTGCCTGGGCTGTGGTCGAGTATCTGCACAATCACCCAGAGCGGCGGGCGCGCACGCTCTTTGCCACGCACTATCACGAGTTGACCGAGATGGCCGACCGTCTCCCGGCAGTACGCAACTATAGCCTGGCCATAGTAGAGGAGGGGGCGCGCATCGTCTTTTTGCACCAGGTGGTGCCCGGTGGTGCGGATCGTTCTTACGGCATCCACGTGGCGCAGTTGGCGGGTGTGCCGCGTCCCGTCACCCACCGGGCCGAAGAGTTGCTGGCACAGTTGGAGAGCGGAGAGTTCCGCCCTGGCACTCCTGCCCCAAAACCTCACCAGCCGGTGCTCTTTGCCTCCGAGCACCCGGTGGTGGCAGAGTTACGCGAGTTGGACGTTTCGACGATGACGCCGCTGGACGCGATCAATAGGCTGTACGAGTTGCAGCGGCAGGCGGATGGGGAGAAAAAGAAGGAACGCAGATAAACGCAGTGTGCGAGTTACCAGTTGACGTTTATCTGCGTCTGGTGGTTAGAACTAGAGCAGCTTGGCGATGATCCAGCCCGCTAGCAAAAGAATCAGGCCGATGGGTAGGATGATTAGGCCGATTCCCAGCACGGGGGTCAGGGCTACGCCGAGCACAGAGATAATCACCCCAACTAGTCCCAGCACGACTGCCAGCACGATGGCTACCAGAGCGAATGGCAGTTTGATCAGCCAAACTACCAAGACAACCACGGCTTTGATCAACCAGCCCAGCAATATAAACGGTAATTTGATCAGCCAGACAAGAAAATCCATTATGTTCACCTCCTCGTTTTTCAGTTACTGTCACTGTTATATACGCATATTGTCATTTTGGGTTGCGTATTTATTGGGAGGTGAATTCTAGTCTAGCGCATAGACAAGGGCTTGTTCCCAATCGCTAGTAGCCATCTCTCGACCTTTTGCCCACGCTGCTGCAAAGGTTGCCTCGTCCAGTTGTGCGCGCACGAGAGCTAGGTTACGATCGTATTCGGCTTTGTCGGCGGCGATTAAGCGAGTGCCGGTGGCCTCTTGTAATACTTGCGTGGCGCCGAACAGCCGGGCGGCTCTCTCTGGTTGCCCCTCAACTCGGGCTACTCCTGCCAACCCTGCTATACACTCGGCGATGCCTTTCTGTGCGTTCAGTTCTTGGTACAGCGCTATGCTCTCTGTGAAAAACGTGGTTGCTCGCTGCCCGTCACCTTGATGGAGCGCTACGTATCCCAGATTGTGGAGCATCATGGCTATGCCAAATCTGCTGCCCAATTCGCGACGGAGCGCCAAGCTCTCGTTGTAGACGTCGTTCGCTCGTTCATAATCGTTCTGCAAACGTGCCATCTCACCCAATGAATTGAGCAGCCCGGCGACGCCCTCCTTGTTGCCCAGTTCGCGGGCAAGCGTTAGGCTCTCGTCATAGAGGGTGGTTGCCCGCTCATAATTCATCTGTTCGAGCATGACATTCCCCAACGCCCGGAGCCTGGTAGAGACAGCTGATTTGTCGCCTATCTCTCGGGCCAGCACCAAGCTCTGCTCGAACAATGTGGCTGCCCGTTCGGGATTGCCCTGTTGCCAGGCATCTCCACCCATCGAAGCGAGTGCATCCGATATGCGCGGCTTGTTGTCCTGTTCTTGGAACAAGGTCAGGCTTTGTTCTAACAGAGTTTCTGCTTGCTCAAAGTCGTTTGTCTTTTCTCCCATTCCTAACAGTACGCGTGCAGTGCCTTGCTTGTCTTTCAGCTCTTGGTACAGAGTCAAGCTTTTCTGGAGAAGTGTCATTGCGTGTTCACGGTCTTCTTTCCAGAGTCCCGCTGCCTCAAACACCCGAGCTTGGACAGATGCTGTAGCTTTGCTAGCCTTTTCGGTTGCTTTTTCCATCCACTGGCGTGCTTCTGTCCAGTGTCCGCGGATAGCCCAGAACAACCCCAGCGCTGATGCCAACCTCAATCCAAGTTCCACGCTTGCTCCCTCGCGTGCCAGGGACCATCCCAGGATGGTACGTATATTGTTGTGTTCTGCTTCCAACCGGTCCAACCAGGTCAATTGTTCCGCGCTTTCTAGATTGGGTACGGCCTCTTCGGCCAGCGCCACGAAAAATTCTGCGTGTTGCCATTGTATCTTTTCTGCCTCAGCACTGTCCGTCAGTCGTTCCAAAGCGTATTGGCGGATACTCTCCAACATTCCAAAGCGCGGCTCGCCATCGACGTTGGATGGCTTGAGCAAGCTTTGGTCTACCAACGATTCCAATCCGTTCAGCACGTCCACATCACCAGTTCCGTCGCAGATCACCTCGGCTGCTTCCAATGTGCATGTGCAACAAAAAACACCCATCCGCCGGAACAATGTTTGCTCACTGGTATCCAATAAATCATAGCTCCAGTCGATGGCGCTGCGCAGGGTTTGGTGCCGGGCGGGTAAATCCCGTGCTCCCCCCGTAAGCAGTCTGAACCGGTTGCCCAACTGGGCCAGCATTTTTTGTGGGGGCAGTAATCGCACCCGTGCCGCCGCCAATTCGATCGCCAGTGGCAGCCCGTCTAGGCGATGGCAGATTTCGGCCACTGCTGCCCCGTTCTCCCCCGTGATGTCAAAGTCCGCTTTTACCGCCCGCGCCCGCTGGATGAACAATTGCACCGCCTCGACCTGCATTAGCCGTTCGACGGGCGGCCATTCATCGGGGGCTGGCAGGGTCATTGGCGGGACCGGAAAGACGTGCTCGCCTTGTAACCGCAATAACGCTCGGCTGGTCACCAATATCTGAAGGCGTGGCGCAGCGGCCAACAAATCGCTCACTGTTGGCGCGGCATCTGTCACTTGCTCAAAGTTATCCAACACCAGAAGGATGTGTTTATTTCGTAAATAGTCTTTGAGGGATTCGGTCAAGGAACGATCTGCAACTTCGCGAATATCGAGGGTCTGGGCGATAGTGGGGGCGACGAGGCTTGGGTCGCTGACCGGTGCAAGCTCGACAAAGAACACGCCATCCTCAAAGTTGTGCAACAAATCGGCGGCTACTTGTAGGCTCAAGCGAGTTTTGCCTGTTCCTCCTGGGCCGGTGAGCGTGAGCAAGCGTACGCCATTTTCTGGGTCTACTAGTTCTTGCCTCACCGCTGCTAACTGTGCCTCACGTCCTATAAAGGGTGTGGCTTGGGTGGGTAGGTTGTGGGGATGTATCCCTTTGACATGGGAGAGCGCAGCCAGAGCAGCTTGGGGCTGTGACAAGTTGTCCAATTGTTGCCGTACCTCGGCAGCTGACGCAGGACGGTCCTCCGGACGTTTGCTCAGCAACTGGATGATGAGGGCGTCGAGCACGGGAGGGATCGCGTTGTTGTGCATACTGGGTGGGACGACCGGGGCATGCAAGTGCTGCGAGATGACGGTTAGCACATCGTCGTCGGCAAAGGGCAACCGTCCGGTCGTCAGCTCGTACAGCACGACGCCGAGAGCATACAGGTCTACGCGGTTGTCAATTTCTTGGGCCAACGCTTGTTCCGGTGCCAGGTAGAACACTGTGCCGACGATCATTCCTTCAGCAGTGAACCGTGAAGCGACGGTACGGGCCAAGCCAAAATCGGTCAGCTTGGCAGTGCCATCGGTGGCGATCAGTACGTTCTCCGGCTTGAGATCACGATGAATGATGCCGTGCGTGTGCGCATAATCGAGGGCGGCGCAAATTTGGTGGGCGATGGCGACAATCTCGTCGATGTCTTGGGGATTGTGCTCAAAGAGCGATTCGCCTTTGACCAATTCCATCACGATAAAGGGCGCGGTGCCCGCATCTGAAAGCATTTCGGTCTCACCTGCATCGTGGACAGAGACGATGTTGGGATGGTTGAGTTGTGCGGCAGCTCGCGCTTCGCGCAGTAAGCGGGTGCAGCTTTCCGCACTCAACGTGGTATCCGACAATACCTTGACCGCCACATCGCGGTCGAGCAAGGTGTCGTGGGCGCGGTAGATGACGCCAATCCCACCCCGGCCAAGTTCGGCGTCAATGCGATAGCGATTTTCAAGTGTGGTTCCAATCATATATCAATACTCTTTTATTCTACATCCAAAACTTGGCGGACGATGTCTGCTATGGTATCAATGTCGAAAGGTTTTTGAATAAAGCCCATAATTCCTATTTGTTTTAGTTTTTCCCTCTCCTCTGTCAGTGCGTAGCCGGTCAGAGCTAGTCCTTTGAGATCAGGATCTATTTTCCGCAGTTCCTGCATCAATTTTTCACCTCCCATTTTTGGCATCATGATGTCTGTGATCACCAGGTCTATCTTTTCCGCTGATTGGTATACTTTTAGTGCCTCGTGTCCGTTCACCGCTGCCAGTACTTTGTAGCCCAATGACTCTAGAATGAGCTTGGCCAAGTCGCGCAGTTTGTCCCCGTCTTCTACCAACAAGATAATCTCTCCCGTTCCTTCTGGAGCGGCTGGGAGCGTCTCTGTTTGTAAAGTTTCTTCTTTTTTCTCCACGGGGATTGGCAGGTAGATGCCGAATGTACTTCCTTTCCCCAGTTCTGATTTCACTCCGATGTATCCGTGGTGCAGTTCCACAATTCCGTATACCTGCGCCAATCCCAGACCGGTTCCTTTTCCCACGGCTTTGGTGGTAAAGAAAGGCTCAAAAAGATGGTCCATAGCCTCGGTCGATATGCCGGTCCCCATGTCGGATACGGTCAGGCACATCCATTTTCCACTACCCATTCCAAGTACCGGAGGCTCCACTCCTGGCTTTACTTGTACTCGGGACAGGCTAAAGCGTAGTTCTCCTCCCTCTGGCATCGCGTCTCGCGCGTTGACTGCCAGGTTCATCATCGCTTGCTGGATCCGCGCGGGGTCAGCGTCTACTATGTATGCCCCTGCTGGTTCTATATCCAAAAAGAGGTGGATGTTTGCTGGTAGTGTACGCTGCAAGATGTCCATCACCTTTTCGGCGAGAGGTAAGAGGTCAACCAATTGGGTTTGCATCGTCGAGCGGCGGCTAAAGTCCAGAATCTGCCGCACCAGATGAGCGGCCTGTTTTGCTTCATCAAGGATGGTCTCGAGACCGGATGTCATGTCGGGAGGTAGGTAATCCTTGCGCAGGAACATTTGGGTGTATAGTATGATGGTCGCCAAAATATTGTTAAAGTCGTGGGCGATGCCGCCGGCCAATTGCCCGATGGCGGCCATCTGTTCTTGTTGCCGCATCTGTTCTTCCAATTGTTTCTGCTCGGTAACGTCGCGAAAGGTGCTGACAACCAAGATGCCTTTGTCTGTTTTGATCGAGGAAACCGACGACTGGACAGTCCGGTGTGTCCCGTTGGGACGTTGAATCTCTGTCTCGTGCAACTGATGCAACCAGGGCGCTTGGCCTGTCCGAAAAAATTCTTGTGTGCTATTCTTACGTTCCTCATAAATTGCACGGGTCTTTTGTTCTTTAACAGTTAACTGAAACTGGACATCCCAAATAGGCTTGCCAAGCACCTCGGTCCGCTTTAGTCCACTGATCTGTTCCTGGCCTTGGTTCCATTCGATGATGATCCCTTGTTCGTCGGTCATCACAATACCGTCATTCGATTGCTCGACGATACTGCGGAACTTTTTCTCGCTCTCTTGTAGTGCTTCCTCAGCTAGCTTGCGCTCGGTGATGTAACCCCATTCGCGCAGCGCGCGTTCGGCGACACGAGGCATATTGGACAGAGCTTTTGCTGATTTGACGACATAGTCCAACGCCCCGGCCTTTATCGCATCTACTGCCACCTGTTCGTCCCCGTGGCTGGTCATTATCACCAGAGGAAAGTGGCGCGCCTCACCCTCAACTGGCAAGAGGTCTGTCCCTCGTCCATCGGGCAAGAGCCAATCGGTAATGACCAGATTCGGCGGAAATTCAGCCAGATATGCCCGCGCTTTTTCCAGGTCGCCCACCACCGTCAGGTGGAAACGTTTAGTATGGCGTTCAAAGGCACGACGTATCAGCTCGGTGTGAGCCTCTTCGTCTTCTACTAGCAGGATGTGGATCGTTTGCTCGTCCATAAATCCCTCCCAATGATGGGCGTGGTGGCTACCACTTTTTTCCAGTTACGGCTGACGGTTCCAACTCAACCAGTAAAAGCCCAGATCGTTCATTAATTGGGTAAATTTACCAAAGTCGACCGGTTTGACCAAATAGCTGTTGGCGTGGCTGACATAGGCTTGGGCCAAGTCCTTTTCTGCCTCAGAAGTGGAGAGGATGATTACGGGGATTTGTTGCAGGACGTCGTCATCCTTGATCTCTTTCAATACTTGCAGGCCATCAATCTTGGGCAAGCGCAGGTCCAATAGAATCACGTGTGGTTGGGGACTTTTTTCTGGATCGACATACTCGCCTCGCTGGAACAGGTAATCCAGTGCTGCCTCGCCGTCAGCAACGTGATAGATAGTGTTTGGTATCTGGTGGTTCTGAAAGCCTCGTTTGATCAACTCGACGTGGTCCAGGTTATCCTCGATCAACAGGATGGTCAAAGATTCTTGTTCCATTTCCCTACTCTCCTAGGTGTCTTGGCTCATAAACATGGATGACGATTCCAACCGAGCCAATAAAAGCCCATATCGTCCATCAATTGGGTGAATTTGGAAAAATCTACCGGTTTGACCAGGTAACTGTTGGCGTGATGCTCGTAGGCTTGGGCGAGATCGCTCTCTGCTTCTGAAGTGGTGAGCACCACTATCGGAATACACCGCAGTTCATCGTCAGCTTTGATCTCTTTCAGCACTTGCAGCCCGTCGATTCTGGGTAGGCGCAAGTCTAGCAGGATTACGTGTGGTTCAGGGCTTTTTTCCGGATCGGCGTACTGATTCCGCCGAAACAGATAATTCAGCGCTGCCTCACCATCAGTGACGTGATAGATTTGATTGACCACGCGGTGATTTTGAAAACTGCGAATGATCAATTCAGCATGATCAAGATTGTCCTCTACCAGCAGGATGACCAGAGCTTCTCCTTCCATTCTTCTTCTCCTATTTTGATCGTGTTTCACGTTCCTTTCTTTGACAGGGTGAAACAGAACGTGCTGCCGTGCCCGATACCCTCGGACTCGACCCAGATGCGCCCGCCGTGTACCTCAATGATGCGCTTGACGATGGCTAACCCCACACCGGTCCCTTCGGTCTGTTGGTCTAGTTTCTCAAATAGCCCAAAGACCTTGTCGTGGTAACGGGGATTAATGCCGATACCATTGTCCCGAACATAAACGACCGTTTCTTTATCGTCGTACCGAACTTTTATTTCGATGCGTGGTTCGGACTGCTCCCCCATAAACTTGACTGCGTTATCGATCAAGTTCTCCAGTACTGATCGAATTCGAGGACGGTCTCCATAAATCATGGGCAAGTTCGGAGCGATTTCCAAATGCACGCCACGCTCAACCAATCGGCCAGAGACCAAGTCTGCCGCCTCGCGTACCAGCGCGCCCAGTTCCACTTTCTCAGGTGGGTTGACCAGGCGGCCGATACGGGAGAGTTCTAATAGTTCCTCCAGCAATTGTTGCATCTTGTCGGTGGCGTTAGAGATGCGAGCTATATCAGCCTTGACCCGCTCTGTATCTCCTGCTAGTGCATCTTGTTCTAACAGGCCCAAGAATCCCTTGATGGTGATGAGGGGGCTTTTTAGGTCGTGGGAGACGGTGTAGGTGAACTGTTCCAGCTCGGCATTCTTGGCTTCCAGTTCTTGGATCATGGCCTCTCGCTCCTCCGCGTGATGTTTGCGCTCGGTGATTACTTGAAAGTATACCGAGATTCCGTTTGCTTGGGGGTATACCCTCACGTCATACCAGTTTTCGTAAGGTTTTTCCCCGAAATAGGTCTCAAAGGAAACCGGTTTCTCATTGTCTACGGCCCACGTGTATTTTTCATCAAAGACTGACCCTTTGGCTTGGGGGAAGGCTTGATCAAAGATATGTTTTTTCAACACGTCTTTGCTACTTCTTCCAAGCAGTTCCTCAGCCACCTGGTTAAAGTAGGTGATAACCAAGTTGTCGTCCAAGGTGAAGAAACCATCGCTAATGCCCTCAATAGTGTGTCGAAATTTTTCCTCACTCTCGCGCAGAGCATCTTCCGCTTGCTTACGCTCGGTCACATCCCGGAATACTGTGACAAATTGCTTTTCGACCGGGCTGAAAGCAATAACTTCAAACCACTTTTCCAGTTCCTTGGAATAGTTTTCGAATCCGATGGATTCTCCAGTCAGTGCAACCTTGCCATACGTATCAATCCAGTACTGTTCTGTCATAGGCAGGGCCTCCAATACTGTTTTGTTTATAATGTCCCTGCCAAGCCCTGTCAACTTTTTAAAGGCAGGGTTTATGTCCAAGAATCTATAGTCAACGGGATTTCCTTTATCATCACAAATGATCTCGTGTATGGCATAGCCATCCAACATACTGTCGAATAGGATCTGGTATTGTTCTTGGCTCTTTCGCAATGCTTTCTCTGTCCGTACCCGTTCAGATACGTCCATAAAAGTGACTACGATCTGCTGCAGTTCATTCTGACCAGAAAACATCGGGAAAGCATTTACGAGAACCCAAGCAGTATCCGCACACCCGGGCTTGGTAATGCCAACGACATATTGCTGAAGCGGTTGGCCCGTCGAAACAACTAGATTGACAGGATACTCGTCAAGGGGCATAACAGTGCCATCTTCCCGCAAAAAGTTCCAGGTAGGGTCGATTGCGGTCTTGCCCTGCATTTGATCTTTGGTCAAACCCAGTATCTGGTTCGATGCGGCATTGCTTAGAATGATGTGGGTGTCAGGCGCGTGTACTACCACTCCTGCGTCGAGATGGGATATGAGATTTCGGTACTGTTTCTCGCTCTCTCTTAATGCTACCTCGGCACGCTTGCGTTCCGTGATGTCGGTGACCACCGCAAAGCTGCCCTGGAAATTGCCTTCGGTGTCAAACATTGGTTGGGGTGATGTGATTGTATGGACGTCGTCCCCATCTTTTCGGGTATACGTGATCTCGTAAGGCGTATGCCCACCTTTCCGTCGCTGGGCCAGTTGTTCTTTGAGGATATGGCGATTCGCCTCGTCAAATGCGTCGTTTATGGGTTGTCCGACGAGTTCATCTCTCGAGTATCCCATCATTT
This sequence comes from Chloroflexota bacterium, assembly GCA_024232355.1. Next base: position 12,877 of record JAAEPW010000088.1, on the reverse strand, counting down.
TACAGTACCTATCGTTGGCATAGGTGATTGAGGTTTCTGCGTCCAGAACAATCAGGCCATCGTTCATCGTCTCTATCAATGTACGATATTGTTCTTCGCTCTTTCGCAATTCATCTTCTATTTTTATGCGCTCGGTGATGTCTGTGGAAATTGCGCAGATTCCGAGGGCTTGGTCAGCTTTTCCGTACAGAGGGAATTTGACCGTCAAGTAAGTGTGTCGAGTTCCGTCTTTGTGTGTGACTGTTTCCTCGGCCTCCACTGGCCCACCGGCGTCGAGGGCTGCGAGATCATTTTTCCATAGCGCATCGGCGATGTCAAAGGGGAATAGATCGTATACGTTTTTCCCTACAAATTCTTCTGGAGAGGGACCATCTAGAACCTCAAATTTGCGATTGGCCAAGGTGACGTTTCCCTGCAGGTCTTTGATAGAGATTAGGGCTGGAGAATGGTCCAGAATGGCCCATAATCGCGATTCGCTCTCTTGCAGTGCCTCTTGTGCAATCTGGCGTTCAGTGATCTCGAGCATTAATTCTTTGTTTGCTTTGTTCAGTTCAACTGTGCGAGTTTGTACTTGCTCTTCAAGTTCCACGTGCCAATTTTGGATGCGTTGGACCATGGCATTGAACGTCGTCGCCAGCATGCCCACCTCATCTGAGGTTGTAACCGGCGCTCGAGCGTCCAGATCGCCTGCGGTTATCCGGTTTGCCGCTTGGCCGAGAGATCGAATTGGCTGGGTCAGACCCCGGGCGATGATGATGGTGAGTCCAATGCCAGCAAGAGTGCCGACCATACCCGCCAAGAGAGAAAGAGTGGTGTCTTGTTGCAATGGGGCATAGAGCTCTGCTTGATCCTGTTTGACGACCAGCCCCCAGCCTCGATCCGAACTTATGCGAATGTGTCGGTATGCGGCTAACACGGGTTCACCGCGATAGTCTTTGGTCTCAATGATGCCTTCATCTCCCTGAGCGGCGAGTATCGCTGGTTGAGCCTGAATCTGATATTCCAGGGGTTTGGCTATGGTTCCGTCTGCCAAGGGGTGCTTGAGCGATGTCAGGATTTTTACATCCTGATTGACTAGCAGTGCTTCGCCGCGTTCTCCCAACCCCTCGCCAGTGTGGAGCATTGGTTTGATGATGTCGTCGGCATTGATCTCCATGATCAATAGCGCGATTGTTTTCCCTCTACTATCCTTGATCGGGGTGCTGATGTGGAGAGCGGGCCGCTGGCTTTGGGGATCAATTGCGATGTCGCTTACATAAATTGCATCGTCCCTCAGAGCACCAGCGAAAAAGGCATATGGGGAAACGTTGGTACCCAAATCCATGTCATCTGTCGAGAGAAAGGTAATACCAGTCTCGGCGTCCGCCACATAAATCTTGTCGTACGCGCCATATGCAGACTTGACGATCTGTAAAAAATCCACTAGTTTTTTGTAGCCTTTTTCCTCGCGGATCAAAGTCCACAGCTCGGTCCCCTCTTTCCCTTTATTGATGAATTCGTGCAGCGTAGCGTGAAGTGAGTCTATGTGAACTTGGGCCATTTCATTGCTAAAAGTCACATAGATATCGGCTCGTTTTTCCTCGATCCAACGTAGCAGTCGTTCCTTTTTCAGATCAGCGATCAATTCTAGGCCCTCAAAGGTCTCGGATCTTTGTTGTTCTTGTCTTCCGGGATACGAGGTAAATGGTATGCCCTTGATACCTGCCAACTCGGTTATGGTTAAAACTGCCACAAACAGGAGACTGAAAGAGACGATCAACTTGGCCCCGATGCTTTCGAATGGGCCTTGTTTTTGTTTGGTATCCTGTTTATCCAACGTCAAGTTATCTTGCTCCATAGCTCTTTTTCCTTATTTGCATAACATCTTGTGAGGATATCTTTTTAGCTACAAGGTGTCATTTGTGACAGGCAACGTTGCACAAGTAAAGAACAGTCGGAAGTATTATGATAGCCCCAAAAAGGTCTCCTGACAAGTTCTTCATTGCCCGATATCTTTACCCTCCGGCAGGTCAGGCTACGGTTTTGGGCTATTACATATCCCGACGATAGGCTTTGCCTGTAATTGGCACGATTCTCGAACCTGCGTAAGGGGTACTGTCCGAAATGTTGGGTAGTGAAAAATACTCTAGAAACTTTTTACTCTTGGTGTGACGATCGTCTCATAATCACAATTGTGATGTCGTCAAAGGGTGATGAGGTTTCAACAAATTCGTAAAGTGTTTGTTCGAGCGTGGTAATCACTTTTGTCACTGGTGAGTATCGTTCTTGAAGGATGATGTGTTGCAGACGTTCCTCACCAAATTCTTGTTCCTGCGCGTTAATCGGATCCGTCATGCCATCGGTGTATAGCACGATGAAATCGCCAGGATCGAGTCGCACCGTGCGTTGTTCGAATACTGAATCCGCTATTACGCCCATCGCCATCCCCGTACGCGTCAACTTTACCAGCCGGTCCTGCTTGGCGCGGTAGAGCAACGGTGGATTGTGCCCGGCATTGACGTAGGTGATCTCGCTCATCTCTGGATTGAGCAAGGCGTAAAATAGCGTGACAAACATCCCGTCAGTAGCGTCGGCACAAACCAGCCGGTTCGCACGGGTGATGCCGTCGGCGGGCGAGTGCGTATGACTCATGCTGGCTCGGACAGTGCTGCGGGTGAGGGCCATGAACAGAGCGGCGGGCATACCCTTGTCGCTTACGTCAGCGATCACTATGCCGAGTTGTTCACTATGGAGCGGCATAAAATCGTAATAGTCACCGGACACCTCTCGGGCCGGATGCCAGCAGGCGGCAAATTCCCATCCGGGGATCTGGGGCGTTTCATATGGCAGCAATCCGGCCTGGATGTCGTAAGCCATTTGGAGTTCGCGCTCCATCCGGCCTTTATCGACAGCAACCTGGTACAACCGCGCGTTTTCGATAGCGATCGCCGCGCTCGATGCGATTGCGGTCAACAGGTCGAGATCAGCCTGGGTAAAGATACCGGCCTGCAAACGATTGTCTACATAGACGACGCCCGAGACCTGGTCTTTGATTTTGAGTGGGACGCACAAGATGGCCCGCAACCCCAGAATCATGACGCTCTGGCGCATACTGAAGCGGTCATCGGCTTGCGCGTCGCTGGTGAGGATTGGCTCTCCCTCGCGCGCTACCCGTTCTACCACGCTGCGCGAAACCTGGAACTGGGGGTCGTCAATTGTGTTTTGATCCATTCCTCGCGCCACGCGAAAGCCCAGCTTGCCGTTGGCTTCGTGCAACATCACAAAACCACGTTCGGCGCGTGTGACCGCGATAATCTCATCCATCACTCGGTTCAACACCTCGTCGAGATTGAGGGAAGAGTTGAATGTCTGCGACAAGCGGTAAAGCAGGGCGAGGCGATCACTGGAGGGGGGTGGTGATGGGTTCGTGACAGTCATAGGGTCTCCTGAGTGTATGCGAAACATAAAACTTGCAACTACACCAAGTCATGATACACCACGAATGCAGATTATTCAAGCGCGGCAAGCTTGCCTCTGGGTAGCCACTTTATACTCTTCGTGTAGTCAATCGTTTTTTTCTAAAGACTCTGCGAACAGGTTTTTCGCTGTTTCTTTGAGTTTTTTGTAACGCTTTGGATATACATTAGTAACACTTTGTTCACATCTTGGCGGTATAATGTAGGCATATCTCTGTTGAGGTGTGTGACTAATGCGTGAAGCGAGGGTGAATGGACATTTGGTATTAGCGGGGCCAGACTCGGTAATAGAGGCCGAGTGTCCTTTTTGTAGTGGTGAGGTAAAAAAGCGCAAGCGACGGCGGATGGATGGCAAAGTCACCTATTTCTACCGGCACAAGCGGGGAGTGGGAGAGGATTGCCAACTACGCTACCGTCCTTTGTAGAGAAAAATCACAAGGATATATCAATGAAGCCGTACCGGAACAAAAAGCTGATAGAGAGTGATGTCGCATACGACGAAGAGTACCTGTCAAACAAGGTGGCTGAGCAAGGCTTTATCACATATAGTGATATTCTGACAGCGTTTCCCCAGATCGAGGAAAATCTAGAGGAACTTGAGGAGATTCTGGCTGCCCTGATTGAGGCTGGAATTGAAATAAGTGCGCCGGAAGATGAAGAACCCAAGTCTAAAGTGACTGTTGCGGTAACTCGTCGTGGGGTGGACTTGGGTATGGTTGCAACGGTTGACCCGATTACGCTTTATCTTAAAGAGATTGGAAATGTGCCACTGCTCACAGGCGAGGAGGAGGTTTCACTCGCCAAGCGTATGGAAGCTGGTCTGACTGCTCAGGAGGATATGGACCGGAATGGTCACAATACTGAGGAACGGGTTGTATTGGGAAAGGTTGTGCAGGATGGTCTGTTGGCGCGAGAACATCTCATTTGTGCTAATTTTCGTCTGGTGATCGGTGCGGCCAAAAAGTATATGGGCTGTGGTGTGCCTCTTCTCGATTTGATCCAGGAGGGTAACATTGGGTTGATGCGGGCTGTTGGCAAATTCAATTATCGGTTGGGACACAAATTCTCAACCTATGCCACGTGGTGGATTCGACAAGCGGTCACGCGCGCGATTGCCGAACAGAGCCGTACCATTCGTTTACCAGTTCACAAGAGTGACCAGGTAAACCGATTGATGCGCGTCTCTCACCGATTGATGCAGGAACTTGGGCGCGAGCCTACGCATCGGGAACTGGCTTTTGCGACGGGACTTGCCCCTCGCAAGGTGGAGGAGATGTTGAGAATGGCGCGTCAGCCTCTTTCTCTGGAAACACCCATCGACAACGATGGAGAGACCACCTTGGGAGATTTTGTTGAAGATGAACATTGTGTTACTCCAGACGAAAAGGTGACGACGTTGATGTTACGCAGGTTGCTCCAAGAGGTGTTGCAAGATCTGCCGACGCGTGAGGTACGCATTTTGCAACTGCGATACGGACTGGTGGATGGTGAGACAAGTACCCTTGAAGAGATCGGCCAAAAGCTTGGGGTGACCCGTGAACGAGTGCGCCAGATAGAAACCAAGGCGCTCAGCAGACTTCGTCATCCAATGCGCTCCCGCAGATTGAAAGGGTTTTTAAAGTGACGTTTCGCTCAAAATCGTTTTGCTTTCTCAAAGTATGCTCGGAAAGGGGTGCGTGGTTCTACGCTCAACCAGTCTGTTGCTTGATCTAGTCGAGACAGTGAGCGTAACAGGTCAAAGGTTACCCATCGGGATGCTGGCGGACGAGGAACGTATTCCCATAACCCATAAGGCCCCTGCATCTCTTGCACAAATTCCACTATCTCAGCAACCCGATCATCGTCTTGGGTTGCGCCCACTCTCCAACACAAATCGAGGATGAGCGCCAGGTCGAACCGGGCATAGTAGGTGAGGAAACCCCGTGCGGCTTCCACGCCAATCGTGCGCGCAACCTCGAAACCCAGAGGATGCCTTTCTCGGGTCTCTCGTCCAAGGAGCAAGTCGAGGGCTCGACGAGCCTCTGGAGCCATCCGTCGTTCGGGATGGCGGGCCAGACAGACCAAGACTCCCGTCGTGTTCGAGCGACAGCCCCAGCGTGAGTGCGCCAATCGTCGGTATCCGGCCACACGACCATAGTTTCCAGAGGCAACCCCCGTGGGCCATGTGCCGTCTGGCAATCGTTGGGCGAGCAACCAATCGTAGGCTCGCTCTGCTCGCGGGTCGGTCGCGTATCCGCATATGGCCAAGCCTTGGAGTGGCAGCGCTGTCTGCAACGGTATCATCGAATACCCTTTAATTTCGTCTGTTGTGGTTGGCAGCGCTGGCAGAGGCCAGCTTCCATCTTCCTGTTGGCACGAGAATAGATACCCAGTACCTCGTTTGATCGCCGGGTGATTGGGGCTGAACCCCAAGTAGCCGAGTCTCGTCAGTGCCAACGACGTGGCCCGAAGCTTGCCAGTCTGAGCCAGATCGGTTGTTTCCCACGACCCATCCGGCTTTGGCGTTTCTAACAGGTCGGCGACGATAGAATCCGTTTCCCGTAGATCAGTCAACTCGCGCACTTCGGGATCATTGTCGGGGCGGCCCATCAATTCGCGCAGGGTGAGCGTGCGCAGGCACGGCGATGGATCGGCGAGTAGGAGCGCTGCTAATGACTGGAATGGGCCCGTCATACCTGGCCCTCCAATACTTGTTTCAAATAGGGTGCAGTGGGGGTGTTGCCGCTCGCCAGGACCTCTGGAGTGCCGGTGGCGACGATTCGACCACCCTCTGGCCCGCCGCCTGGGCCGAGTTCGACCAGCCAATCACACGAGGCCAGCAGGTGTGAGTGATGCTCGACAGCCAAGACTGTGTGACCGTGGTCGACGAGCTTGTGCAACACGCCGATCAGCCGCGCAACATCTTCCAGATGCTGGCCCACGGTCGGCTCGTCCAGAATGTAGAGTGTCTCGACAGATGTCTTGCGCCCCGAGTTCTTTCGTGCCAGTTCCTTGGCGATTTTCAGCCGCTGCGCTTCACCGCCAGACAGTGCATAACCTGGCTGGCGCAGTACCAGATAGCCCAGCCCAACGTCCCGCACGGCTGTCAGTGAGCGAGCCAGTTTTTCCTCGTCGCTAAAGCGGTCATAGACCTCGTCAATCGTACGTGTGAATAATTCGGGCAAGGCTAGCCCGCAGAGACGGACTTGCCAAGCCTCTGGCCGGTAGCCGGTTCCCTGGCACGTGTCGCAGGGGGTGTGTACGTCGGGCAGGAACCCCATATCTATCTTGATCGAGCCGCTACCGTTGCAGACCGAACACTTGCGGCCAAGTTGTGCCTCGTCCAGTCCCAAGGCCTGGGCATCCTCGCTGGCGGCGTACAGCTTGTGTAGCAGCTTGTTCAGCCCAAGAAAGTTGGCCGGACTGCTCACGCCCGCCTTGGCTTGGTCGACCAAGATCACTCGGGTTGGCGCGCCTTTGATAGCGTCGTGTGCGCCCGGCTTTATAGGTTCATAGGCCACTGACGTGGTCTGTTTCTTGGGAGCCAAAGCTCGTCCCATCGTGTCTATGACAAGCGTGCTTTTGCCAGAGCCGGAGACCCCGCACACGCCCACCAAGACACCGAGCGGCAGTTGCACGTCCTCGCCGCGCAGGTTGTTGGCGCACGCACCCCGTATTGTCAACCATCCACGCGGTTCTCGGCGCGAGCGGTGGAGATTGGTCCGTTGCTCGCCACGCAGCCAGCGGGCGGTGAGCGTGTCGGTCTTGATTACCTCGTTTGGTTTTCCCTGCGCGACGATTTTGCCTCCCGCAATTCCGGCCCCTGGCCCCACGTCGACCAGATGGTCGGCGGCGTGGATGAACACTGGATCGTGTTCGACCACGATCACGGTATTGCGCTCTTTTTGTAATTCGCGCAAGACGGCTAGCAAGGTATCAACTTCGGAGGGATGCAACCCACGGGATGGTTCGTCAAGCAAGATGGTTAGCGAGGTTAGGCCGCTGCCGAGCAGCCCGGACAGCTTGATCCGTTGCGCCTCCCCCGCCGATAGCGTGGCCGACACCCGATTCAGGTGCAAGTATCCCAGGCCGACCTGGAGTAAAAAGCGCAGACGATGGCGAATTGTTTGCAGGTTGGTATTTGCAATGTTTGTCTCTGGAATTGAGAGATTTTCGAGTATATGGGTCAGTTCGTACAAGGGTATCTCGCTTAGACCATGGACGTTGTGCCCCTCTATCGTCACGCTCAAATATTCGGGGCGGAGGCGCGCACCGTTACAGTCTGGGCAAGCCTCGGTGTCGGTGTACGTCCCGCCAATGTCCCAATCTCGAATCCAACCATAAAAACCATGAAAGGTGATCGTCTTTGTGTACGATTGGTTCCGACTTTGATAAGCCACCTCTATCGGCTCGGGATCGCCAAACAGGAATGCGCGTTGCGCTTGTGGCGTGATCTTGTTCCAAGGAGTGGTGGCTGGGTCAAAGCCGTAGCGGGCGCCCACGGCCTGGACCACGTCGTAGCCCCCGTTGAATGGCTTGCACAGATAGCCCTTGGGGAAAAAGCCTGGCGAGTACATCGCGCCGCCACACAGGGGCTTTTCTGGATGGATGATCAGCTTGTCCGGGTTCGGTATCTGAAGCGTGCCCACGCCATGACACTTGAGGCAAGCGGCAGCGTAGGTGGACGGCGAAAAGTGTCTGGGGCTGGCGATGGGTGCCGTCATCTGGCAGTTGGCGCAGAGCCATATTTCGTCACGCCCAAGAGTTCCAGTGCGCTGCATCATTGTGCCGCACTCGGGACACCGTCGCTGGCCGACGCAGGCCATCAACACCGCCAGGTGATGCGAAATCTCGCTGGCCGTACCGACGGTGGTGCGAAGCTCGAACCGACCGCGTTCCGTTCCAACGGCGATAGCCACGCCCAGGCCGGTCACCGATCCGACTGGCGCTTCTGGGCCTTCTCGCGTGGACTGTCGTTCGTACAGGGAGAGAGATTCGAGGAATCGCCGCCTGGCCTCGGCCTCGAGCACATCGACTACCAGGCTGGACTTGCCCGAGCCAGAGACGCCGGTAACGACAGTGAGTGCTCCCTTGGGAAAATCTACGTCCACACCTTGCAAGTTGTGTGCACGGGCGTTTTGGATGGAAATGGTCGCTTGTCTTACAGGGCGATCACGGGAAGCAACTTCCATGGGCTGGATTGTGGCTTCTTCCCTCAGTGCTTGCCCGGTGATCGATTCTTCTACCTCTGTCAACCCGTCTGGCGGCCCAGCGTACAGCACACGCCCCCCCTTGGGTCCGGCTCCCGGACCGAGATCTATGACCCAGTCCGTCGCACGGATGACGTCTGTGTTGTGCTCGACAATGATGATCGTCGCACCGGCCTGAACCAGACGATCCAAGATAATGAGCAGTCCAGCGATGTCCTGCGGGTGCAGGCCGGTGGATGGTTCGTCCAGCACCAACAAACTTTTAGATAATGCTCTTTTCCCCAAATGCTTGGCCAGCTTGACCCGCTGTGCCTCGCCACCAGAAAGGGTCGGTGATGGCTGACCGAGCGGCAAATATCCCAGCCCCACGTCGCACAGTGCTTGCAGGATGCGGCTGGCTGTCTGACGGTTCTTTTTGGGCAGTCTCTCTTCCTCGACCAGCAGAGGGGTTGCATCCGCAACGGAGAGTGTGTAAAAATCGGCGATGGAGAGGGTGTGCCCACTCAAATCGACTTTTGCGGACAGGACCTTGTCCGAGAAACGCTGTCCGCCGCAGGCCGCGCAAGGGATCCAGGTTGAGGGTAGGTAGCGCATACTGACCTCGATAGCGCCCATTCCCTTGCAGGCGGGACACGCGCCTTCGGGCCGGTTGAACGAAAAGTGTGAAGCAGACAGCCCAGTGTCCAAAGCAAAACAGTCCCGGATGACGTCGGCTAGTTTGGTGTAGGTGGCGGGATTGGAGCGTGGATTGCGCCCGATGGGGGCCTGGTCAACCATCACGGCTTTTAGCACTGGGCCTTTGACCACTTGGCATCCGACTGGCTTTTGATCAGACAACGAGGCGACCAACACACCCTCAACAAACGTGCTCTTACCCGAGCCCGAGACGCCGGTCACGGCAGTGAGCCGATTCAGGGGAATGGGCACGTCAATCTGCTGGAGGTTGCGCAAGTTGGCTCCACGTACGGTCAGGAAATTCTCTGGTTCGGGCCGGGGCTTGGGTGTGAGGACTCGCTCTCGTTGGCTAAAGTAGCGACCGGTGGGCGTGTCTGCCTGCCACAGGGCCGCTGGGCTTCCAGAAAACAACAGCCGCCCGCCCGCACTGCCCGCACCCGGTCCGAGGTCGATGGCCTGGTCGGCAACGGCGGCGGCGGCCCTGTCGTGCTCGACGTAGATCACCGGCCCGGCCAACTCTCGAAAGGCAGGCAGCAGTTGAGCCACGTCAGCCGGATGCTGACCAATGGTCGGCTCGTCGAGTATGTGCAGCATGTCTTCGAGGCGGCTGGTCAGGGCAACCGCCAGTCGCACCCGTTGCGCCTCACCCCGTGATAGGGTAGGGGAGGGCCGGTCCAGAGTGACATATCCCAGGCCGACCCGGTCCAGGATTTCTAACCGTCGCTCGATTTCGGTTCGCAGGCGTGTGGCAGACGAGGGCAGTTCTGACTTGGCAAACAGCGTGCGTACACCGTCTACTGATTGTGCCAGTAGGTTGGGCAGCCGGAGATCGTGCCATCGAACGGCGGCTGCTTCTGGATGTAGGCCGGTTCCGCCGCAACGCTCGCAGCCTTCTGCCTTGCAATGAGGACATGGGGTGTGAAAATGTACCGGTTCAAGATCGCCAAACCAGATTCCGCACGTTACGCAGACAGGGGCACGGGAGAACGTCAACTCTTGGTTGTCGCTGCGGACGGTGACGGCATGCGCTCCCAGTGCTGCCGCCATCTGAACGGCCTCGCGGGCTTTTTTGGCTGAGGCATCTCCGTCCCATTGGGCTACCCCGATCTCGATGTCGTGGGGAGCTGTGGGGTCCAGTTCGTGAGGTTGCCATGGATATCCATCCACGAGCAGTACATTGACACCCAACTCGTCGGAGAGCAATTGGAGAAGCGTGCGGTGGCTTCCTTGAACGCCGCGCATCAGGGGCGCGAATACAATGATAGCGTCTTGCTTGGCCATTGTTACCAAACGTTCGACGATTTCGTCCTCGGAGAGAACGGATAGCCCGGTGCTACAGCGTGGGCAATGGCGTTCTCCAAAGCGCGCGTATAGCAGTCTCAAAAAGGGATGCATACCGCAGGCTGTTGCCAACGTCGAGTTGGGGTTACGGTTCAGCAGATTCTGCCCCACGGCAATTGCTGGGCCCAACCCGGTGATGGCTTGAACCTGAGCGGGAGAAAGTCGTAGGTTGTTTGAACCCAGTGAGAAAATTTCGAGGAAACGGCGGCGGGCTTCGTGGTACAGCGTGTCAAAGACCAGCGACGTCTTGCCTGATCCAGAAACACCAGTAACCACGGTGAGACCGTCACCGAACTCGATGTCTATATCACAAAGGTTATGTTCACCAGCGCCTTGGATGTGGATGCTCATTAGAACTAGCTCTGTTGAGTTTCTGTTTGCGGTTCGTACGGTGTCATTCGAGGGGCAATGCCGTACCGGTCACACAGTCTGTAAAATAGTTTGTATAGTTGTTCTGCGTTGTTCGCCGCGCAGGAATATTGATTGCCGAACCGGCGTTCGTATTCCCGTTGCAATCTATGGAATAGCTTGTCCAGTTTGTCGTAATAGTAAGCGCGTTGCCGGTCTCGCATGGTCATTCCAAACGAAGAGACGATGCAGGATGCGCTGTGCTCGTGCGCCTTTTGTACGATTTGGATGGTGTCGTGTGCGATAAGAGTATGGAAAACCTGTTTTAGAAAAGTTCGAGCTGACGCGCGGCCTGGGGGGGATAGAGCGGTAGTTGGGTAGGGAGGCCGTGATGCCGGCAGAGCGTGTCGAGGAGGCGATAGAGTTCGGCGGCGCGAGGGCTTTCGCATCCGTAGCGCTCACCGTAGGTGTGGGCATAGCGCTGATGCAGGCCCGGGAAGTGGCGATCCAACTCCTCGTAAAAGTAGGCGCGCTGGCGGTCTCGCATCGTCATCCCCATCGAGGGGATCACATAGCTGGCCCCGTTGGCAGTGGCCTGTTCAATGATGGCCGTAATGTTCTCTGGTGTATCCTCAATAAAGGGTAGCACCGGCATCAGGGTGACGCCGGTCTGGATGCCTCGATCGGCCAGGGCGCGCATTGCGGCAAAGCGGGCCGAGGGGCGTGACGCAAAGGGCTCGACCCTGGCGGCCAGGGCGTCATCTGCTGTGGTCACAGTGAAGCTTATGCTGGCGTAAACCTCGTTGATTTCCGCCAGCGTGTCAATGACGCGGAGCACGCGATCGCTCTTGGTGATGATGTGGACCGGAAATCTGAACTGGGCGATGATCTTTAGAATGCTTGGTGTCAGGTCGTAGGGGGAGGGGAGTGGCATAAAGGGGTCGTTCATCGCGCCCAAGCCAATGACGCCCTTCACTCGCTTGCGCGACAGCTCGTTACGCAACAGCTCTGGCGCATTGACCTTGACGAGAACCTCGCCGTCAAAGTCTTTGATTTGATAGCACTCGCTCCTACTATCGCAGTAAATACATCTATGAATACATCCCCTGTAGAGGTTCATATTGTACTTGAGCCCAAACCACGTGTCAGGCTGCTTGACGTGTGAGAGTAATACTTTGGCTTGTATTTCTTTGATCATTTCAAGTGCTCCGCGATGCGCAGATACCTGGTGTGATGACCAAGCCGGTGGCAGCGACTAGGCGAGTATAGTTTACCACGAACCGCCATCTCGGCAAATTAAAGGTGGTGCAGGCTTTTGCGACAGTCAACGAACTGGGGGGCATGATAAAAATGGGAACAACCAGGGGGCGTATTTCTCGCATGCCCCCGATCAGTATCCTTCACGGCAGATATGGCAACGCAAAAATACTAATCATGATGCTCATGCACCTCTTGGCAATGATTCCCTTCGACTATGAATGCTGATGTTTCCTTTTCCGACCTGCCTTCGTGCCATACACGTCTCATAAAGGCAGAATGTTTCCTGCGGGTTTATGGCCTTTTGGTTTTCTGTATTCATACCCAGATTTTGCCAAGGTCCCATTTTTTACAAGTCTTGACAGTCCACCACGGTTAACTGTGGTGCTACTTGCTCCCTGCTTTGGGCAATGCCTTGATCCAAAAATGTGATATAATTTGGAGGGACACGAGTTGTTTCTAGTGCATACATTGGGAGATCAATCGTACTTATTTAGCGTCCACGAGAACGCCGGGCGAGCAACACTGGGTGCGAATGACATTTCCAGATATTATCACCTGTTAGGGAGGCGGGATGTCAGTGGACTCGCCTAGCAAGGGGGGTGGTTTGTC
>JAAEPW010000087.1 GCA_024232355.1 Chloroflexota bacterium | reverse complement strand
TGGTTTTTTACGCGGTTTAATGCCGAATTATGCAACGCGTGAAGCAATGCCGTGCAAAACTCAAGTTAGCCCGCGTTCGTGAATAATCCGGGCTAAAGGAAAGCCGTTGCTTTGCCTATCTTGTGCAATGCCTGGAACACGCTTCCGGACCGTTTGGCCCCTGTTTTGTCCGGCTTTTCCTTTCTGTAGGGTGGGACCAGGAGCGAAGCGACGCCGGCCCACCAATACGCAGAGCGCGGTAGATCTGGTGGGCCGGCGCGGCCTGAGGGCCGCTGGTCCCACCCTACGCCAATTGCAGACTGACCTGCCCTACGACTGGCGGACACTCGGGGGTTGGGTAATCAGGCGGCTTGAGTCATAGTAATTCTCCCGTAACGTTGTTCAAACGCTACTGGGCTGAGGTAATCCAACGCTTGGTGTTTCCGCTTACGATTGTAGAACAACTCGATGTATGTGAAAAGATCTGCTTGCGCGTCCTTGTGCGTACGGTAGGTCTTTCCATGGGTCCATTCGGTCTTCAGCTTGCCGAAGAAGCTCTCTGCCGGGGCATTGTCCCAGCAGTTGCCCTTGCGGCTCATGCTGCACGTGATGCGACGCTTGTCTAGGAGTTCCTGGAAGGCATCAGAGGCGTACTGGCTGCCTCGATCGCTGTGATGCAACAGACCCGACTCAGGATTGCGAAGGTCCAGGGCCATCTGCAGGGCATCGAGAACTACATTGGCTCGGAGCGAGTCGGACATCGACCAGCCTACAATTCGACGTGAGAATAAGTCCATCACTACAGCCAGATACAACCAGCCTTCCTGTGTCCAGATATAGGTAATGTCGGCCACCCACTTCTGGTCTGGGGCCGTGGCTTTGAAGTTGCGATCCATCAGGTTTTTCGCTACTGGCAGGTTATGGTTCGAGTCGGTTGTGACCACGAACTTGCGTTGCGTACGCGAAAACAGGCCCTTTTCTCGCAGGACCTGGCGAACCATTTCCTTACAGCAGACGATCTTCCGCTCCTGCAAGTCGTCGTGGACTTTTCGATAGCCGTAGACGCCCGTGCTTTCGTGATAGGCTTCCTCAGCCGCTTCGGCGACCATCTGACGTCGTTGTTGCCGGAGGCTGGGCTCTCGCTTCAGCCAAGCGTAATAGCCGCTCGTGCTTACTCCTAATACGTCGCACATCACGGTAACCGGATATGAGTCGCGATACTCTCGGATCCAGGCGTATTTCACAGCGACTCCTTCGCAAAGTACGCCGCCGCTTTTTTTAGGATGTCGTTCTCCATTCGCAGCTGTTTGTTTTCCTTACGCAACCCCTTTAATTCCTCAGATTCCGCCACGGGCTGGTTCTTCGACGGCAGTTCGCCCGACTCGCGAAGCTGTTTAATCCACCGGCCAATCGACCATGCTGCAACTCCCAGTCGCTCGGCCGCCTCGGCATGCGTGTATCCCTGCTCAACTACCAGTCGGGCTGCTCCCAATTTGAATTCCTTGCCGTATCGCTTCTGCTTGGCCATTCGAGACACTCCTTTCAATCAGGGCCACCATTGTACCCTCGATCCGAGTGTCCGCCAGTCGTAGGGCAGGTCAAACCACGTATCCAGCACCTCGTGCAGATACGCATTGGCCAATAACGGGGAGATCACCGATCCTTGTGGGCTACCCTTCTCGGGAAACACCATTTCCTTGCCGTCCATGATGC
>JAAEPW010000086.1 GCA_024232355.1 Chloroflexota bacterium | reverse complement strand
GGAAACAAGTCAATGCACCACCTGGCTAGAACAGGGGGAGACGGCGAGGGAGCGGACTGGGATCGCGTCGGCGGAGGCGGCAATGGGGTAGGTTAGGCCGATAGATTTCGCGGCAATCTGTGGACACCTCTTCTCTTCTCCCAAACCCTGCCACGCACGCTCACCACACCAAAGCCCTCCCGCATTCCATCGCCCTGGCCCAGTCTTGCCGAAAACGCCTGGCCCATTATAGTCCGAAAACTGACACGGCGAGGGAGCGGTATTTGACACGTTTCTAGCAACCAGAAGATGGGGTTTCCCCACTGTTCTCCAAGACCTGTGCTCTTGGGTTATCCAAGTTTGTGGGAATGGATCATCTAGTGTACTATATAAAGTAAACAATGAACAGTCCAAGATGTGCAAAGGAAGGGTTCTATGACCGAGCGAGAACAATTAGAACAAGCCATCGCCCAGTTGCAAGCACAGCGTACTATCTTGGGCGATGCTGTTGTTGATGCCTCAATTGCCGCCTTGCGCGAAAAGCTCGCTACCCTGGAGCCGCCACCCACTTCCAAACAGCGCAAGCAGGTCACCATTCTCTTTGCCGACGTCTCCGGCTTTACGGCAATGTCCGAAACGATGGATGCCGAAGACGTGAACGCGATTATGAACGCCCTCTGGGAGCAATTGGACGCAGCCATCACCGAACATGGCGGCCAGATCGATAAACATATGGGCGACGCCGTTATGGCTCTCTGGGGCACCGAGACCGCCCGCGAAGATGACCCCGAACAAGCCATTCGCGCGGCTCTGGCAATGCAACAAGAAATCTCGGGTTTTGAATCGCGGATATCTGACCTCGTGACAATCCCTGATATGGCATCCGAGATCAACGTACGCATCGGTCTCAACACTGGCCCTGTTTTGCTTGGCCAAGTGGGCACCACCGGCGAATACACCGCGATGGGCGACACCGTCAACCTCGCCAGCCGTTTAGAGCACGCTGCTCCCGTAGGTGGCGTCCTCATCTCCCATGCCACCTACCGCCACGTGCGTGGCGTGTTCGACGTGCTGGAGCAAGAGCCGCTCCGAGTTAAGGGAAAGGCCAGGCTGGTGCAGACCTACCTCGTCCAGCGCGCCAAGCCGCGTGCCTTCCGTATGACCACGCGAGGTGTAGAGGGTATCGAGACTCACATGGTGGGACGCGACGCCGAACTGTTGATCCTGCAAAGCGCCTTTCAGGATGCGACCCTGCAAGGTGACTTTGATAACAAGATAGAAGACGCTGAACCCTGTGTTGTAACCATCGTGGGCGACGCCGGGGTGGGCAAGAGCCGGCTGCTGTACGAGTTTGAAAAGTGGATCGAACTGCTGCCGGAGGAAATCTGGTATTTCAAGGGGCGGGCCACGCCCGAGACAGAGACAATGCCCTACGGCCTCGCCCGTCGCATGTTCGCCCATCGCTTTGATATCCTGGAGAGCGACAGCGCCGCGGAGGTACGGAAAAAGTTTCGTGCCGGAATGGCTACTGTTCTCGATTCTGACCAGGTGGACCTGGTCGGACAACTCCTTGGTCTTGACTTCTCCGCCAGCCAGGTGGTCCAGGCCCGGTTGGGCAGCGAGTCTTTCGGGGAGCTGGCGACAGCTCATCTGACCGAGTATCTGCGGGCCATAGCCAGCGAACCAACAGTGATCTTTTTGGAGGACATCCACTGGGCGGACGACAGCTCCCTCGACCTGATCGACTACCTGGTGGCGGCGATTCCCAACACGCGACTGCTGGTGGTCTGCTTGGCGCGTCCATCACTGTTTGAGCGCCGCCCCAATTGGGGCGAGGGACAGGATATCCACACCCAGATCAATCTCAGGCCTCTCTCACGGCGGGCCAGCCGAGCGCTGGTCGGGGAGATCCTGCAAAAAGTGAAGGACGTCCCCAGTGAACTGCGTAATTTAATCGTCAAGGGAGCCGGAGGCAATCCATTCTACGTCGAAGAGTTGATCAAGATGTTGATCGAGGACGACGTGATCGTGTGCGAGGAGGACCGCTGGCGAGTCGAGCTAGAGCGGCTGGCGAAGGTGCGCGTGCCGCCGACGCTGACCGGGGTGCTCCAGGCCCGATTGGACAGTCTGCCATCTGAGGAAAAAATGCTTTTGCAACGAGCCGCGGTGGTAGGGCGGCTGTTCTGGGACTCTGCGGTGGCTGAATTAAAGGCAGAGGAAAGAAGCGAACTCGACGAGGCAACAGTCGCCCCACTTTTAGAAGCTGTTCGTGACCGGGAGTTGGTCTTTCGGCGGGAACACTCTGCCTTTGCTGGTGCGGAAGAGTACATCTTTAAGCATGCCTTGCTGCGAGATGTGACCTACGAAACAGTACTGCTAAAACTGCGCCGGGTGTACCACCGACAGGTAGCATGCTGGCTAGAGGTTGCCGCTGGAGAACGGATCGGAGAGTATTTGGGATTGATCGCCGGGCATTACGAGCTAGCAGGAGAGGGAGAGAAAGCGGCAGAGTATCTACTGCGCGCCGGCGACCAAGCCCGCCTGGCCTATGCTTGCCAGGAGGCAAGCGGCTACTACAAACGAGCGCTTCCATTGCTTGAGGAGCAGGGAGAGCATGACCAGGCAGCGCGGACGTTGATGAAACTGGGATTGACATGTGATCTGGCCTTTGACTTTCAGGGGTCACGCCAGGCCTACGAACAGGGCTTTGCCCTGTGGCAACGAACGGGGGACACACAGTGGGAAAACCTACCACCTGCCCCTCATCCCTTGCGTCTCAACACGACCAATCCAACGACCCTGGACCCAACGATGGCCGAGGACTCGAGATCGGGTACAAAAATCGTAACCGTTCAGGGGGTATAACGCCCCCGATGACTTATCCAACAATCACAGTGTCTCCTGGGAGTAGGGATGGAGCTTGCCTACCCCAATTTGCTGCGTCACAGGCTTCAACGAGATAGTCGAGAACATTGCGATGCTGCT
>JAAEPW010000085.1 GCA_024232355.1 Chloroflexota bacterium | reverse complement strand
TGACCATCTGCCACAAGATGGCGATTGTCGCCTGATCTGCGGGGGTCGCCCCAGGAGCGTTATAGATCTCGAAGAGCGGGGTGTGAGCGACGTGCGGTGTTGTTGAGACCACCATCGAGACAATCCCCAGAATGCCCAGCGCGCTACCAAAGAGAGCGGGCGCGAGGCTCGTTTTCCGGAGAGCACGGTACAAAGTCAGGAAAAGGGGGACCTCCAAGAGGAGAGCCACCAGGTATACGATATTCTCTACCACACGGGCCATTTTGATGTCGGGGAAGCGCGTGAGCCATCCCTCGAGGCTGGCAGGATCCTCCGTTCCCACGGGACCTGCAAATACTACAACCATGGCGAGAATAAAGAGGACGCTACCCAGCATCCCGGCCAGGCCACCCCATCGCAGAACGCTTTTTTCTTGCTCCATATTTGGTAAATTATTCATCATTTATCTCCTTTTTTTGAACGTTATTGACAAGCTGGATTGAATTGGACTTGAAACTGTGGTTCCCTTCCTGTTCCTGGAGGTTGAAATCGGCCAGAAATATTATGTAGGCAAGCCTCCTTTTCCAAGGCCAAGATGCCTTGGCTCATTCTGTACAAAGCCCCGCTTACTCGTAGCGAAGCGCATCCGCCGGATAGATGCGGGATGCCTGTATCGCGGGTAGGATGGTGGCAAGCAGCGAGAAAAGGTACGCACCCAAGACAATGCCCCCGATTTGTGCCCACGGCACAGCCAGGGTGCGCCCGGCCGTGATGACGCTAAAGAACTGCCCGATCATGGCCTGGCCCAGCAGGATACCCGTGACCGTGCCCAGGCTGATGCCCACCAGGGCGATAAAGCTGGCCTCCAGCACAAAGGAGAGGGTGATCATGCCCGGCTGGTAGCCGATGGCCCGCAACATGCCCACCTCCTGACGTCGCTCCACCACCGTGCGGGAGCTGATCACCCCTAGCGCGGCGATGCCCACCATCAGCCCCAGGGCCAGAAAGCCCTGGAACAGTTGCAGGATGCCCCGGATCAACGTCTGGCCCTTGGCGACGCTGTCTGCGATCACCCCTGCTTCAAGCGCAGAGCTGAGAAAGGCCCGCTCCACTTTTTGGGCCACTTGCCGTACATCTGCGCCCTCGGCTACCTTGACGAAAAAAAAGTCCGGCTGCATATCCTTGCCGGTGAGGGCGGCGACGGCCCGGCTGTTGACGTGGACTGGGGCAAGGCTGACCGTGGTAATATCTGACAGCACACCGATCACCTGCACCCGGTGAATGCGCATCTGTCCGCCGGCCCTGTCCCGCAGCTCCAGCCACACCTCCGGCAGATCATCTGCCCGGGTGAAACCGGTCAGCCGAAAGTTGAACCCATCCTGTGCCTGCCCTCCATCCTGAGAGCGGCCCTCATCCTGAGTGCTTGCCTCCTCAGCGAGATCGCCGAAGGCGGCTGTCAAGCTGTTGCCACTGCTGCCTCCAGAGCTGTCATAGCTGCTGTCGGGGTTGGCCACCAGAGACGGGGAGACGATGGCCACGTCGTCCCGCTCCATCAGCGCCTGCCAGACCGCGGCGTCGCTCTCGAATCCCTCCGCTCGCTGCTGGAAGGTGTAGATATCCCGGGCCTGGGTCATGAAGCCCTCGTCCATACCCGTCATGGCGAGGGAATACCAGCTTCCGGTCGGGTCGGCGCCCGCCTGGCGCGCGTCTACTGTGGGGTTGACAATGGCTCCCACTGCCGCCACATCTTCCTGAGCAAACTCCTCCATCTGGGCCAATTCCCCTTCCATATCCGTCACCCGATCAAAAAAGCTGAGCAGCCCAAACGACGTGCTGATATCAAAGCCGGCGCTGCTCTTGGCGTCCAGTGTGATGGCGCTTTGCGTGGCCTGGATCACCACCGACATGAGCACCACTGTGGTGATGATCATGGCAAACATGACCATAGCCATGCCCGTGCGGAAGCGGCTGCTCAGGGGATAGGCGATGGCGGTCTTGAGGACTGGCGCCAGCGCGCCGATGCCACCCAGCACCCGGCTCACCGCCTGCAGAATAGTGTCTGCGCTGAACATGATGATCAGGATCCCGCCCAGGATCAGGGCCGGCCCCTTTACGATAAAGGAGAGCAGTGTCCACTGGGCATCTTGCTCCAGCACGCCAAAGCCCATGCCAGGCAGCAATCTCTCCCAGGGCAGTCCCCAAAGGAGCACCAGCCCCAGGCCCATGACAGAGTAGACCAGCCGTCGACGCCGCTCTGTGCGCATGGATGTGGTCGAGAGCGTCCAGCTCACGCTCAGCATCCCGCCCGCCAGCACCAGGGAGAGAGCGATGAGTAGCAGGGTACCCGACTGTCCACCCGCCACGCCGAAGCAGATCCACACGCCCACGGCCACGGTAAGCGGGCCGGTGATCAGCCGACCGACCAGCTTGCCCGCGCCCTGTTCGCCCCCCTCCGGTTCCGGAATGTCCCGGACAGCCGAAACGATGTTCAGGCGACTTACCCGCCAGGAGGAGAGAGTGACCACGGCAAAGGTAAAGAGCACGCCCAGGGCGTAGGCGATCACCACTGATGTGGGGGCCACGTTAAAGTGAAAGGTAAAGAGACTACTGCTCAGTTCGCTGCTGACCTGCTGGGCCGCTGTGTTAAAGATGCCGCCCAGAAAGCCGATCATGGCGTAAGAGACGGCCAGCCCCAGAACGATGCCCAGGGCAGCGGCCACCAGATCGTAGATCATGCCCTCGGACACGAACATCTGCACCAGGTGGCTCCGGCGCATACCGATGGCTCGGGCCATGCCCATCTCGCTGCGTCGCTCCGCAGCCAACATGACAAAGATCAGAAAGATCAATAGTACCCCGGCAAAGATGGAAAAGGTCCCAAAGATGGTAAAGACCGTGGTAAAGATCGTGCCGCCGACCGCTGCCACCTCCACCACCGTGTTCTTGCTCAGCACATCCAGCACTTCCAGATCGCTGATCCGGCCCAGGATCTCGTCCAGCCGCTTACTGGTCTCGCCGGGGAGGAGCAATCCTTGCAGCCAACTCTGCATGTCCGGCTGGGCCACGAGCACCCGCAACTCTTGAGAGATGCCCGCGCGCGCGAGTTCTGCGACCAAAAGGGGCGTCCGTTCGGCCAGATCTATCCGGCTCCCTCCCCCGGTGAAAAAGGCCAGGAGGTCGCCAAGCTCCTCAGAGTCCGAAGTGGGCTTTGAGGCCAAAGGAGCAGAGCCGTCCGCACCGGCCTCGATGTGAGCGAGTACGCGCGGTTCCCGCAGCAGGGCCACCAACTCTGTCAGGGCGGCCTCGTTCAGGGCCAAGGCTCTCAGTTGCCGGGCCGCGCCCGCCGTGTTTTCCATGCCCGTGTAGGCGTCCCCAGTGTTGGAGACGAGCACATTGTTCACCCGCCCCGGCATAAAGAGCAGTTCCTGGGCCTCGTCCAACCGCAGCATGACCACCGGCTTGAGCGCGCCCAAGGGACCGGACTGCTCCACAATAGCTCGCACCCGAAAGGGCACGGGGATGGGGCCGATAAAGATGTCCAGCACGTCACCCGGCTGCGCGTTGAGTTGCTCCGCGCCCAATCTGTTCAGGTAGACGTCCCCCTGACGCAGTTCCAGCCCCACCTGCTCCAGCACCCGGTCGATCTCTATGCCCAGGGTGTTCAGGTTCATCGTGCTGAGGACAGTGTCTATGTCGATGCCCAGGGTTTCTTCCATCGCGGCTAGAACCAAGGTGTCCGTCAGCGCGGCGCCGGACAGGGTGGACAGATCCACCGTGCCCAAGCCCAGCGCCGAGAGGTCCAGGGTCTCTGTCAAGGGCAGAGTGGGGAACTGATCATCGGGTGTCTCTCCGGTCAGGTCGACAGTTGCTTCACTGGTCGATTCAATGGCCGGTGTAGCGGATGGTTCCGCGGTCGGTTGGGTCACAGCCAGGGCGGTGGCTGTCGGTTCGTCAGACGGTTCGGTGGCGGCCGGCTGGGTCGGGGAGGCTGCCGGTTCAGTGGTCGGAACCGTTGTCGGATCAACTGCGTCCGCAGTTGCGACCTCATCGGGCGACTCGGTCTGTAGCTGGGTGATCAGCGCTCCGACCTGGGCCACGCCCACGGCCCTGCTTTCCACGTTGACGCCAATGCTGTTCGCCCAGCCAAAGAGGCTCATGGCCTGGGCAAAGATGTTCCCCACGCCCGTGCGTAGTTCCTCCATCTGCACCGGCTCCCCGTCCACCGACGTGAGGCCGAACTGCTCGTCGTATTCGTTGTTCACCGCCACGATGAAACCCAGGGGGATGCCCTGTCCGCTGGTCCGGTCTCGGATGATGGTGGGGAAGGCGATGGAGGGAGCCACCCCGTCCACCAGAGCGGCGGTGGCCGGGTCTGACTGGGCTTGATCCCGGAGTTGAGCGTAGCGCTCTTCGCTGATGCCAGGCAACCCTTCCTTGAGCAACCCCAGGATGCTGGTCAGGTCTCCTTCGAGCACGCCGCCCAGATTAGAGTCGGCCAAGGCTGCCATTGGATCATCCCCCCCCTCGTCGCCCATGGCGCCCGCGGCGAGTCCCGCCAGGGTTGAGAGCAAGGGCGGCGAGATCACCTGATCAATTTCCCCGTAGGCGTCCACCACGTGGCGGCGCACAGAGTAGGTCAACGTGTCGCCGAGGCTCAGGGCACTGACGATGATCACCGTGCTCAGGGTCAGGCCCAGGACGATCAAGGCAGTCTGGCCCGGTCTTCGGGTGATGTTTCGCAGGCCCATCTTAAAGATGATGCGCCGGCGCAGTCCCATCAGTACTACATAGAGCAGCGCCAGCCCCATCAAAATCAGTAGAATGGTCATCCATTTTTCGGCGGTACTCAGGCCAAGTTGCTGAATCATAATCGTCTCCTGTGAGGTCGTTCAAAAATAACTTGTGTTTTGATGCGCATTTTCCGAGTGAAATTGGATAAAAAGCGCGACGTTGTTTCTGAACAACGCCTATGCCTGATCTGCCGCTTGGGGCTCGGGTGCGGCCAGATCGCTGCCGTTTCCACGGTCGATAATCTCCCCGTCCCGCATGCGCACGATGCGGTCGCACTGCTCGCCGATGTCCTGGTCGTGGGTGATGATCACAAAGGTCTGGCCCTGCTCCCGGTTCAACGCGCGCATGAGGTCGAGGATGTTCTGAGCCGACTGGCTGTCCAGGTTGCCGGTCGGCTCGTCAGCCCAGATGATGGCGGGCTGGTTGACCAGGGCCCGAGCGATGGTCACCCGCTGGCGCTGACCGCCGGAAAGCTCCGCCGGACGATGATTGGCCCGGTCGCTCAATCCCACCTCGGCCAGCCCGTCCAAGGCCCGGCGACGGGCCTCCCGGGGCTTGACCTCGGACAGCAAGAGCGGCAACTCTACGTTCTCCGCCGCGCTGATCACCGGCAGCAGGTTAAAGGTCTGAAAGACAAAGCCCATACGGTGGGCCCGGTAGTCCGTGCGCGCCCGGTCGCTCATCTCGGCCAGGGAGGCGCCCTCAATCTGCACCTCACCCTCGTCAAAGCTGTCCAGCCCTGAGAGGCAGTTGAGCAGCGTTGTCTTGCCACACCCCGATGGCCCCATCACCGCCACCATCTCACCAGAGGCAATGGTCAGGTCAACCCCCCGCAGGGCGTGCACCTGGATCTGTCCGTTGCGAAAGGTCTTGTGAATGTTCTGGGCCTGGATAATAGGTTGTTGCGTCATGGTTTAGATTCTCCTTGAATGCAAAGTTTAATTGTCAATCGTGTATACTTTTATAGTTTTTTCTTTTCCTTTTAATTGAAAACTTCCTAGTGGAATGAAATCAAAGTGATTTTTAGCCATATTGTAGGTATTCTCTCCCAAAAGGACGTGGGTGCCATGTTGTTTATTCAGTTGTTCTAATCGGGCGGCAACATTTACCTCATCACCAATGACGGTATATTCCATCCGGTCAACTGATCCGATATTTCCTGCCACTATAACTCCTGTATTGATTCCTACCCGGGTAACAAGTGGGTGATTTTTACCAAATTTACGAGTCGCGGTGATTTTTTCTATGGCCAAGGCAGCCTTGATCGCATTTACAGCATGATCGGGATCATCAAGGGGGACATTGAACATGGCAAAAATAGCATCTCCAACAAATTTATTCACTACCCCTCTATGATCTTGAATAATATTTACCAGGACAGAAAAGTACTCGTTCAACATCATGACGATTTCTTGAGGTGTTAATTCCTCAGAAATTGTCGTATAATTCGCAATATCCGTTACCAAGATCGTGCATACGCGCACTTGGCCCTCTAAATTTATTTTCTGATCGAGAATTACGGCTGCCACATCTTTGGTAACATACTTGCCAAAGGTATCTCTAATAAACTCGCGTTCTTCTAGTCCTTTCACCATTTCATTAAATTCTTTCGTGAGCACACCAATTTCATCGTCCGTAATGATAGCGGCTTGGGTTGAATAATCCCCTTCACGTACCTTGTTGATTTCTTTTAAAAGTGAATAGATGGGTTTGGTAAAAGAGCGGGTTATAAATACTACCGCAAAAATCATCCCGATAAAAATTACAAGCTGTTCGTTCAATAAAGTTTCTACGAGATCTATACTCAAATACTGAGACTGATCATAAATTGAAGCGATCACTAAATCCGATATAGCAATCAGATTCGGAAAGAAAACAAGAATAAGAAAAACAAATAATAAAGTTAGCCCTATTCTCTTTTTCCCTGCCGGATAAAGAATTTGAAAATGTAAAAATGTTTTCGCTTTGAGATCGAGGTTGAAATCATTAATTAAAAAATAGGCGATAAGGGCAGGATGGATGGCAAAAGTAAATAATGACGATGGAATCACATTCAAAAATAATATCGGCGGCATTTTATCCATAGAAGCAATGTCGGAAGCCCCTTGGAATAAAAACACACCCAAAAGAAGAATAACAACATTCAAGGTACCAATAAAAAATATCCAACCTGTTGAATACCAAGTAAGGTGATTAATTCGCTGGGCGGCATGCTGCTTTTTAGCCTGTATAGTATCCCCACTCTGGATAAATAAATAGTCAATTGGTTTGTAAAGGAAATAGGTTCCAAAAAAGTTAACGAGTCCATATACGGCAAAATGGGGTAAAACCATCGTTAAAAACAGCTTTAACGATTGGTGAGAAACAAAGTAGACGCAATCATACGTCAAAATCAGTGGAAACACGCTCAACATTGAGAGATAATATCTTTTTTTCATTGGGATCTCCTAATCAGGCTTTTCTGGTACGTCATTCCAAGTGAGCGTAGTAAATCGAGGAATCTCCACTTGCGACGGCAAACACGACTCGGAGATTCCTCGACCCCTTGACAAGCTCAGGGCAGGCTTCCCTTCGGTCGCTCGGAATGACGTGTTGAAAAGTTCTAAATCTTGTATGGGGATATCAAGCAGATTCAAGAGCACGTTTTTCCCACTCTTTGACGTTTACACCCTTGATCAAAAGCCACAAGTAAAATAACACTTCTCCAAGAAACGCAAACACGCCCAATATCGTCGCATCAAAGTTGGGAAAAAGAAAGAATGAAACAGCAAGTATCGGATGGCATACACCTCCAATCATCAACAAGATGCCCAGAATTCTAGGAAGGAAGCCCGATTTGAAAACTAGATAACCTTGGAAAAATAACCACAAGGAAAAAATCCCTGGGATAAATGTTCCATACTCGCGCAAATCAAGAAAGAACATCACCAGGGTATGCAACTGATCGGCTTTGAATGCTGTCACATAGTCAGCACCGCTCAATAGTAGCAGGACAGCAAAATGGTTAAGCTCATTGAGCATCGCGATAGGGATGCTGACCAGAGCGAATATGACCATAAGCAAAGCAATGGTTTTGTTAACGGGTTCGAGTAACTTGTATAAAACTAGAACCAACAACAGCAAGAACATTTGGCGAACTAGACCGATCACGAGGGAGAGACGGAATAGCAATTCAGAAGCCACAATATTATCGACTGTTGCTGCGGCATCTCTGGGCACAATAATATCCCCGAGAACAAAAAGTTCAGCCGATATCCCCATACCAATTACGATTAGAAACACAAACGCTGCAACTCTTGCGGTCTTTTGGGGTGAATTTATTTTGTCTTTGCTAGTCATCGTGTTATCTCCTTGTATAATAGATGCGCTCATTGAATCGAGACTTTGCTTCGATTTGAACAAAACAGGGAGCTTTCTCCCTGTTTTGTTTTTATCTCGCTTCATTCTGTTTAGACAGGCTCGGAAGCAATTGCAGACGGATTGAACCCTTTAACGATCAGCCATAACGCAAATACCATTTCTTGCACCCATATTGGTAGAGTTAAAATCACCAAGGTATTATCGCCGAAAAGCAACATCAAGGCTCTTGGCAACAACAATGCGGCTCCAACAAACCCCCAACCTGATAACCATCGAGGAATGAGTTTGGATCGATACAATAAATAGTTATATATCAGAGAACCTAGGGGAAAAACGATATTAACCCCAAGCAAAACGGTCCAATCACGGTCTGCTAGTAATAAAGTTCCCGAGGCTAGAAAATGGGCAGCATCCGGAGCTCCTACTTTGACAAATTCCTGACTTAGTGTCACGAGTGATAGTATGCTGATACTACCTATAATTAAGGTAACAGACTCAACAATCCTGAAAACAACATATCCAAGAGACAAGGCTTCATTATGCTTTTTCAAGATTGGAAACATCATAAATGGAATGCAAACAACTGCAACGTTATTAACCAACTCAAAGAGCATTCCTATCAATACCAGGTTTTTATTTGCAGAAACATTAACGAGATAATCCGGAGCATCGAGAATAGGGTCTAAATAGCTAGAACCTATCATATACGTAACTGTGGCAGTTATGAATAATACTCCCACAATTATTGCGGTCTTTTTGTTTGTGTTCATTTTGTTTCTCCTTTTGACTATTCTGAGATTGGTGAAATCATACGTGCATTATAGTAGCCGGGTGATATTTGTGTCAAACCCCGAACGTGTTTCAGGGGATTAATTGTAGGCTCGGAGCATAATGGAATGTGCCAAGGGGCAACAAGAAGACGAGCCACTATTCGCAACTCGCCAGGTTTTGCTATCATACTCCACAGTTATGGCTACTTTTCCTCTGACTAGTTTCACAAAAGATAGAATCGACTTATACTTCCTGTGTAGGCCAGTTCCACGCATACCAGACAATTAGTAAAAGAAGCACAATTTCTACAATTTGACCAAATATATAATATGCCATGGCCCCTTGTATTATGATTATTATCGAAGTAGCAATATATACTATACCCAAGATGATGTTTGTCCAGCGATTCGCTTTAGACTTTAATGCTAGGGATAGGAAAACCATAACACTCGGAATTGTCAAAAATATCATGGCTCCCAATAACGTTAATTGAGGTGAAGACCATGCTTCTCCCGCCATTATTTCCTCTATATACCCCGGTGATTGTAAATGGAAAATATCCACATAGACATATAAAAACAACAAAGAAGCCCATAATGCTGAAAGCTTTGCCTTTATATTTATCTTTACATCTTGCAAGATTGTTGCGGTCTTTTTTTCTGCATTCATTTTTTCCCTCCTTTTTAGAAAAATTATAGTAACCGTTCAGGGGGTATAACGCCCCCGATGACTTATCCAACAATCACAGTGTCTCCTGGGAGTAGGGATGGAGCTTGCCTACCCCAATTTGCTGCGTCACAGGCTTCAACGAGATAGTCGAGAACATTGCGATGCTGCT
>JAAEPW010000084.1 GCA_024232355.1 Chloroflexota bacterium | reverse complement strand
CGCGCGTCACCACCTACGCTATGGAAGAGCGCGAGTACAGAGAAATGACGACGGCCACTGTCCTCACCTTTGCCGCGCTCGAATGCATGATCGCCGCCGTGGCTGCCATCGCCCTGGCTACGTTGAACCACATCTTTTTCACTCAGCGCCAGGAAGAGTTTGGTATCCTGAATGCCGTTGGCCGCAGCCGCTTTTGGCTCGTTTGGCGCACGATGAAAGAAACGGGCAGCACGGTCGGCGTGGCCTGGGTCGTCGGCGCGGCGTTGTGCGGAATTGGCCTGCTTGCTATGCAGAACCTCGTCTATGGCCCTCGCGGCCTGACTCTGGATTTTTTCAGCCTCGTGCCCTGGTTGCTTACCATGCCTCTGCCGCTGGCCGTTGCTTTGGCAAGCGTGGGTACCATCGGCTGGATGCTTTACAAACTCGATCCCGTAGCCATCATTGAGAGGAGATAACGCCAATGAACCCACTATCACCCATCACCTACTACCTGCGCCGCAAAGGGAGCGCGATGCTGCT
>JAAEPW010000083.1 GCA_024232355.1 Chloroflexota bacterium | reverse complement strand
CAAGCTCAACCGGGCGTCGCGGGGCAGGCCACGCGCCAATTCAGTGCAGAGAATCTGCAAAGAGCTTTGCATGCGGCGACGGGACAGTCGCACTTAATCACATTCAGTCCAGGAGCTCCGAGAAATGTGCAGGAAATACAGCCGGCGCAACAAGGGGCTGGCGACAATCAGTTTGCGGTGCCAGCAGCTATGCCATTGCGGCATTCACAGGGCACGCGCGGCGCATGTTCTCAGCATAGTCGTGGCAGTCGTCGAAGTCAGGAAAGCGGACGAAGCGGTCGCAGCCGTCGAACCAGTGGAGTGATGCGACACATCAGTGCGGCGTGAAGGGCCATTCACCACTATCGACCACGTGGGTACCACGGCGCAGGAAGTTTCCAAGGAAGAGGCGGTTACCGTGGCAGACGAGGGATGCGAACGGCCTGGAATCTCGATGCCGGCGGGTTTAACCGCATGAATGAATGAATGATCACGGACGAAAAGGACTATGCCCGGGATGAAGCTAGTCACCGCTGAGGTCTGTTGGATTCAGTGGGACACGAATATTTGAGAACTGGGGTATAGGCATAGTCCCAAGTAACTACAGTATTCTAGTGTATTGGTGCTTCTATAAACCCTGTGTAGTTTTAAAGGAAGTGTCTTACTGT
>JAAEPW010000082.1 GCA_024232355.1 Chloroflexota bacterium | reverse complement strand
TACAGCAATCTGACGTCCCATATCCTGGGGATTATAGTGGCACGGGCGTGCGATACAGATCTCAAATCGTACGCTCAGGAGCATCTTTTCTCGCCGATTAACACGCAGGTGGGCGATTGGAGCACCCTGGCAGATAACTACAACTTTGGCTGTATAGAAATCTACGTTACGGCTCGTGATATGGCCAAGTTCGGTTTGTTATATCTCAACGATGGTGAATATGAGGGAAACCAGATCATCTCTGCGGATTGGGTCAGGGAATCCCTGGAAAGTTACTCGGAAGGCTTTAGAAGCAGCTACGGGTACTTTCGCGATCTTGGGTATGGGTATCAATGGTGGTACGGGAGGGCAGGCGACCGCTATTTCAACTACGCGTCGGGTCATGGCGGAAATTACATTATCCTGATAGATGAGCTTGACATGATTATGGGAGCGTTACGTGCTTGGGACAGATTCCTGTAGAAGCCCAGGAGGCCATCCGAGCAACTGTCCCCGCAAGACTCGGGCGATGGGCATCTGGCTAATGTCATAGCCAGCCAGCTCCAGGGGACACTTACCGCGAATATCCAACTCTCGTCCCTCCACCGGTCGATTGTCTTTGGCGAAGGGAGTAAAACGATAGGTCAGTTCAAACAAATGCAAATACTTTCGCGCCGTCTCAATGCCGTCGAAGCCACACATATTCTGGTAGTGTTGGTCAAAACGACGGTTGACCAATTCGACGGTGTTGTTAGTCAACGGCGTGAGCGGGTTCTCGACTGCGTTGACCAACTTAGGATAGTGGCGTTCCAGAAAGTCGAAGATGCGCTGAGAGTCAGACAGTTGGGCCGTGTATTCCTCTTGCAAAGCCATCACTTCCCGATACCGTTTCTCGACCGTCTTCTTGCTCTTGGCATCGAAGATTTTGTACAGTTTCTTCTTGAGAGCCACGGTTTCGGGGTAGTCTGCGGCATAGTTGTTGCCGTAGATATCCTTGAGCAACCGCTGTGCCCACTGCAAGGCGTGAAAGACGCATTCGTGATGCGTCGCTTCGGGGAACACAGCGGCGATGGGCTCCGAGTAATCCTGATTCATATCCGTGAGGATCACCTGTGGGCTATATCCTTTGGCTTTGAGCGCTTGCAGGAAGGCCTGGGCCTCTTTTTTCCCGTTGTAAGGGTAGATCTCGCTATGCAACAAATCATAAGTGTGAACGTCCACCGCCACGCCCAGAGGGCGAACATACATCCAGCGTTTCCGTTTGCCGGCGGGCTTATCGTTCTTGGGTACCAGAACCCACTTCTCGTCCACGCCCACCACTCCACTGGAGTGTACCACGCCAAACAGGGCGGCGACCGGCAGGGCCTGGTTTCCTACCTCCATAGCCCAACGCCACAGGGTGACGTGCGAGACACCCACCGCATCGGCTGCCAGGCGATAGGTAGTCCGCATCCGCATGTAGACCGCCACACCCCAAATCACCATTTCCACCGTCCAGGGGGAGTAGAGGCGCACTCCGTCAGGGTAGGTGGTGAAGGTCTCGCATTCACAGTCTGGGTTGTAACAGTAGCAGCGATGTCCTTCTGCTTCACGCCATTCCATGGTGACCGAATCGCGGTACTGCTTGCGCCGGGGTTCCTTTTCCTTGCAGCCCACCAATTTGGAGCCACAATGGAGACAGCGAATACTGCCGTCGTCTACCTCTTCCCACTGTCCGAAGAGTGCCCGTTGCAATTGGTAGGCGTAAGGCAACTGCTTCTGCGGCTGGGGAGCGGGAACGTCCAAGCCCTCTTTCAGGGCCTCCGCTTCCAAGATCAGTTGGGGCGACAGCCTTTCTCCTTCCTGGAGCAAAGTCATCAACTGCTCGTTCAACTCCAAGACCCGCTCGATCAGCACGTCGTCGCGCCACTCTGGGCCATCGGCAGTGAATTTGAACATCTCGCGCAACACGCGACGTGCTTCGGCAAAGCCTGTTTCTCTCGCCACACGGTGAATGCTCGGCACAGAGATATCCTCTGGAGAGGAGATGTACCCGGCAGCCAACAAACGCTCGCGCACCTGAGGAGCACTCAACCAGAAGTTTGGGCCCCAGATGTCCAAGATTCCTTGCTGGATCTCGGGCGTCACTACCCAGCCTTCGTGTTCCCCGTTGAGTTTCTCCAGACCGCCTTCACGGACGTATTTCTGCCAGCGGCTGATGTGCTCCTGGTAAGTGCCGAACCACTCAGTCAGCCACTCTTGGCGCAGGAAGGGGCGCTTGGATGTGCTCTCGGGAGTACGAAACTGGCGGAAGAACACTACCAGGACACGTTCCTCGAACAAGTTGCGGGGTTTGTAGGTGAAGATGACGTGGCCCTCCATCTCCAGATACCACGTACCGTCTTGGTGGATCCCCCCTTGCGACCAGGCCCCATCAGCGGTCCGCACACTACCACCTACGATCATTGCCCAGGTGTTGCCGCCTTCTGGGGACAGTCCAGCCCAGAGCAACGTGCACACGGTGAAGCGATAGATTTCTCCTATTCCCCGCACCAGATAGGGATAGGCAGGCGCCTTCAGCACTTCTGGTCGAAGCAGCGGCAAAGACGCGAGGAGAAAATCGACCACCGGCAGGCCCAACAGCGTCCAGGTCATAGGAGTGCTTGTGGTCCATCTGCTCCACATCAGCAGAGCAGCCATCAGAACCAAGCGACAGCACAACACACTGCTTCGCAGCGCCAGGATCCTGGTGACACCGCAACGACGACGGCGAATGTAACACCGTCTTCTCGTCCCGGGAAACAGCCTCTCGTCCCACACCTCTTGTCCCAGGGAGGGAGCGAGACAGCCAAGCGACAACCCAATGACCAGGACGAGAGACAGCGAACAGTACAAAACTCGGTTTTTAAGGTGCAATGCAGCATACATCGTATCGGCTCCTTTCTCGTGATCGTGATTGCATAGTATTGTACTGCGTATGGTCAGGAACCGAAATTATATTTTGTAGTGCAGAGCGAAGAGAACGATTTTTCCGCTACGCTACATCGGAGCACTCAAGTGGTAGCCAGAAACGGAGGTACACAACTCCCACAGCTGTGATCAAAATGCGTTACTTTCCCATATGTGGGGGTGGGAACGACATTTCCTATGTCGCGAATTTACGATGACCATCATTTGTTTGTCCCAGACGTGAAACGCTCTCAAAATCGGGTTTTTTGGGACCAATTTTGGAAAAATGCTCGAATTGTCCAAATTGCTGTACTATTCGTCGCAATTTTGCCTTGACGTACCTGGAAAATGTTATACAATAATGTGCATCTCATCGGATTTCCTAACTTTGATACGCTAGAGACTTTTGCCACGAATTGAGGCAACTGTCGGTTGCAC
>JAAEPW010000081.1 GCA_024232355.1 Chloroflexota bacterium | reverse complement strand
TCGGCGCCACCTTGAACGCCGGCGGTACCTTTAGGTGGCCGACCACGGAAGCGGATGGCCCCGGCGTTTACAGCGCTACCATTCACCTCAGTGATGGCAGCTTGACCGTCAGCCATACGGTTTTGATGACCGTCACCGAACAGAATCAAGCGCCAGTGTTGGCGGCTATTGCCGACCAAAACGTGGCCGAAGGTGCGACTATCAACTTTACCGCTGTGGCAACGGATAGCGATGTGCCAATCCAAACGTTGAACTACAGTCTGAGCAACGCTCCCGCCGGGGCCATCCTCGACGGCGACGGCGCCTTTAGCTGGCCCACCACCGAAAGCGACGATGGCATTTACACTACCACTCTTAACGTGTCGGATGGGCTGCTGACCACCAGCCAGACCATCAACCTGGTCGTGACCGAGGTCAACCAGCCACCGGTGCTGGCCGCCCTGGGCAACCAGACCGTCAATGAAGGTCAATTGGTCACCTTTACCGCCACCGCCACCGATGCCGACCTATCGGCCCAATTGCTCACCTACAGCCTGACAGAGGCCCCTGGTGGAGCCTTTATCAATGGTACCAGTGGCTCGTTCACCTGGCAAACAGACGATGCCGATGGTGGCGGCGTCTATACCGTCGCCATACTCGTCTCTGATGGCGCATTTACAGACAGCGTGACTTTTTCTATTACGGTGAACGAGGTCAATATAGCTCCCACCTTTATGGCTCCGTTGAGCGCCTGGACGGTTGACGAAGGCGCGACGGTCAGCCTCAACGCCACTGCTGACGACCCGGATATTCCCGTGCAGACGTTGAGCTACAATCTGAGCAATGCTCCCGTTGGCATGACCATCAGCGATACGGGCAGAATACTGTGGTACACCGGCGAAGCCGATGGCCCCAGTTTGCACAATGTCACCATTGATGCAGGTGACGGCGTGGTGACCACCAGCCAAACCGTCGCCATCACCGTGACCGAGATCAACCAGCCACCGCAGATGCCTGTTCTCAGCGACGTGACCGTGGATGAAGGAACGTACATCAGCTTTAGCGCCGCAGCCACAGACGCTGATCTGCCGATCCAGGCACTCACCTACACACTCGAAACATACGCGCCTGCCGCTCTCGACAGCAGCGGCGTCTTTAGCTGGACGACGACAGAGGCTGACGGCGGTGACGTCTACCCGATTATCATCTATGTTAGCGATGGGGTGATCACCGTCAGCCAAAGCATCGCTATCACCGTGACCGAGGTCAACGATGCCCCACTGCTAGCGCACATCGACAACGTGACCGCGAGTGAGCGTAGCCGGGTCAGCTTTACGGCCGTCGCCACCGACGCGGACGTCCCGCTCCAACAACTGACCTACAGCCTGGGCAATGCCCCAGTTTCGGCGACCATCGGCAGTTACAGCGGCGATTTTGCCTGGATGACCAGCCGGGGCGATGGCCCCGGCGTCTACAGCGCCACCGTGCGTGTCTCTGATGGGCTGCTGACGACCACCCAGGCCATCGCCATCTCCGTCACCGATCAGAACGACGCGCCCGTCATCACGCCGTCGCCTGCCCAATACGTTATCCAAACCCTCGAGATCACGCTGACCGTCGAGGCCGTCGATGACCCGGACCAGTTCCTCGTCTTTAGCCTGGCGGATGCCCCGTCCGGAGCCAGCATCAACCACGAGGGCAACTTTAGCTGGCCGACCACCAGGGACGATGCCCTCGGCGTCTACACGATGATGGTGCTGGCCTCCGACTATATGCTGACCGGCACGCAGATGTTGACCATCACCATTATACCAGGGAACGTCGCACCGCAAGCCAACCCTGATAACTATAGCACCCTCTTTGAGACCCCACTGCACGTCTCCGCCGAGGGCGGCGTGCTGTCTAACGACACGGACGCCGACGGCGGCACGCTGTATGCCGTGCTGGATACCACACCGCCGAGCGGAACCTTGACCCTCTTTGCGGATGGCGCGCTGGTCTATACGCCGACGGCGGGCTTTGTCGGCGAGGATCACTTTGTGTATCACGCCAGCGACGGCATCTCGGATTCCGTGCCCACGACGGTGACAGTCTACGTGGTGGAGGATATTCCCGTCATCACGAACCTGGCGCTCACAGCCGCGCCAAACGAACTGTTCGCCAACGGGCTGGACGAAGCCACACTCACGTTTACCGCCACCGACGAGTTCGGCAACGGCAATCTCTTTGCCGGGTACGTGGTCACCTTTGACTGGACATCGGGCTACTATCCCGGCTCCGTGGCAACCACGCTGGACGCGAATGGGGTCGCCACCACGACCTTTACCGCCGGAAACCACGCGGGCACGGCGGCCATCACGGCGACGGTGCGCGACGGCGAGGGTGAAAAGCAGGCGAATACGCAGATCGCGCTCTTTGCAAACGCGCTCGCCGGGCGGCTCACGGCGGAATTCGTGCAAAACATCACCTATACCCTTGTGGTCAGCAATGCCGACGAGATCAACATCCAGGAGAGCATGGTAATATCGGGCAGCGTGCCGGCCGACACGGAATTGTTGTCCGTCGGCAATGGGATTTCCGTGATCACCGGCGGTGACTATGGCTGGGGCTACGTCAAGGCATCGGGCTTTGATCTCGCGCCGGGTGAGGCGTACACGCTCACATGGACGGTGCGCCCGCTGCTGCTGGTCGGCGACATTGAAACGCAGGGCCACGCCACCAGCAAGACCGCGCGCCTGCGTCTGGCGTTGAGCAATCGCGTGTCCCGGCTATTGTTGCCCTTGGTGTATCGTCAGTATCCGTAATTACAAAACAACATGGTGTCTTTTCAATAGTTTGGGGTTTGGCAGACGAGAAACCCGGTTTCTTACCTGTGCTGTGTGCTGGCCGAAGAGCACATCCGTTCTAGGACCAAAGATGGATGTAGAAGCACTGGTATCGGGTGGTATTGAAAACAGAGAATGGGGGGTAGTGTTGCTTGATCAAGAGAATATTCTCTAAATGCTGGCAGTTAGAGGCTGATCAAGGAGAGTTTTGAGATGGTTGATGCCAGAAATTGGCACCAGGTAGTCTACATCTGGCACGCACAATGTATCCGGTTTGTGAAGAAAGAGACCGGAGCCAGGTTGTTTTTCCCTGTGCCAGAGGGATCGGACTATCAGGTAGTGTGTGAAGCGAGTTAGTGAAGGTAACCTGAGGATTGATGTGTTCCCTGAGCAACGCTCTCCGCTGCCTGCCAGTAGTAGTCGTGGTGTAGTCCACTGAGCACCGGGCGAGATGCGATTTTCCCACCAATCGGTGGTGCTTCTGGCCGATCTGGCTGACACGGAATGTGCTGCTCGATTCCCTGATGAGGTGTGCTGCCTTCTTTCTGACTCTCCCACGTTCGTGCTGGGACTCTCCCTACCCCATCACCGGACGCATCGAAGCATCCGTATTGTGAAAAACCACAAACCGTCCATCGCGCATCCGGTCGTACAAATCACCCGGCAACTCAGATGGATCATCATTCATCGCAAACAGCGTGTGCGCCCGGTAGGCCACCGCCAACCGGTAACGATCATCCAAGAAAGCGGCGCGGAATTCGTAGGCGAAATCCGTCATCTTGGCCGCGTCGATCTCGTCGATGGCCAGCACCGGCACGGCTTTGAGCCGCTCGTAGCGGGTCAGGGCATTTTCCTGGGCATCCGGCGCGTATCCCGCTCGGACGTAGTTTAGCAAATCGCGCATTTTGACGTAAATGCCGGTGATCCCGCGTTGTTCCCTGAATTCGTTGACCACCGCCTGCAGGATCAGCGTTTTGGCGTTACCATACGTGCCGTGAAGGGTCAGGAATTCCCAGGGCTGCTCGACGAATCGGCGTGCCAGTTCCAACATCGCCACCGTGTCCTGGCGTTCGATTAGGTCCTCCACTGGCAATGTCTTGGTGACAACCTGATCTTGAGGGTTGACCTGGACGTCGTTCAATCCAATTCACTATCTGTCATCACATATCCCTTTCTCTGTAAGGTCAGATCGTCCACAGATTGCTACAAGCTCTATCGACCTGACCTAGTTCATTGCCTCCGCCGCCGACACAGCCCCAGTCCGCTCCCTCGCCGTCTCTCGGTACCATCACCAATTTTTCGCAAAATGGAGGCCAGTCAAGGGCAAGAAAGAGTCCAAAAAGCCTCCAGAGAGCGGGAATTGCAAATCGGGGACTGATTGGGCCCCAATTCGCTTTGTCAGGGGCTTGATTTCGAGAT
>JAAEPW010000080.1 GCA_024232355.1 Chloroflexota bacterium | reverse complement strand
TGACGTTGCGTTTGAGTTCGACACCCAGCGGGCCGTAATCCCAGAATCCGCCGATGCCGCCGTAGATTTCGCTGGATTGGAAGATGAATCCGCGTCGTTTGCAGTGGGAGACTAGTTTTTCCATCAGTGTTTTGTCTTGGGCCATAGGGAAAATCCTCCTGATGATCGTTTGCTTGGGTTTGGTCTTGGCAGCGGATTTTACCACACAAATGCTTTCTGGGACAGAGAGTGCTCGGATTGCCAGGGTAATTGTATTTGTATGGGACGTGGATTCAGGCAGATGACGATTGTGTGCACAAAGCCGCGCTTTGGACCGGGGCGGTTCTGCGAGGCGGTGCTGGGTGGGGGTGTTGGTGGTGTTCAGATTGGTTCAATCTCAAAGATTGAACCAATCTAGGTGAACGGCGATGCTGGGTGGTGGCGGGTGGTATTTTGGGTTGGGGGTATGGATTGATGGAGGCTAGCCATCTATTTTTCTTCGACTATTCCGAGTAAGGAGGCATTGAGGCTACAAAGCCTTTATCTCCTGAACAACCCAGTCGAACACGTGAAGGAATTGTTGTAGAGCCGATTCGTCCGCCAACGTGGACAGAGGAATGCCCGGTCGTCTGGCTATAGCGTCGTCGGGAAGCGATACGCCGGGGATCGCGTTGAGCCGGGCGAGCAACTCGCGTCGTTTCTCCTCAGAGTCGAACGGTGGTTTGTACTGGAACCAGTAAAAGTATATCTCGACTGCGCCATTCGTCCACACGGCGCAAAGCTGATGATCTCGCTCATTATAGTTCAGAGTCGGCACAAATGAGCCGCTGCGCATGCCTTCACCCCACCAGATGCGCGTTACGTTGGAACGCGCCCAATCGAGAATCGCCCGGGCTATGGTAACCGCAACAGCATCATTTCTCTCCTCAAGCTCGCGAAAGAAAGAAGGTTCGTCCCATTTACGCTTTTTGGCTCTGCCACCGGATTTGCGGCCCTGGGCTTGAGACGTCTGCCCAACGACCTGGGGCACCAGGGTTCTGATCCCCTCGCCCACGTACTGGCGGACCTCGACGGCCAGCACTTCTACGGGGGCCATGTAGGCGTTCAGAAACTCGACGATGCGTCCGAGTTCGGGCGGAATCTGGTCGGCGACAAAGACCAGGCGGATCTTTCCGGCGCGCAGGTTGGTGAGTGCCTGTTCCCAGAAAGCGTCCACGGACGTTTTGTCTGCCGGATCGCTTTGGAGCAGGTCTGCCACCAGTTGATTGGCATCCTCTTTTTGCTCTTCGCAGGCGACCTCGAAGCGGGCGCGCAGGCGTTCCACCGACCAATACACGACGGCATTGGAGGCATAGTCGAGCATTTGCCCGACCACCTCGCGCCGGACGCGAGTGTCGCTGCTGCGTTTGACTTCTACCAGGGTGGGAATTGCGTCCTGGTCGAGAAAGAGATGGTCGAGCGACATCCATTCGCGTCCATCTTGCTCAAAGGGTATTCCTACCTCGCGGGATAGCAGCAACCAGCGGCGCGGGTTTTCTTCGTCCATCTGGTCGCCCGCCAGCAGGTCGGGATAGTCTCTCAGCAAGACTTGCAGGCGATCTTCGGTGACGTAGGAACGCTCGCTCATTGGTTGTAGGGAACCGTCTTCTTGTAACAGGTAGATTTTTCCGGTCATTGTTGTCCTCGCATACCTCGTCGTTCTGTCACACCTTCAGCTTTGCGATGTGTGGTCTGAGAGCCTTCTCGAGTTGAATCATAGCGTCGATCATAGCATCTTGGACTTCGGGCCATTTAGGCTCGTCGCGATAACCTCCCAGGGCAATGTTTCTCTTGATCCGACAGGCGCGTTTATTGTCGAGCCGCTGCCAATCCAAGGATTCACCAACAGCGGCCTCAATGCTATCTTTGGATTCAGCGAGGCTGTCAAAGATACTCTTGTTCTCGCTTTCCCTATCCTTTCCACGATCAATGTAGAGTTCGACGTCCCCATCATTTTTGCGGATGGTGTAATTGTAACTCAAGCCATATTTGCCTGCACCGGTCCCGATAGAACTGTGCTGACCGGGAGAGATGGTGGCGTGCAATTTCGTTTTGGCTCTTGATCTCTCAAGCAGCCCGGTCCAGAATTGTTTGCGAATGCTATACCGCTCTGCCAGTTCTTTCTTGGTCTTGCCAACCTCACGGCTTTCCTCACTTGGCCCGATGATCAGCGTCAGCAATGGTGCAGGTGCTGAATCTCCAATCTTGATCGCTTCTACCTTGAGCAAGTAAAAAGCTGCCAAAGATGACTCGTTCAGCCAAGAAATTGCGCGCATGTGCTCCGGCCTGGGATGGGAGACGATCCAGATTGCCGTTTTTGCTTCAATGGCGGTCAAATAAGTGATGAGTTTTCCCAGGTGATCATGGTCGCTTTTTCCAAGCTGGTTTTCAATGACCACCGGATTACCCGCTTCATCTTCTGCAACCAGGTCGACGTTGAAGGCTCCGGCTGATTGTTCACGCTCCGCGCCAGAGAGTGTGATGTCGAGCGCATCGTTCAAGACGTCCAGATTGTCCTCAAGCCAGCGTGTAAAGTCCAGAGCTTCGTGCTTCCACACGTCGCGTAAAGAAACTCTTTGCAGTTTGCCAATCATTGTGTGTTCCTCCTGGTGTAGCTTTATCTTTCCCCCAACCACGAGCGCAACAAATCAAAAGCGGCCTTGACCGTCTCTGGATTGGTCAGCCACCCGACAATCAATTCCCAATAGGTTTCCTTGAGTTTGGGCAATACTTGCTCCTTGACCCCATCTGCCAGACTGGCCTTGATTCGTGTCAGCCGGCCTTGATTGGCCGAGTCTTTGAGCCACGCCTCATAAGTTTGAGGCGTTGCCAGGCCGGATCGGAGTTCGTTTCGAATCCACTCGGCCAAAACAGTCGAGAATAGGGCGTAGCCATCGCTCTGTTCGGCCACTATCCCCCGACGAACCAACTGAGCCAGAGTGGGACCGGCGTGGCTGTAATAATCTTTGAGCTTGCTCTCGCTGAATTTTTGCGTGTCGCCACTGGGTTCTGTGGCACTCAACAGCGCCAAAACGGCCAGGCTGATCTTTTCCTCGTCGGTCGAGTGCCGCCAGGTGAAGGCCAGGGTATCCTCGGCCTCGGCAGTGAATCGTCGATGAGCATAGACCAAACGCTCTTTCCCAGGCAATCCTTGCTGGTAGGCATCGAACAAAAAGCTCCCGCCGATTTGCAAGTAGTAAGGGTGAAGCCCGGCGATAGATGTCAGAAAAACTTGCTCGCTTTCTCGGAAACGAATATCAGTGCTCGCCAGGTATCGCTCGAAAAATTGATCCACTTCTTCCGGTTTGAATAGGCCCAGGTGGATGGTGGCAAAGATGTTGAAAAAAGGCGAGGAACGCACGTCTTCTGAATGGGACAGGCTGCTTAGCTCGGCGTAACTGGCGGTGACCAATGCCAGACGGTGATGGATAACGAGCGAACGCAGGCCGTAAAAGAAATCGGGGCCAAAATTGGCGTTGCCTGCTACGCGCTCAAACTCGTCCAGCAACAATACCAATGACATCCCGGCATCATCCAACCGATCGAAGAGATCACTCAAGTCAAAAGTGTCCATATTCTCAGCTTGACGTAGTGCTTCCACAGCGGTCTTGAGGTCACCGTTAGGCAATCTCTGAGCTAGTTGGCGCAGTATGCGGTCCCAGAAACGGCGAGGCGTAGCCTCAGAAGAGAGCATCTGAGGGTCGAGGCTGAGAACACACACACTTGGCTGTTGATCATTAATCGGTGCAAGCTTGGCCGCTAATGCGTGGAGTAACGATGTCTTGCCAACACGTCGTTCACCTACTATTGACGATGATTCGAACGCATCATTGCGCAATCGGGTGAGGACCTGGTTCAATTCGTTCTTCCGCCCGATAAAGTGGGTTGGGTTGGTGATGGGGTTACCGTAGGTGAAAGGATTACGATGCATAGCTTTCTCCTTGCAGAGGGTGTGCAAATTGCCCAACTTGGAGTAACTGACCCAAGTTCTGTCGTAGCTAAATATCTCGGTCATTCACAACTGATTTCATCTTTAAAGTGTAGGTTTGCTTTCAAGGCAAGTACCGAATATTGCGAAAGTAAACGGTTTCAGTTGGCGTATTTGGCCCAAAAACAAACTCGGTCACTACATACAGCTTGGTCAGCTTGGCTGTCTTGAAATCTGAAAGACGGAACGTAAAGGTTTGCCATTCTGTGGTCAGATTATCCACTAGAAACTTGGTTTCAGAGCCATTGTCAGGATCAGTATTGTCTTTTAGACCTATCCATACCATCTCACCACCGACCTCTCCGCGCAGTTCAAGGGAAAGTGTTCGATAATTGGATAGATCCACATAGGGACGTGGTCGACCTGTCGGTTCTCCCCAAGTAATGAACACCGCTCCCCAATCTTGACCACTGGGATAATCCATACGTATATACCCGCCCATATCAGCAACCCACCCAGTTAATCCATCTGACGTGTTCACACCCATATCATAGCCATCAGCAAACACGAGAGATTTGCTGATAAAGTGTGTGGCTGATACTGACGTTGGTAGCGGCATAGTAGTTTGAGGTGGTGTCGTTGACAAGTCAACAGAGGGCACCGACGTTGGCATCAGTGTAATAGGAGTAATAGGAAGAGAGAGTAAAAGATCTTGATCAAACAGAATATTGTCCAAATACAAGGTAGCGCCATCCGGTACATGATCTCGTTCTGCCATCCATCCAAATCCGTCAATTACGTGGCTAAGATCAACATCCACCAGGTCAATGTGGAACTCGTACCAGTTGGTGCTCAGTGTTACAAACCCGTCCGAGTCTGCCTCACGGGCATAGAGTGGCACTGGAATTGAACTAGGGTAATCACCAGCAGAAACTCCACCGACAAAAAACTTGACTTTGGTACCATTCTGATCGCTTTTGGCACGGAAACGCAACTGAGTATAGTTTTGCAAATCGTATCCTTCAGGCATCGTTCCCCAGTTGTTTGCTGGATACTGCCAATAGATCCCTGCCCAGCCGTTCTCATCGGTGAGGCTTGGAATATACTGTACCTCGATAGCTCTGTCTATCCAATTGTCATCCCACTGAAAGCAATCATTGAAATGAATGCTCGAAATATCTCCGATCCAGCCGCTCGGTACAAAATGATTTTCTTGGGAGCTATAGTCACGATAGACATAAAGAACGTTCTCGTTACTCACGGACGGTGTAGATGGCATCGCTATTGGAAAGACTTGATATTGCTCTGTAAGGGGAATTAAAAGGCTTTGTAAATTGTATTTGTTGCGCCGGTCAGCATACATCACACCCCAATGAGGGCCAACACCACCTTCCGTCTTCCACAACTCATCAAAGACAGTAAAGTAGTAAAACTCGACATCTTTTTGTTGTGCCAGGATGAGGAACTCGTGTAAAAAGCGATATTGATTCTCTGGGCGAGGTACTGCACTACCTCTAACTGGACCAGACGAGGGCCACCCCGTCTCACCAATTACTACACGCTTGCCTCCACTTGCCTCCTGTATAGCTTGATACCTGTCTATTACGTAGCGCGCTGCATTCTCAATAGCTTGCCCATCCCAGTAAGCATGGATATTAACTAACAGATAATCTACAGATTCTATCAAGTCAGGGGATTCCAGAAAGATGCTTTCAATCTCAGCAGTAGTAACTGGTACATCTACATTGGCTTTGACTCTTTGAATATAG
Source organism: Chloroflexota bacterium (assembly GCA_024232355.1). The sequence goes on along the minus strand of JAAEPW010000080.1, from coordinate 5,571 downwards.
CCTATCAACTGCTCCTGGGTTAGGTCTCGACGGAGAATCACCTCGTTGCCCACAATAACTGATTCCAAATCCACCATTTGTGCCAATTCGATCAAGTTGGCGATCTCTTTCTCGTTCTCCTCCAAATCTGGGCCTAACGATGCACCAGCACTCACACGCAAACCAGCCTCTTGAGCCAAGAAGGCGATGGATTTTTGTGTTCCGGTAGCAGAATAGGTACGAATAGCATTGCCCATATGCTGTATCATCGTCAAATCCTCCCGAATCTCCTGTTCAGTGGGGAATACACCTGTGTTGGGATTCTGACAATCACGGAAAGGGCTATATGCAACGCCTTGGATCAAAGCAGGTATTTCAATCCACTCTGCTTCCAGATCGGCAATTGACCAGTTGATGCCTGGAGAGACATCAAGACGTACCTGATGTGTTACAACATCAGTCGTGAATGCAACTAATGGACCTTGTCCTAGAGCAAGATAGTCACATTGTCTATCACTCGAACACGTAGCAGTCCACAGCACCTGCTCGTCAACATATAATGAGAGAGTACCAGCTTGCTGAGCGTCAACAGCAGAAACACAGCCTGTTGACTTGGGACATAGGGCGTGCAGAACAACCATGTGAGTGTCGTCAGGCTGAAGAATCGATAGTGTGAATGTTACAGTTCCACCTTGCTTGCCTGCTTGGCAAGAAAATGACTCTGCACCCAGTGTAAATGCTTCTTGACGCGGAAGCTCTTTCGAGCAAGCGGAAATTCCGAGCCAAGCGCGCCATATGCTTTCTTCTCTTTCAATATAATCACCTGAGAATTCCGGGGTATGTATAATCACAGATGATGTTGGAGAGAGCCAGTCCATCGAAATCCCTGGCACTAGTAAGACTACTGCCAAGGCTATCAACATCACCACACCCAATGCCAATACTGGGCGCCATGTAGGCCGCGTCCGATCTTTACTTCGTGGGTGATAATCTGGCTCAATCACCGAGCTAGTTTCATCAACAACCGACAATTCTCCACGCACCCAATCTAACGGCTTTTCGCGAGCTAGCCAACGATACACCAATGCTATACAAAAGCGGGGGTGGGCAGACGAATCAATTACAAGGCGGCGTTCCAGTTCGCTCAGAGCGCGAACTATCTTGGGCCGTTTCAGGCGAGTCCCCCCTTGCTCTAGATGGCGAAGTAGGGTGTCAACATTCGCTTTGCCCGACTTTATCTCGGCCAAGGCTGCCAAGACAAGTTTCTCTGTTCGGTTGGCTTCGTTCCAGATGTATTGCAGGTTAGCTATAGTCAGGTCCGTAGCCTCATCCAGCACCGCATCTACTTGGGTCGGAGTCACCCGATTCCATCGCTCTCGCTCCCAACGTGTGAACAACGTATGGCACAGCACTTGGGTGAAATAAGGATGGCGTGAGGTACAAGTCAGCAGGCGATTGATGGCGTCTTCTTCAAAGATATAGAGTCCAGACACTGGCTCAGTGATCAGAGCACGGGCCGAGACCTCATCAAGAAAGCTGACCTTGATATAGAGCGCCGTGTTGAACAGCAATGCATATTCCGGGCGCATATGTTCCAGCTTGCTGCCCAAGGAAAAGATAAAGCTTAGGTCAGGCTCATGCTGCATCAGACTGCGCAGATAATTGAAAACGTCTCGTTCTAACTGTCCGGACAAAACCGTTTCCTCAAAACGCACAGCCTCATCGAACATTAACAACAATCGCCGTTCGCCGATGGCCTCACACAGCGATGGCAGGAAATTGTCGCGAAAGGCGCCCCGAGCATCGGCTTGGAAAGCAGTACGGTCGATGGCTGGCAAGTCCAGTTGGTACTCACGATGTGCTACTCGTATGATGGTACGGGCCAGTTCCCACAAAAAGTTATCCACCCCATCCAACTTTAACCCTTGCAAGTCCACGAGTACGGCGACGTAACGCTCTTGATCCTCGTTCAAGCGGTGGCCCATTTGATAGAGCACCGAAGTTTTGCCGGTGCGCCGCTGGCCGTAGATGACTATGACGTTGTCCTGGTGCCTTCCAACCAGGCGGGTGCGGATGGCTTCAAAGATGTCGTCGCGGCCAAAGAACATCGTCTCGCCTTTGACGGGGGCACCGGCGATGTAAGGGTTGATGGGCGAACGCACTTGATTGTCTGTCATAGTGTACTCCTTCCTAATAATACTGCTTAATATACCCATACGCCCGGGTAAACAGATCCTTGTCCTGATGCAATTTATACTTGAACAAAGTCTTACGCAGTGCCTTCCTAACCTCCCGCTCCCCCGCGCTCGTATCCTGCCAATCCGGGAAACGGACGTGGCGCACGATCTCGTCAATGTCGGCGACGATGCGCTCCACCACGACGGGCGTGTCCTCGGTGCGCGCTTCTTCGAATAACTCGCCCAGGGCCGCTTTGCCCCGGTCCTCGTCCTCTTCGGGCGGGACGTTTTTCTCCACGTTCACCAGTTCGGCGGCGATGTTGAGCAGTTGCTTGAGGAACTCGATGCTGTGCAGTTGGCCGCGCTCGTGACGCTCCTTGAGGGCTTCCAAGCGCTCGGACAGGGCGCGGAAGCGGGGATCGCCCAGGTGCTTGCGCAGGCGGCGGGCGACCTTGATCTCGATTTCTTTCGCTTTCCTGCCCGGATCAGGCGTACCCAGCACCGCTTCGAGCAGTTCGGCGTCGAGCACGATCTCGTCTAGGTCGTCGTGGATCGCCTCGATGTGGACGTGTTGGTGGATCAACTCGACCGTCTTGGTCCCCAGGGCGTGCCAGATCAGTTGGCCCGCGCCGGTGGTGGGCTGCACCGAGACGTAGACCTGCGACAGCCAGCGATAATCGGTCTCGTATTGCTGCAAAATCAGGTCGGGCGAGAGAGCCTCCCACAACTTGGAGAGGTAGCTATAGTCGGCGGCAAAGGCGTCGCGCACATCGTTGTTGGGCAGGCGATCCTTGTTGCTCCACAGGGCGTCGCCAAATACGCTATAGAGGTGTTTCTGGTTGACGGCCTTGATGCCGCGCAGGGTGTTCTGCAAGGCAGTGCCGACGTTGGCCGGGGTCTCGCGCACGACGGTCCAGTGGCAGTCCTGGAGAACCTGGAAGCGGTGCTCGTCGCTAAAGTCCTCGCCGTAGGTCTCGACGGCCTCGGCGTATTCCTCGTCCCACACGTCGCAGATGCGTTTGAAAAAGAGCAGGGGCAGGATATAACTCTTCCAGTCGGTGCGGTCGACGGGACTGCCGCGCAGGATGTTGGCCGCTTCCCAGAGGTGGGATTCGAGTTTGGAGAGGGTTATGGTTTGGAATAGTGGCGCTTGGATCATTGGTATCAGGGTGTTGTCTCAGGTTATGCTGAACCAGGGAGCGCGTTTTTACATTGTGCTTGAGTATAGCACACATTCTTGCACAAGACAATTATGTTGCGATGGGATGAGTTTTGAGCAAGTTTGGTTACTTGGGTATGGAGTTGATGACTAGATGAAGCTGTTACCAGGGATGGCGAAATGCCTGTAGGTCTTGCTCTTTTTCCGAGAGAATATACAGCAGGGGGCCAGGTGACGCCTCGACATCTGCCCGGCTAAAGCCTCGACTCCGCCGCTGGGAAGCTATTCCGCCGCTGGGAAGCTATTTCGCCGCTGGGAAGCGAGTAACACACAAACGCCTTCCGGCACAGAGAACACCCCAAACTATGCCACATTGCGAAGGCGGCGATTTCTGCCAAGATAAAGGCAAATTGACAATTTGCCCCACCATGTGAGACGAGATGACGCCTATCCTGGGCACCAAACTCTATATCCCCCCCATCCGGCCCGAGATGGTGTCGCGTCCGCGCTTGATCGAGCGCTTGAACGCCGGGCTGGCGCGCAAATTGACGCTGATCTCGTCCGCTGCCGGTTTCGGCAAGACCACGTTGTTGAGCGAGTGGACCCGGTCCATCGAACGGCCTGCCGCCTGGCTTTCGTTGGACCGGGGTGACAACGACCCCAATCGTTTCTGGCGCTACGTCGTCGCCATACTCCAGACGGTCGCTCCCGGCGTGGGCGAAACCGTGCAAGTTGCGCTACAATCTCGGCAGCAGCTTTAACTCGACACACTCGTGACCGCGCTGCTCAACGACGTGGCGGCTCTTTCCACGCCACTGCTCCTCGTCCTGGACGATTATCACGTCATCGAGGCCCAGCCGGTTCATAGCAGCTACGAGGGGGCTGTTCTCACTGGCGTGACTGTCGAGCGGGACGGACTCTTTATCACCGCCAGTGGTCCCGACGCTTCGGAAGCATTCGGGGCGGCGATTGCCGAGGCGTTGGGGGAGTGAGCGACCACGTTAACCCGGTGAAGAGATCACGACCACGTAAACCTGGTTGGGAACTTGCACAACGCCCAGGCTGCCGTACTGGTGTTTCAATTCGGTTTCCAACCGCTCGATGGCCGTGCTGTGAACGTCGTCGGGCGCAAAGGTGGTGAACGAGTAGGCGCGGGCTTGCAGGTGGTCGAGCGCCTGGTCGAGCGGGACGTGCGTGGTCCACTGCCAGCGGTCGCGGATCCACTCTGCCCTGTGGCTGTTGCTTTTGCAGTGCTCCACGACCTGGCGGGTGGAGTTGACGCCTATGCTCTTGATCGGGCAGCTCTGCTCGGCGCACAGTTCCTTGTATCTTTGATTCAGGAACGGGACCTCCATCCCTGCCCCCGTGTGCATCAAAATTAGCGCGCCATCGCTTTTGAGCACGCGCAGGATCTCGTCAACGGCTCGTTTCCATTCCGGTATAAAGTAGAACAGGTGTGTGGCGATGGCGACGTCAAAGGCCGCGTCCCGGAAGGGTAATTTTGTCACGTCGGCCTTTTGACAGGATATGGGCAGTGTTTGGCTCGACCGGGTCAAGCGCGCCAGCATTTCGCCAGAGATGTCTACCCCCGTGACCCGGTAGCCCCGTCGTGCCAGCGGGATCGCGATTCTGCCCGTTCCGATTCCCGGCTCAAAGAGATTGCCGAAACTCCGGGGCGGAAATCTCTCTGTGACCAGGTCGAGGGCCGCGTCGAGGCAGGCAGCATCGCAGCTTCGCGTTTCGTCGTAATGCTCGACCATGCGGTCGAAGGATAGAGACCCAATTTTCACGTTTCACGCTTTTCGTCAATCGCCGTCATCCAGGGCAGCGGCTAACAACTCGCTCGCCGCTGCCGCGTCCACCTCGCCAAAGACCGCGCCCAGCAAGCCCTCACTAACGTCGGCGCTCACCAGGCCATCCGCCTGGCCGCTCTCCAACGCCGCCAGCGCTGCCGTCGCGCTCTCGGCGTCGGGGAATTGTATCAGCATCAGCCGCGCCGTCGTGCCGCCGAGGTCATAGCGCGCCAGGATGCCGTCTGTTTCGGGGCTGAGGCCGAGCAGGTTTTCGCCGCCCAGCCATATCTCGTGCTGAATAGAGATTTCTTGGTGGAAAAAGAGGGCGCTGCGTTCCAACAGTCCGCCGGACGGCAGTTGGGCCACCAGGGTGGGGCGCTCTCCGCCGGATGGCAGGGCCGCCGAGATCGCCTGCGCGAACTCGCGCAGGACGGCGTCGTCTAGCTCCTGGCGGGCGTGGACG
>JAAEPW010000079.1 GCA_024232355.1 Chloroflexota bacterium | reverse complement strand
CTACCTGAAGCCACTTTTTGCCCATTTTTGTTTCTTTTCAGCGAACCTCACTCGGTTCGCTCTGTTGCTGTTGTCCAAACTCCAATCGAGAAGACAAGTGTCAAGCTTTTATTTCTGCTTTTACCTCATAATGCTGCGAACGTGCATCAAACCGTGAAAGCAGCGCTCTCGCCTCGGGGGGAACGACCGCAATTTCATAGTCCTCTCCGGCAAAAGCTCGAACTGCATCAAAAGAGTCAAACCACATCACCGTGACGAACTCGATTTCAGTGTCAAGACTCTGACGCAAGAGCTGAATTCCTCTGTATCCGGCAATCTGACGGTTCTGGATGCCGGTAAAGATTTCGCGCTTGAGCAATTCTTCATACGCATCCGCGTTTGCGGGTGTGGTCCAACCATGCCAAATTCGACTAATCATACTCAAATTCTCCTTTGTTGTACTCGAGTCGTATTTTTGTAGTGGGGTTAGGGTGATTGTGATCTGTGTTGAGAGCCCCATTGGGAATCAAGCGATCAAGTTTGCTCTGATGGCTCCATCTGTTTCTGTGTTCCACTGATGGCGCGGGCGGTGATTGCGCCAAGCACCAATACGCCGCCGACCAGGGCGAGTGGCCCTGGAGTTTCACCGAGTACCAGAAATACCCAGAGGGGGTTAAAGATTGGCTCGAGGGTCAGGATGAGGATTGATTCCAGTGCTGGTACATATTTGATGGCGGTTGAGTAGAGCAGAGACGCGAGGCCAATCTGAAATATTCCCAAATAGAGGATGATGCTAACGTCCAAAGGTGTCCAGGTTTCTTGAAGCGTAAAGGGCAGGCCAATGATGGTACTCAGTATGCTGCCCAACAGCATGGTCTGGGCGGGCACGCCGTCTTTTTGAGCCCGCATACACAACATCATTGTCGCCACTGCCATACCACTGATGATTGCCAATACATTGCCGCAAACTCCATCAAAGCTCAGTTCGTCCCCAAAAAAGAGCAAGAGGCCGGCGAATATGACGGGCATCGCGATCCAATCGCTGCGTTGTGGGCGTTCTCGGAGCAGCCAGTATCCAAACAGAACGATGTAGATGGGTGCCGTGTACTGTAAAAAGATGACGTTGGCTGCGGTGGTCAGCTTGGTTGCCGTGATAAAAGTTAATTGTGCGACTGCATAGCCGATTGCGCCTGCAATTTGAAAGCGCGTCCAACGAAAACTAAACTGCCGCAAATAGATCATAAAGACAAAGCTGGCGATCAGGCTGCGAGCACCAAAGATCGAGAGCGGCTGCCAGTTGACAATTTTTATCAGCAGGCCGCTGCTACTCCAAAGCAGTGCGGTCAATGCGAAAAGTAATCTCGCTTTATGACGCGACATCGACGAGTTTCTCCTCACCCCGCATTTGGTATTGCTTTGCACCTTTTCATACTGCCACATTGATGTTTGCCAGCCTTGAGCATATAGATCAGGTCCTGCTCGTCCCTCGGCGCGTGGGGCAAGACGTTGTAATAGGCTCCCACATCTTTTTCTCGATGGGCATCCGAGTTGCACAAGAGCGGCAGGCCCAATCGCTCTGCTAGCGCGCGGATGCGGGCCTGATGCTTGGGTCTGATATTTGTTGAACGGATCTCGATTCCGTCTGGCCGGTAGGTCTCAATATCCACATTGATGGTGTTGTGAAACCGGAACGGGTGGGCCAAGGCGATGAACCCGCCACGCTGCTGCACGAAACCGTATAGTTCGGGGTACGTCCATATTCGGACTTCTAGGGTCAGATCGTGGACACCTAGAACGAGTATATCCTCACCAGAGACTTTGATCTCAATTCCGCCAAACACACGAAATGGCGCATATTTTTTGCGCAATTCGGCTATGCGCTGAGGTGAGACCAAGTGGTCATGGTCGGTAAAGACCAGGCTGCCCAGCCCTCGGCGGATAGCAGCCTGGATCATATCTTCCTCGCCTGACACGGCGCAAGAGGAGCGTTCCATCGCGTGGACGTGCAGGTCGATGGAATTACTCTTATTCTCAGTGTGCATCATCAGCCTGGCACGGGAATGTGCGGACTTGCTTCTGCTCGAGGGTGTGTGGGTTATTGAGTATTTTCATTTTTTCCCCAAAATTTGCGGTTCCGGTGGGGCTGGTCATCCTGCGACCAGCCCCTTTACATTTTAACAAGTAGTATGACGAGTGATTACAGGTTCTTTAGCACGGTGGGCAGATAAACTGGCGCCGGCAAGCGCAAGGTTGGAAAGCTGCCGCTGCCGCCTCCCATCAAATTGATGTCGAGTTGTTCGTTGCGTGTTGTGCGCAAGACCATCGGCCAGGTCTGCACTGTGCCGCCATTGTCCACCAGGGCATAGTACATGTGCCACCCACTGGTTTCCATCCAGGTAAGGACGGCGTTATCGTCGCCGTCGCGGGCTATGGAGATGTCATAGTTGTCGTTCGACAAGGTATTGGTAATGATGACAGGTGTCGTGATAGGGATGGTGGCGCTGTAGGCGCTGTTCAGAACAGCGTAGGCGGGCTGACTCCCATACTCGGGATAGTAGCCCGCCTGCCGCCATACAACGATGGTGTTCCCGTTTTTTAGACCCACGGCGTCAGGATCGTAGGCACCGTTCGAAACGTCGGTCAGTTGGGTGATCGGGTGGACGATGTCTCCGGCGCTGTCCACCACAGCGTAATAGACGTCGAATCCGGAACCGTGGCTGCCATACCAAGTGAGCATCACGTTGCCGTCTGCCAGCCGGTTGGCGCGGGGGCGATAGTCATCTTCTGACCCCGTGTTGTGGGTCAGTTGGATCGGCCCAGAGATCACCTCTCCAGTGCGGCTGATGACGGCATAGTGGACGTCTGCTATGTTGTCAGTCGTATTCTCGTGCTCCCAGGCGATGACAAAGCCTCCACTGCCAAAGGCCGCTGCCGACGTAGGATCATTTTTGAACGCGGATGTTGTGTCGGTCGTCAGTGCAGTGGGGGGAGCTATTTCGCCGCCGACCTTGTTGCGCATTGCATAATAGACGTTGTCTGTGTTTACGTCCCGATGCCACGCGACGAGCACAGCACCGTCCACCGGGTCAACCGCCAGGGTGGGTTGACGCTCAAAGGTGTTGGTGGTGACACTGATATTGTCCGAGACTCGGGTGACGGGGCTGACAATTCTGCCGTCGAGGTCGAACGCGGCGTATTCGATATTGTGATAGAGGGCGCTGTCATTTTGGTACAGGCGACTGCCCCAGGCAGCGACGATGCTGTACTGGGGATAGGCCGCCACGACGGGCGGGCCGCCCTGCCAGACCGTGTCGTCGGTCATCTGCACGGCGGTGACGTTGCTCGTACCCACGATGTCCAGATACTGCTCCCGCTCGTACGTTTCGTCTGGCGACCAATTGTCGCTAAAGGCTTGCACCCATTGGCGGGCGATCACGGTCGTGCGTAGGAACGTGGTGTCAGAGATGGAGGGATCGGTGGTGGATTGGGCCTGGATGATGAACTTGTCAGCATCGCCTGCACTGGCGTCGGCAGGAACCTCGATTCGGGCGCTGACAGTAAAGGTTTCCTGGTCGACCAACGTTCCTGTGTCACTGATTTGTGCGCCGTTGCTCCACAGGGTGACGGGCCACGTGTTGTATTTGATCGTCAGATCAAAGCTATCGCTGACCATCGTATAGTTGCTCACCGTCTGGGTGTAAATGACGGTCGTTCCCCGGTGGCCGAGATTCTCCTGTGACTGGGGCGATATGTCCACCGCCGGTTCCCGGCAGACGGTAAGGTCGTAATCGTACCAGACCAGGCCGTTGTTATCGGTGTCGTCCAACTGCACCCGCACCGCCGTGTAGGATGGGGAGAAGGGATAATGGTTGGCGACGCCGCCGCTGACGCCATCCACTTGCTGGGCTATGACCTGCCACGCATCGCTGCCGGGGTCATAGCCGGAGACGACGGCGTCCAGGTAACCGTTGTTTGCTTCGCCGTAGACATAGACGTATACTTGGGCGAACGCTTGACCGCCATAGTCATAGACGTCGTCCAGATTACCCCGGATCATCTCCGATTGACCGCTAAAAGCGAGGTTGGGGCCGCAGATCGCGCTGGTGGTGATGGCGGCTGTGCTGGCATAGTCGGTGGGAGAGGTGACGGAGGTGGCCTGGATGTCGACGGTGTCCACGTCGCCGGACGATGCCCCTGGCGGGATGCTCACCTGCACACTAAAGTCGGCAGAGCCGTAATTGGAGAGCGTGCCCGTGCGGGTGATCGGGCCGTCGTCCCAAAAGGTGGTCGGCCAGACGTTGCCCGTGACCGTCAGATCAAAGGTGTCGGTGATGCCCGTCAGGTTCCACAGGGTCATGGTGTAACTGACGACAGAGCCAGGCGTGTCTCCCCGGTGTTGTTGGCCGGGGACCAGCATAGCAAGGCCCGTCGCGCGCGAATAGGCGTAGAGGATCATATTGGGGAGGATGAGGCCCGCCCCGGACTGCCGGGGGTAATAATATTCCATCGTCTGGCCAGAGGCAATGACGAATCCGTCGCCATACGGGTACTCGATCAGGGTGGGGTTGCCGCCAGATACCTCGCCCTGTGTGCAGATGATGGTGGTGCCAGTGATGGTGTTGCTGAAATAATTGTGGCTGGCCGCACCGCCAGGGAAAGGGTTGGGGACAACGTCCTCCACCAAGGACACCAGGGGGTGATCTGGCTCTTCCACATAGTTGTCGTTATTCGTGTCGTAAAAGTTCAGGACACCCCCTGGAAGGAGAGGAGCGTAGCCATAAGTAGCGCCGTGGAATTCCAGGATGCCGCCATTGGTGACGTAGGTCTCGAACTTTGATATGTTGGCGTCGTACGTGCTATAGTAGCTGGTGTTCTGGACGCTGGGGATGATGACGACCGGATAGGGTGAGATGTCTGTGGCGGAAATATCGGATGAGCCGATCATGTCGTAGGGAATGCGGTACCTGTTCAGGACGTTCTGGATGGTGATTGTGTTCCAGGGATTGTTATCCAGGATGAGCAGCACGGGCGCAAGGGCCGACGTGCTCGCTGGGCGTTGAGGAGCGGGCGCCGCCTGATGCCTGGAACTGTCCCGCTCACTTGGGTTGATGGTATCGGGAGGGTGATGTAGGGCAGTCTGGTCGTCTGGCGCTGGTGTGGCGGGTGGTTGTTCGATTGCCTGCCCTTGTACTGTAGCGATTGTGAGAAAGAACAAGCCTGCTGCTATGAGTATAACCAGCACAAGAGCTATGCTTTTCCTGATACTTGATTCCATTTTTGATTCTCCTTTTTTGAACTGTGTGGATGAAACTCGTTCCAACTGATCGGATAAACCATTTGCCTGCTCAGGGTCTGCTCTTGTGCTGGCCCGCTCACTATCCTTTCTCAATACAAGGTAACAACTCGGCCAAATTGTCGGGGCTGATTTGCCGCGTGCCCGCTTCGACCTCTCGCACCATTGTCGTCAATGCTGTGTTGATTGGCGTCGGCACACCTTTTTCCTTGCCTCGCTCTGCCACATAACCATTGAGAAAATCGATTTCTGCCCGGCGGCCTCGCTCAATGCTTTGGAGCATGGATGATTTGAGACGGCGGAATTTCGATCCCACGATCAACATAATGGCGTGCTTGACGATCAAATCGAGGCCGACGCCGCGCCCACGACGGTGGGGAGGCAAATAGAGTTGCTGAACGTCTAGCGTGCCGCCCACCGGTTCCAGCGATATTCCGTGCGCTTGTGCTACGTCTACTACCTCGCTAAAGATCGCCAGGGCGAGCCGCCGCCCGGCGTTGCGCCACAACATCTCGCCCAGCAGTTGGCCGGTCACAGCACCTGTTGCAGAAGTGGCGCAATTGAGCGTCAATTTGCTCCACAGGATGCCATAGATGTTGGTCGACGCGGTAGTCGGCGCGACGGATTCCAAGGTGGCCTTGAGTTGGCGCACTCGTGGTGTTAATTGGCCGTCCAACTCGCCGATAACGTTCTCCCCGTGAGACGTCATCTCGTAGACGCCCGGTGCGTGCATGGTAGCACCCCAGCCCACCAGCGCGCCGATCACTCGTTCCCGACCCAAGATTGCACTTACTCGGTCTTCTACCACACCGTTTTGAAAAGTAACGGCGTATCCCTCTGGCGCTAGATAATCCTTTACGTCCCGCGCGGCTTGTTCTACTCCAGTGCCCTTCATAGCCATATATACCGCGTCGAAAGGTTCCAAAGTTTTGTTCAGATGTACGTGAGCGGGCGCGGGCACGGTCCATTGTCCATCGGGCGTGGCAAGACCGAGTCCCTGATTTGCGCCGATCGCCTGACAAATCGTTTCGTTGTGAGTAACGATCGTGAGATTGTGCCCGGCTCGTAATAGCCCGCCAGCGATCACGCCGCCCACACCGCCGCAGCCCATCAACAGCAACCGCTGTTTATTGTTTGTATGTGACGTCATTGCGCTTTTTCCTTTCGAGTACTAACCTTTTTATTCTTTCAGGTTGCTCTGGTTTCAATGCACGGCATTATATCTGTTAAGGTGAGATATACAAGTAAGGCTTTTCCAATTCAAGTCCTCCCAAAATTTACACTGGAAAAGCTCATAAATCGCACGCAAGTTACAAAATAACCGGAAAAGCTCGAGGAATTCCACCATAATCTGCCTTTACAGGGTGTCGTTGACTGCATCACAAAATCTGTTTGGGAGATTTGTTTCTCTGGAATCCCCTAAACACGGCGGTTCAGATTGCGACTTGTTTGAGGAGAACCAGAGCTTTGTCTAGTACTTGTTGTGGCCCTAATGCGTCGGTGTTGATGTAGAGGTCTGTATGTTGTCGAGCGTGACGTAGTCGTTTTGCTAGTTCGTCCCACCAATTTGTTCCGGTGTCAGTGGGGCGGCGCTGCTGGGCAATCTCCCAAGAGACGTCCAGGTAGATGAGCAGGTCGGGCTGGGTGATGTGCTGCCACATCGCGGGTACGTATGAATGTTCCTGGACTACCTCGCGTGCGTTGTATCCTCGTGTCCGCAGTGCTTGGACGAGGGTTGATTTGCCCGACGTGCATGGGCCGACCACTGCGATCAGTGGTTGGCTCATATTTTTGGTCTTTTTCACCAGTTTGACCTTTTTAGAGCGGGTAAATTTGTGTGTTGCGCGAACTGTTTTGTTGTAACGTCTCGCTCTTTTTCGATATTCGTTACTCGCGCATTTTTGTGCTATTTTTTGGACAGTAATCGGGCCAGCCACGAACGGCGGGGGCGTGGGCTGCTGGTCTTTTGTCGGGATGGGATGAATTTTCCGCCATTCATCTCGTGCAAGTGGGATAGGGCATCTAATGAGGCAAAGACTACCAGGTAGTCATTGGGGTGCAAGGTGATGTTGGGTGCTGGATGCATATCCAGAACGTCTGATCCTTTGTACAGGATGATCGAGATGTCAAGCTCTTTTTCTACATCGGCAACGGTACGGCCTTCCAACGCCGAGCCAGGTTGTACGGTCGTCCGTGACACATTCATTAGTACGTCGTCTACATAGAACGAGTGGTCAATCTGAGCGCGTGTAGCAGCGGCGGCAAAGACCGGGGCTGCCAGTGCCGAGGTGCTAAAAGCGGTGTGAATGTCGAATCCGCTTCGTACCTTTTCCGCCAGGTGGGTGTCAAACATGCGCATCACCACTTTGATTTCTGGGGTGATCTCTCTAGCTTCGAGTGCGATTGCCAGGCTTGTCAAATCATCCTCTGTACAGATGACGATGGCAGATGCTTCCTGCACGCGGGCTTGCTCTAGCATATCATCGTGTCGGGCATCGCCCAGTAACACGGGCACTTTCATCTCGTGGATTTCTTCCAGGAATGGGCTCTCGGCGTTATGTTCGATGCCGATAACCTCTTCTCCCAGGCGGAGCAGAACTTTTACGACCCGGTAGCCGGTCCGTCCCAGGCCGCAAACGATGATATGGTCACGGTAGGTTGAAGCGATGGCCATTTGCCAGGCCTCCTTTCGCTCGCGAATGTTGAGTAGCGCTACACCAAAGCGCAGGACACCCTCGGCAACGACGGCTAGTCCGATGGGTGGAAGGACAAAGAACAGGATGCGCAGCCCCAGTGCATCGGGAAACTCGAGTAGTGTCTCGAAAAAGATGAGTTTAAAGGTCGCGTGCAGTGCCTCGACCCAATCGAGACGCTGTCCAGGAGTGTCGGGATCCACGTAGAAAAAGTGCAAGGCCAAGGTGCCTATGCACAAGAGTATGGCAAAGACAAAGAGAGATATGCGAAACTGGTTGGTCAACACCCGAACGTCCCGCCACAGCGCTTTGAGATTTCGGCGAAACTTTTGGGAGCGCATAGTTCACCTCACAAAGGGATTCGGAGTGCCAGGCGGCGCACATCGTCGCCTGTGCGGTCTAGGATACGCAACACTAGCACACTGATGTCGTCGTGAGAACGTCCATCGTCCAGCATTAGGGCGTGATCGAGCAGACTGTCGGCCAACTTTTGGGCACTGATGTCGTTTTCGATTATCAGTTTCTGCACCATCGCCGGGATGTCAAAGATGTGACTGGAACGTGCGCCGGCTGTCTCCAGACCATCTGTATAGATCACGATGGTCGTTCTCTCGGTTAGGGGCAGTTCGGTGATCTGTGGCTTGGTGCCACGCCGCACACCGATGGATTCTGACGGCTCGTCGAGTAACCGAAAACCGTCGTCGGGAGTGATGACGATGGTGGGGCAGTGGTTGTTGCGGGAAAGCACCAGCGTCTTGGAGGCCAAGTCTATCGAGAGAATGTTGAGTGTAGCCGAGACCTTGCCGCCTTTGTGAGTGTAGAGATAGTCGTGGGCCGCGCGGGCGGCGGCTCCATCGCGGACTCCTTCGGCCAGTTCAGAGATGGCTTTGCGAGCCACCAGATTGCTGATCGCTTTGGCCGCTTGCCCCGAGCGTTGGCCGTCCACCAGAACAAAGGAGAAACCGCCATGGGGACGTTCGATCATCTCGAGCGAATCTCCGCTCTCGCGGGTGGCCCACTTGCCTATTTTTGCGACGGCGACTTGAATTTCCATCGGACTTTTTACAGTGACTCGATCGGGCGACTGATACCGGCGATCACGAGCGTGATCTCTACGTCAGACGCGACTTGGACACGGGCACGATTTTTCTCGGTGTCCAGGTGCGTCAGCTTGCCAATGATGCCGCCCACGGTCATCACTTGGTCACCGATTTTTATTGCGTCCATCTGTTTCTGTCGCCGCCGCCGGGCTTGCCACTGGGGCAAGAACATGAACACGCTCAATGCGACAAGGCCAATCAGGATGTAGATTTGTTGAGTTTCCACGGTTGTGCTCCTATTTGATAGATGTCATCAAAGTGTGTATTATACTCGCCTTGATGGTGTGAGCAAGGGCGGGTGTATCTGTTTGCGTTCTTGTCATTCACATCTCTCGCGCGTCTGACCAACACGGTCATCCACTTGACGTCCCAGAGCGTAGCACACTGGTTGAAAGTGCCTCATCCAGAAACGAGCGGCGAGAAAGTTCATCGGCTCAAAGTCTACCGCGCAGCGCTCGTATCCCTCGGCCCGCGCCCACTCCAGAGAGCGGTTCAGCAGTGCGGCAGCGATTCCCCTGCCGCGAGCTTTTTCTTGGGTGAACGCTCTCATAATGCTGGTGGTTCCCTCGTCTTGGATGATGGTGCAGGCATCAGGGTTTGCGGGCCCTAGCCCTATGCAGCCTATTACGTCTG
Organism: Chloroflexota bacterium; assembly: GCA_024232355.1. The sequence continues at coordinate 60,906 of JAAEPW010000079.1, read as the reverse complement.
TGCCTTGGTAGGCCAACAACAGTGCATTGGCTGGATTGGTCACCCACTCTTTTTGCTGTTGCTCTCGCTTGTCTTTGCTGCTTGCACCATCGGGGAACAAGAACGTGGGAGCGCTGGCCAGGTGTCGCTCCAGGGCCTTGTCCATCCGTATCGCTTTGTCGAGTTCTTGCAAGCCAGCTCTGCGGATTTCGATGTTGGCGGCATGACTCTTGGTTGGATAGAGATCACGTACTCCATCGGTTGCCATCAGCCCAAAACCCAGCCAGTGCCAGCCGTCGATGGCGTCGCGGTCGTGAGCCAGCGTGCTGACCAAGTGCGTGAAGCAGCCGTCGCTCACCCAGCGGGCGGAGAGGTGCGTGTACATCTCTTGATAGATGCGACGGCTGGCTTGCAAATTCGCGGCGTTGGCCCACTCGGGGCTAAAGGCCGTTCGCTTTCCCCGGAAATCGGGAATCACAAATCCAACCAAAAAGCCGACGAGTTGGCCGCTCTGAATTGCGGCCGCACCGGGAGTTTGCCCGATCATGTCGCGGAGCAGTGAATGTATTACGTCGGTTTCCTCGTAACGGGTAGGTAGCAATGGCACGCGCTCGCGTAACTCTTTATAACGAGCACAGGCTAACGTGGTGGCATCCTCCAAATGCTTTTCTTGCAATGCGACGATTTCAAGTGGCATGATGTCCCCTTTATTAGCGATTCTGTTCGATCCATTTCACGGCATAGTCAACCAGGGCGCGCTGGGGCATCAATCGCGCCTCGGCCCCCGCCACTTTCCCACGACGCACGTATTCCGTCGCGCGCTCAAAGCTGTCGCCTATCGCCTCGAAATCAGACTCGTCTATGTTGACGTCTTGTATCGTGGCCCATTCTCGCCGTCCATCGACTGTGATCGGCGCGCCACTTTCTACTACACGTCGTTTGGCGTATGATGCGCGATATTCAGCCAGGTGAATCGACGTGTTGCTCTCGTGGCCGACTCCCAGCAGCAGCACCCATCCCTCCAAGTCATAAATTCGCGCCAGCGGCGATTTTTCACCTAGCCCAAAGTTCAGCGAGTGGTCCTCGACGATCTGCGCGGCCTTTTCCCCCCACGCGGCAAAGGAATATTGCGGGTGATCGCTTCGCAGCGCTCCTTTTTGTTTCCGAAATGTCTCCGGTATGACGCCTACCCCGCGCGTTGGCGTTAGGTCAGGGTCGTAAGGCGGCATTGTTTTGCGGATCGTGTCCCACCATGCTTCTGGTACCGGTGGGTTCTGCCAGTCTGCTGGGTCCGAAAGATCGCCAGTGTGAGTGGGCATCACTAACGTTCCCTGTGGGTTGGGCCCCAACGCATCTTCAAGTGCCAAAATGACGGCCACAGGACCGACACAAACCCAGCCCAGTGAACTGAGGGAAGAATGGACCAACAGTACCATACCGGGCGTTACGCCCAAGGCCGTCAGGTCTGTACTCTGTGATTGTACGGTTGCTGGTCGCCCTTGTGTTCGTTCGACAACTTTTTGTTCTTTCATTGATTGATTCCTGAAAAAGTCGTGCTTGTAACAGCTAGAAACGCATGTAAATATCACCACAGAGGTGTTTGCTGCGGTGACGCTTTAATTCAAGGTATAATTGATTGCGATCAAGCCACTGATCGTTCTGAAGGGAATAGTTAAAATAGAGAGAATAGTTGAACCTGGCTCGTCCCAGGGAATCTAAATGCTGTGCACATTTTTCGGCATCATCCAGAAACTCGCGCGTAAATTCATAGGACAAAACAGGAATCTTGGAAGAGTGCAGCCCTTGAATGACATTTAGTTCAAAACCCTCTACATCTATCTTGCAGAATACCGGGGTTCCAAAAGTTTCGAGCAGTGCATCGAGGGTGGTCACCGGGACGTCAATAACCTCGTCCCAAACTTTGTGGGTGTACCGTCCTTTTATTTGCATCTTGGTCGAAAAAGTACACGTGCTATGAGAACGCGAGGAAACGTAAAAAGGCAATTTTCCTTCTTTGTCACCAAGTCCTTTGCCAACAATCGTGTTATTTGGAGTAGAGGCAAATCTTTTTCGCAATAGCTCGAGGCAATGAGGTTGTGGGTCAATACAGACAACCTGAGCACACAAACTTGAAAAGATGTGGGTTAGGTCTCCTCTGTTGGCACCGATGTCAAAGACGAGGTCGCCAGGGGAAATGAACTGGGAAAAATGAGATCGCATTTTGGGTCTTGCAAATACCAGGAAAGCGGACATGAAGAAATTCCTGACAGGGACAGGAAATAATTGGTAGGCTTGATCGATAACAATGCTGTTCATAGACTGTTTCTCTTGCAAGAAACCACTCATTAACTTGGGGGGCGAGCGGTTGATGGGATTATAACCCGGTCACTAATCCTGTGCAAATCAGATAAAAGTTATTCTCAATAAAATAAAAGATCGTCGGGCGAGTTGTCTACTCGCCCGACGATACTGGTGTACAGATCTGTGTCACTCTTTTACTAATCCACCGTGATATACGAGTTCGTATACCTCGGTGTTGTCGCGAACGATCCATTCTTTTCCTGTGAACGAGTTCAAGTCTCCTTCGTTGGTGTCGACGTATGTGCTGTTTCCCATCGAGTGCTCAAAGCCGCCTAGAAAGCGACCTTCCTCGTACAGTTTCGACAAGCTCTCCTTGATGATCTGTCCGGCTTTTGCAGCCGTTATTCGTGAGGGGTCAAGGATGTGGCCGTAATAGTTCATCACCCAGACCGGCTTGCCTTCATAGTAGACGACCTCTTGGCCAATAAAGTCCGTGCCGCCAAAGTAGCTGTCCAGGTAGGAAAAAGCGCCTTTGTGAAACTGGAGATCGTGTGAACCTGGTCTGTAAGAGAGACTTTTAGCTCCACTGCCGACATAAGTCACGGTTTTGGCCTGAACGATGAACGTGTCGAGTTGTTCTAGTGAAAAATGTTCCATTTGCGTCCCTCTCCTTACAGTGACTGTCGGATCCCGTCTAGTACCGTCCGTGCGTCTGGCGCAAAGCCGAAAAAGTTTTCTAGTTTCTCACACGCATACTCGGTGCAATGGGCGCAGTTGACGACACCCCGTTCCACACCGCAGGCGCGGATTTTACACTCGCCGCAGTGGACGCCTTTGCGGCCAGCATCTGTCAAACAACCGTCGCAAACTATGTCTGCAACGGTCATATCGGGCGCACTGAATTCCTCGCGCCAGCGTGTGACTGTTTCCTCCAACGCGGCCTGGTCATCCGCCTGAGTGGCGATGTAGGCTGGGCAGTCGGTGCATACCAATCCACAATAAGCAATGATCTTGTTCATTAGATTTTCCCCTTGTCAGTTTTAGAATGATTTGCTACCCACTCGGGCAGCTTGCCAGCATCAACGAGCATTTCGAGCAAATTAGGCATACTGTCGAATTGTTTCATACACAGGTTGTATTCTTCTTCGGTCACCAAAGCCGTGCGTGGATAGCTCCATATCAGCATACCGTCGCGGCTTCCCATCAGAGGTTTCATCTTGTTACAGGGAAATTCGTCACAATAGGGGCAGCCCCTGATGCCCTTTTGTCTTACACATGGTCTAGCCTGGCACGATTGGTCTGCGGTCTTGCCATCGCTGGGGCAACCGTCGCATTTGACGTTCTCGGCGGTATAGTTCTCGTGCCCAAAGATCTTTCTCCAACCGTCCACCAGTTTCTGTCTAACGGCAGGGTCATCCGACCGTGCTGCACACGAGTGGCAATTATAGCCACAATAACCGATCATCTTTGTCATATCGAGTTCCTCCCTCGTATTCGCGTGATTTTGTCGTCAGAGTTTTACACTCTCAATGTCACCGGCGGGTAGCCAATCGTCCATATTGCCATAATCGCTTTTGTCGATGGGAAATGGTGCCAGCTCTTCGACTTGTTCGACTTGGATCAGCACGATGTATCGTTTGCCCGCCCATCTCTTGAATTGCTTGTCCGTCAATTGTAACTCGTTCTGGTGGCTTGTGACCAATTCGGTCGATTCCTCCTTGGACATCTTTTCCGAGTTAAAGACGCTCTTTACCTTGGCCTTTGCTTTAACCAATCCCTCGGCGTTGTTGTTGATAAAGTAGAGCATATCTCCGTCGTTTACGCGGCCATAGGGCAGCTTGCGGCCAGCAGCGCCGCGAATGATCATTGTTTTTTGCCCCGCGACTAGGTTTTCTATTTCCTTGGCTTTGGCGTCCAGGTAGACAACGTGATCCATTTTATCTCTCCTTCTCTTCAATCTTGGTAATCACTATCTGGTTTGACCCGCACTCTCAACTCTCATCCAAAAACCCCAGCCCCAATTTTCTGTCACTTTTGAACATAGTAAAATTATATTTTCCCCTTTTTCAAGCTCGAGTTCAATTTCAAAGTGATCTGGTTTTAAGCGGCAATCATGATTGGATTCTGGGTCATTCCATCCTCTCTTGGGACCTTGGAACACGTGTTTTTCATTACACCAAACAGAGCACCGATCCGTATAGGTGACCCATGCTTTCTGTACTTTTTTCCTGTCTGATTTGACGATTGTTTTTGCGAATACTGTTCCTTTTGTATTCTGGTTGGGGAAAAGGGCACCCACGTTCATTACACCACGAGCATCTGTTTCAGCCGTAATCCATTGCGTTGTTGGAGAATATATTTCCTCTGGGATATTTTCCGATCTGAATTCAGAAGGTTGTGGAGGAGTAATTTGCCATTTTCGGATGATATCGAGATTGCGAACATTCTGCCATATGTCTGCTAAAATTGGTTTTACATCATCTTGGGCGAGCCGAGTCACGCACAGGTTGCGCAGATAAGCTTTTCCCTCCGAGAAGGAAAAGAGACGGATACCCCCACTTGAATAGGGTTTATCGTATGCAGTAAAGACGGGTTCAGTATAATCAGCCATATAGACATTGATAACAGTTTCACCTACATCAATGCGAAATTTAATCCATTCATCTTTTTTCACCAGCGGATTTTTTGAGAAACGGGCCATAGTTTCCAAGCAATGACATTGTCTGCGCCATCCATAAATTCTGCTGCTTCGAGCGTTACTTTTTTGGTTGAATCATAGGTGAAAACTTGAATATTGAAACCTTTTGAGCCGTCATCTTGCACATGACAATCCAATCCTACCCAATGTCCACCTGATGGTAGAATTTCGATTTCGACGCGATGGTTATGCCATGTTTCGTCTCCAACCCAGGGAGGATTCTCAACAAACGGTTTTGCTTCAATTTGGCAGACTTTGCCATGTATGGGATGGTCAACGAAATTTGTTGGTGACACTTTCCAACCAGAGACAGTTTTTCCATTTAAGGGATCCTGAAATAAAATTCTATCTTTGTGATTATCACATGACAAAGATTGGCTATCCATCATTCTTGTTTATCTCCCTTTCGTTTTGCTTTCTTTTCGTTCCAGGCTGAGATGGCGTCATGCAAGGTTTTGCCTGGATTTTGTTTGAAAAACTCGCGCACGTGGCGATTGTACTCGAATTGGGGCGCGATCTCTGTTTTGGCGCGTGGTCGTCGTTTTTCCTGATGCCACGCATCAATGGCGTCCTGCAAGGTCTTGCCCACGCCATCTTTTTTGATGAAATCACGCATCACGCCGTTGAAATGGAACTGTGGCCCGATTTCGGCGACAAAAAACGCCCGTAGTTCTTGGCTACACCGCCAGTTGGGGCCGACCACCGTATCATGGCTGAATCTGTCAGGCATTTTGGCCCACGCCCGCCGCTCGATTCTAGGACGGCGCATCTCGCCTGTAGACAGGAACACTACGATTCGCTCGGCAAGTGATGTTTTTGAGCCGGTTGTCGGCAAGCCATGCCTTTGGCAAAATGCTATCAACTCGCTCTTGAGCCAATAGAATGCCCGAAAGTCAAGCAGTGATATCTGGTCGTTGAGTGCTGGTCTGTTTGAAACATCTTTTTCCATCATGATGGTTCACTCTCCTCCTACAATATCACGCTTCCTGCTGGCTCAATACAAATCTTGCTCGCTCAAACACCTTGCCATTGATCTTTGGTTCGATGGCGTGTTCACCAGGATAGTACTTGCGCGTCGTCACAGGCGCAAAACTGAACTCTTTGGCAATATGCAGAACCTTGCTGGGTTGGATAGTCCTCTTGCTGAGCTTGAATACCTTGGGCGTGTGTTTGCCATTGGCCCGCATCAGGTATACCACAAAGTCGATCATCAGATTCTGCGGGGCGTCGCTCAGTGACTCGACATCAAACGAAAAATTCACACTACCACCCATCGGGACTGTTTGTGGCTCAACGGTCAGATTCTGCACAACGATCGCCGGGTCAGGGGAATAGCCGAGTAATTCCAGTGCATTGGGGTGGCCCGACTTGAGCAGTGTGCGCAGCGCGTGGCTCGTGATCCGATGAATTTCTTTCGTGTCAACTGCCTGCCAACGCCGCAACACGTCGATCACCACATCGGGGTTATCCTTTGAAATGTCGTTGAGGTTGTTGGCGACGCTGCGCCGCACCGATTCCGACTCGTCGTGCTTGAGTTGTTCGAGAATCGGCAGAATGGGCGATGGATCAGATTTCAGGGCGTGCAGAGCGATTCCCCAGGGGAGACGTGGTCGGCAGCCCTCCGTGGCGAGCCGACGTACACGCTCGTCCTTGTGATGCGCCCACTGGAGCATCTGGGCCATCATACGGTCCCGGCCCTGCACGATAAAAGGGCGCACGGCAAATTCGGCGGACACTTGTTGGGTGAACTGTTCCAATGCCAAGACCGACGCCTCCCAATCGTCCAGACCGTAAACCGCGACATAGTCCGAAAAGACCATATTTTGAAAGCCATAGTCACCCAGCGAGGTGGATGCTTTGCGCAGGATGTCGAGGGTGGGGCGATATTCGGCGGGTAAAAAGTCGTGCAGGACGGTGGTGATGTGGCGCATCCGCTGCTTGAGTTCGCGGCCTTCCCAGTCGTCGTTGATGATGTGTGCCGAAAACGCCTCCGTATCAAAATCTGGGTATTCACGCTGAATCGCAGTGGCCAGGTCAGAGACGTATTGCTGGTTGTACATATTTTTTAATGGTTCATTCATCTGTGCCTCCCCACTTTTACAGATTGTCTCTTGTTTTCGGTCACCATCTGATCGCTAAAAGAGATACCCTTTAGCGCCCTGGCAGCCCTTTATCGCCGAGATTTCGCCGCAGTGGGCGTTAATGTGCCAGATGACAAAGGTCTCGATCATTTGCGCCAGAGAGAGTTCACCAACGGGAGTCTTGATCTGGCGTTCCAGGTCCTCTGACGAAAGCGAAACCAACCAACTCTGTACAACCTCAGCAATGACCTTTCCGTATTCGTGGAGCGCCGATAGGTCCACACGGGTTTCGCGCATTTCTGGCGGGTGATCTTTTCTTTGGTCTAGTGCCGAACTGACGACCACTTTTTTCTGCCATCCCTCTGTCTGAAAGATGGGATCTTTTCCCAAACCCCACCTGTGCACGACCATATCTATGCCTGTAAGCGTGTGCCAGTAAAGGCCGCCGATAGGGTTGGCAATGCCGGGAGGCGTCCAGTCAGCTTGTTCCTGCGTCAAGTCGGCAGTGACCTGACCCAAGATGCCCAGGGCGTTGCCTAGTGAATATTGAAGTAGTTCAACTGTGTTCATTTCTTTCCTCCTGATTTGTGTGATTGGTTCCTAACTTTTCGTAAAGGCAGATTTACAGAGAAATAGATGCACAATGCTCTGCGAGATCAACTTTGTGAAATCCATCCTTGATAACACTATTGATAACGGGAGGCACAGATAAGCTTTTATTTGCCTTGTATATTGAGCGTAAATCAGAAAATGATAAATTATCGAGTGTCAAAGAAGCAACCTGGTCTAGTAATACAAAATCATTATCAGAAAGATCATCATCGTCGCCCATGATCAAGCCCCAGCAATCCCACGGCAAAAGTGCCATTTTATTGAGTGAAGCCAAGTCACGAACGACATTGCCCCTGATAAACCACAAACCGTGCATATCAAATATCCCAAATTTTTCGGGGTCAGCCTGCTCTATGCGACACATTTGCCAAGCTTTTCCTCCTGTAAGAAACTGATTTGCAGGTACATCCAATGGATCGAGATCAATCTCAAAAGTTTGGCGCTGAAACTCGTCCACTTGAGCATCGACCATAACCCATCGCTGTTCATCTATTTTCCAGTATTCACAAACCCAATGATCTTCAAATGTATCCGGCGTAAAATAGGTTGCAAATCCACAACGGGCTCGTGCTGGAATCCCTTGATGTCGAAGTAAAGCACACAAGAACACCGAAAAATCACGGCATGTGCCCAGTAAACGACTTTCAAGTGGCCGTGATATATTCAAGGCTGTTGTGCCAAGTTTTTTGATCTGTTCAAGCTGTTTGGAGACAAAGCGCAGATTGGCTTCTTGCTTTCGTTCTTTAGGCGGATGCACGTCATATTTTTCTACCAAGTTCACATGAAGGATTATGCCCTGTACTATTTTGACAAGTTTGGGTAAATCAGAGGTCAACCCATCTAAAAGAATACCATGCTTGCCTGGATCAGTAATACAACTGTGAGAAGAGTAAAAGTCTTGCATTTCGTTTGTGATCGTGTTATTCATTGTCATTATCCTTTGTTTAGGTTTTTATGTCTTTGACCCGGCGAGTTTCTTCTCAAAGAAAATCCCGCCATATCCGTCTTTTCCTGTTTCCACAAATCCCACCTTTTCGTAGAAATGACGGGTGCGGTGGTTCCAGGCAGGGGTGCCCAAAGTCCATCTCTTGATCTCGGGAAACTCGGCCCACATAAACTCGAATGCCTGGGTCCCTATCCCTCGGTTCTGAAAGTTGGGATTGACAAAGATTCTGGACAATTCGTTGTACTGGTATCCCATAATGCGGATGATGAATCCTCCAATGATCTGATCATCAAACAGAATCTTGTAATACTTGCCCGCTGTTATCATCCTGATTTGCCACAGATCAGAATCGTAACCGGGAGGTCCGCCTGGCCCTGGGGCGCCGTAGAGCACGTCGTTCTCAAAGGCTCGCTTTGAGATCAGGGCCAGAATTTGGGCGTCATTGAGTGCAGCCTTGGCAAATTCAATCACGTTTCCCATCTTGACGTACTCATCCGTGCAGTATAGTTCGTAGGAACTGACCCGTGTAGCTATCCGCCACCTCTGCCACCTCTTCCGGTGTTCCTTGAGCGACGATGTGCCCGCCCTCGTCACCGCCTTCCGGCCCCAGATCCACGAGCCAATCTGCCGTCTTGATCACGTCCAGGTTATGTTCGATGACGATGACGGTGTTGCCTGCGTCGGTCAGCCGGTGGAGGACGTCCAGCAGCTTTTGAATATCGGCAAAGTGGAGGCCGGTGGTTGGTTCATCTAGGATGTAGACCGTATCGCCGGTAGAGACGCGGGCTAATTCCCTGGCTAGCTTGACCCGCTGTGCTTCACCGCCGGAGAGCGTGGTGGCACTTTGTCCCAGCTTGATGTAACTCAACCCCACGTCGGTCAGCGTCTGCAGAACGCGCTTGACCTTGGGCACGTTGCCAAAAAAATCGAGCGCTTCCTCTACGTCCATATCCAGTATGTCGGCGATGTTTTTTCCCTTGTAGCGAATTTGCAACGTCTCTCGGTTAAAGCGTGTCCCTTTGCACACCGTGCACGTTACCCATACGTCGGGCAAAAAATGCATCTCGACCTTTTTCTTGCCATGGCCCTTGCACGCCTCACAGCGTCCCCCCTTGACGTTAAAACTGAACCGTCCCTTTTCATAACCACGCGTTTTGGCCTCGGGCGTCATAGCAAACAAATCGCGGATAAGCGTCATCACTTTGACGTAGGTGGCCGGGTTGGAGCGGGGTGTGCGTCCGATGGGGTCCTGGGTGATGTTGATGATCTTGTCTACGTGATCCAGTCCCTCAACACGGTCGTGTATGCCGGGCTTGCGCTCTGCGTTGTGTAACACGCGGGCCAGCGCCGGGTGGAGTGTCTGTGCCACCAGTGACGACTTGCCACTGCCCGAGACACCAGTGACGCAGGTGAATAACCCTAGTGGAAAGCGCACTTGGAGGTTTTTGAGATTATTCTGCCGCGCGCCGACGACCGTAAGCCACTTGCCATTGATCGGCCGTCGTTTCCCGTTGGGGGAACTCACTTTTAGATTGCCGCACATGTAGCGCCCGGTCAGCGAGTCTGGGTTGTCAATGATCTCCTGTGGCGTACCCTCTGCTACCACCCATCCGCCGTTAATGCCTGCTCCCGGCCCCAGGTCCACGAGCCAGTCGGCGGTGCGCATTGTTTCCTCATCGTGCTCGACAACGAGGACCGTGTTACCCATATCACGTAGCCGTTCCAGGGTGTCGAGCAAGCGACGGTTGTCGCGGGAGTGCAGTCCGATGCTGGGTTCGTCCAAAACGTAGAGCACGCCTACCAATCCGCAACCGATCTGGCTGGCCAGTCGGATGCGCTGTCCTTCACCGCCGGAGAGGGTGGGGGCGGGACGGTCCAATGTCAGATAATGCAGCCCCACGTTCATAAGGAAATTGAGTCGTTCGCGGATCTCTTTTAGAACTTCTTCGCCGATTTCCATTTGCTCCGGCGACATTTGTGGCAACAACCTCTCGATCCACTGGAGCGATTCTCCGATGCTCATCGCTGTCACTTGATTGATCGTTTGGTTGCCGAGGGTCACCGCTGCGCTCTCAGGACGCAATCGCTGACCGTGACATGCGGTGCATTGCTGCTGCCCCATAAATGTGGCGTACCAGCGACGCGTATACTCGGACTTGGTCTGGTTATAGCGACGGCGGATCATATTAACGACGCCTTCGCTCATACCCTCGTGTTGCCCTTGACCGCGCTCGCTCGACCATCGCCATATGATTTTGGCACCACCATAGAGAATTGCGTTTCGGCATTGTTCTGACAGTTCCTTCCAGGGTGTATCCAGATCATGCTCAAATTGTTCTACAATTTGCTTGGCTGCTTGGTATGTGCCGCTTTTTTTCTTCTTACTCAACGTGCCCCAGACGCGCATTCCTCCTTCGTGCATCGTTTTGTCCGAGTCGTAGAATAGTTCTGGATCAAACTTGATCGCAGTGCCTAGGCCATTGCATTCGGGGCACATGCCCATCGGCGAGTTAAAGCTGAACATTGCGGGCGTTAGTTCGGGAAAACTCATCCTGCACTCGGGGCAAGCGTTTTGTTCCGAAAGTATCCACTCGCTATCGTTGCCCCGGTCAATGACGATCAGACCTTCTCCTGCTCGCAAAGCGGTTTCGACCGAGTCGGTGAGGCGGGTGACAAACTCATCACGCTTCCTGCCGTTCCCATTTTCAGCAGGAGCGACCAATCGATCGACTACCAACTCGATGTTGTGTTTTTTCTTTTTGTCCAGTTGAATTTTTTCGTCTAGGTTCCGAACCTCGCCATCTACTCGCACGCGAGAAAAACCGTCGGCGCGGGCTTGAGCGAATGCATCTTGGAATGCACCCTTACGGTTGCGGGCCAACGGGGCCAACACTTGGAAACGCTCACCAGCAGGCAGTGTCGCAACCTGCTCCACGATCTCTTGCGCTGATTGGGCATATACTTTGCGTCCACATTCTGGGCAGTGGGGTGTGCCGATGCGGGCAAAGAGCACCCGCAAATAGTCGTAAATCTCGGTCACCGTCGCTACCGTCGAGCGTGGGTTTCTGCTCACCGCTTTCTGCTCGATGGCGATGGCTGGGCTGAGACCCCCGATAAAGTCTACTTTTGGTTTTTCCATCTGGCCGATGAACTGCCTGGCATACGCCGAGAGTGACTCGACATAACGACGCTGGCCCTCGGCGTACAAAGTGTCAAAAGCCAACGATGACTTGCCGCTACCCGAGACACCAGTGATCACTACCAGCTTGAAGCGGGGCAGCGTCACGTTAACGTTCTTTAAATTGTGTTCCTTGGCTCCACGGATGAGGATTTGATTATGGTACATAAGTTACACCTTTCGATACGATTGAGCAAGTGATTGCAAGTTTACTTTCCGCTGCCAAGTATACCATTGATACTTGTCAGTATGCGTCATATTTGTTCAGGAAAATGGCAGAATTTAGAAAATTTGTTCGTATTGATTTGGTGGAGTGATTGTGTAAGGGTGGCTATTATAGGTATAGTGTCGGACATGTCAAGTTGACCGTAAATCCAACCTGGCTTATAATCGTGATGTGATGATAAAGCACAAGAGATTTTGGATTCTTTTACTCTCGAGTGTTGTGGTTATGGCGATGGTTCTTTTATCTGCCGGTCTTTCTGATCTCCAACTCCTTCCCGGGCAGCCTTTTTTTCTGGAGAGAAGATTGCAGCGTGAAACAGAAGAATCTATCCTGTTGCCGGGAGAGGATCCCTTTATGTTGTTGATTAGAGGAGTTTTCGCTTTCTCTTGGCTGCTTTTGCCCGTTCTCATTTTTTATTTCATCGTTTCCCCAACTTTTAGAAAGCGGATATTCAGAGCGCTTGTCTCGCTTTTGTGGATTTATACTTTTTATCTGGTATTTACACGGCTGCGACCGGATATTTTTGACCTGGGCGGAAAAGTGAACTTGACGCCTCCAGGGTCGGCAGTTGCCTCGGTGTCCGTTGCTGATTATGTGAACACGCCACCTCCGTGGCTCATCTTTGTGGCGACACTTGTTTTCTCTATACTCCTAGTCGGTCTGTTTATGGGTATTGCTTGGTTGGTTTGGCACATGGGGCGTCGTCCGCCCAGACGGGACCCCTTGGAACGTTTGGCCCAACAAGCACGAGATGCGCTCGAATCGTTACGGACTGGGAGTGACTTGAGAAACACTGTGATGCGTTGTTACTCAGAAATGGTTCAGACCTTGGATGAGCAGCGAGGCGTCAAGCGACAGATGGATATGACACCGAGAGAGTTTGCCAGTCAGTTGGAGAAAGTCGGGCTTGCGGGTGAGCATGTTCGGCGTCTCACACAGCTTTTTGAAGATGTTCGTTATGGAGCCAGAAACGTTGGTGAGGATGAAGAAAGCCAGGCCATTGCGTGCCTCAACGAGATCGTTGATGCCTGCAGGAGTCCGCTATGAGTGAAATTGACACGAGAACGAAAGGTCGTTTGCTACTTTTTGGAATCATATTGCTCTTGGCAATTCCTCTGACATTGGCTCTCAGGGATATTGTACGTGAGTCAATTTTGATTCCACTTTTGTATGTGCTTTGGTTTGGGAGCCTCGTGTTCAATGCCATCCCTCAGGTGTTCTTGTGGGCTATTCTTTTGATGATCGTTCTGTCTCTCGCCGTGACAAGCATGATTCGGCGCAAAAAACCAGCGCAGAGAGTGCCTCGAATGAATTCGGAGAATCCAGGACGGGTACACGTTTGGGCGCAGCGAATCTACTTGATGGAGCGCGGCGACTATTCCAGATGGTACATCGCACAGCGCCTCAGAAAATTGATCTTGGAGACACTGGCATACCACGAGCGTCTTGATATTGAGCAGGTCAAGCGGTATCTGAAAACTGGCGAACTGGACACATCATTGGAGGTTGGCACTTGTCTTCAGGCTGGATTGACTCCTACATTCTCAAAGTCTCGCGGAATCTTTTCACGGCTTTGGTATCGTTTGCGACCAGGTATACAAGTTCCTCCGCCGGATCTGGATTTGGAGAGCGTCGTTCAATTTCTAGAGGATCAACTGTCGATTAAAGTTTAGTTCATCCCCGAATGAACTCGCGGCTTGGTATGGAAAACACGTCAAAAACGTGTAGACAGCTACTGCGATTCATCGCGTTTTGTGTCTCAGCCGGGCAATTCATTACTCGACCGAGATAGGAGATTCAATATGACCATCAAAATTGCTCAAGTATCTGATTTGACCGACCGCGTGATTGGCGAGGTTGAACGAGCCATCGTCGGCAAGAGATCGCTGTTGGAGAATATTATGGCCGCTGTTCTCACGACTGGTGGTCACGTGTTGTTGGAAGACTATCCTGGACTGGCCAAGACGCTCATTGCCAAGAGCTTTGCTACGGCCCTTGGCCTGACGTTCAAGCGCATCCAATTTACTCCAGACTTGCTCCCTGGCGACATTACCGGCGGCTACATCTATGATCGTGCCAAGAGTCAATTTGAACTGCGACGAGGTCCGCTTTTTGCCAACATTGTTCTGGCCGACGAGATCAACCGCGCCTCGCCCAAAACCCAGTCCGCGCTTCTAGAAGCGATGCAAGAGGTTCAGGTGACATTGGAAGGTGAGACGTTGCCGCTGCCAGAGCCTTTTATCGTGATTGCCACCCAGAACCCCATCGAATATGAAGGCACTTTTCCCTTACCGGAGGCCCAACTCGACCGGTTCATCGTCAAGCTTTCGGTCGGTTATCCTACGCCAGAGGAAGAGCAAGAGATTCTAAGGCGGCGACGAGAGCGAAAGCGCGACGAGTTTGACCTGGGGCAAGTGACGAGCGCGGAGGAACTAGTAATGATACGTCAGGCTGTGGAAGGGGTATATGTGGATGCGGACATTGAGCGATACATTGTTTCTTTGACAGAACGGACACGCCAGCGCAGGGAAGTAGTTGTAGGAGCCAGCCCGCGGGGGTCACTGGCATTGCTCAAGCTGTCTCGATCATGGGCCGCTATGCAAGGGCGTGACTATGTGCTCCCTGATGATGTCAAACGGTTTGCTGAGTCATCTCTTGTCCATCGGCTGATCCTGGAACCTGATCTGTGGATGAAGCGGGGCGCGGCCAAGGATGTGATTACCAGTATCGTCAAATCGGTCCCTGTCCCCGTTATCGAGGACGTCTGAACAGTGATCTGATGATGGGACAACGATGAAAAGACTCTTGCTGCTGGGCTGTTTGATCTACGGACTGCTTCTCTGGGGATTGACGACACTGAACGGTAAACTGATCGCTTTGGCGATACCTTTGGTGATCTATTTGGGAGCATCACTTTTTTATGGGCCAGAGCGCCCAAGATTGAAAATCACCCGAACCCTTAGTGCGAGCCGTGTTTCCCAGGATATGCCCGT
Source organism: Chloroflexota bacterium (assembly GCA_024232355.1). The sequence continues at coordinate 45,892 of JAAEPW010000079.1, read as the reverse complement.
CGTTGTCAAGCTTTCGATTGTCAATGTGGGTGCGCGGTTGGAAGAGGTTTTGATCCGTGACCCACTGCCTGCCTTTGAAGTGGGCTATGCTATGCGGATGCTCGAGCTGGTGGATGGGGAGCCGCACATACTCACCTCACTCGTGCCTGGTGAGACGTTTGACCTAGAGTACACCGTAACAGGGAGCCGAGGTGTCTTTTACTTTCAAGACGTCCAAGTGACGGCAAGCGATTTTCTGGGTATTTTTCGGCGGCAAGTGACGCTTCCGGCTCCAGGCCGACTCGTCGTGTTGCCATTGGTTCTCAAGCTGCGACGGGTGGCGATCCGTCCGTTGCGGACCCGTGGCACCATCGGCCCGCTTCCGGCCCGGCGAGGTGGCTCTGGCATAGATTTCTTTGGTGTGAGAGAATATCAGCCTGGTGATTCTTTGCGCTGGATCAACTGGCGAATGAGTGCCCGTCATCCTCGTGCCCTCTTTACCACCGAGTTTGAGCAAGAGCGTATTGCGGACGTTGGGCTGATCCTGGACGCCCGCCAGCGGCACGACCTTTGGGTGGGAGGGGATGCCATTTTTGAGCACGCAGTGTGTGCCACGGCCGCGCTGGCAGAGGCATTTTTGAGTGATGGTAATCGCGTTGGGATGCTCACTTATGGTGGTTTTCTGGATTGGACCTTTCCTGGCTATGGTCGAATTCAACAGGAGCGGATTTTGCGTTCGTTGGCTCGGGCCAGAATGGGCGAGAGTCTCGTCTTTGATAAACTGAACCATCTTCCGGCACGCTTTTTTCCTGCCAAGTCACAACTTGTCTTGATTAGTTCACTTTGCAGGGAAGATGTGCCAATGCTCATTCGGCTGCGGGCGCGGGGGTATCAACTTTTGGTGATCAGTCCCAACCCGGTTGCCTTTGAAGCTGTCTCATTGGAATCACATCCATCTGTGGATTTGGCGGTTCGGATTGCTCGCCTGGAGCGGACATTGTTGCTTCGCAAGCTGAGACAGGCCAGCATCCAGGTCGTGGATTGGCAGATACACAAGCCATTTGATCAGGCAATTCACGCCTCTCTCAGCCGGATGCCGCACTGGTTTCGAGCTGTTGGAGTAGGTCTGTGATTGTTGGTATGCGGATTCAGGCTAATGACCACGAAACTTTTGTTCTCTAGTACAATTCTCGCCACGGGTGTGTTGGCGCTGGGCTACGGATTGTCCGGTTTTTGGATCGGAGCCGCGTTGGTTACAGTCCATGGGTTTCTCTGGTTGATCGGGCAACGACATGACTGGGGTTGGATGGCCTCACCGATGCTAGTGCTCTTTCTGATCGCGGCGTCCATCGGACTGCGGTTGAATGTACAAGATGGCTGGATGCTGCTCGGCATGGTGGCGGCACTCTCTGCCTGGGACCTGGATCACTTTGTCCAGCGGTTGAGCAGGGTAGGGCAGGACTGTGTGGAAGAGACACACAACTTGGAGCGTCGTCATCTTGAACGCTTGCTGATTGTCAATGGGTTGAGTTTGTTGTTTGGCATGGTTGCATTGGGAATCGAGGTCGAGTTTGGTTTTGGCACAGTGTTGTTGTTGGGATTGCTTGCTATCCTGGGGCTGAGTCGGGTGGTTGGCATTTTGCGACGCGAAAGCGATTAATGTACGTGAGGCAAAGACCTGTCTACGGTTAGAGCTATGTGACTTGTCGTGCCGTTATGAGCGTGTTATAATCGAAATCAAGTTGTGCCCCTGTAGCTCAGATTGGATAGAGCAGGAACCTCCTAAGTTCAAGGTCGTGCGTTCGAATCGCACCAGGGGTACTATGTACAAAAGCGGTTGCCGTTTGGGTGACCGCTGTTGTGTGGAGGGTAAAATGACGGCAGCAGAGGAACGGCTAGAAGTTCTCAAGATGATTCAGAATGGACAGATCACTGCCGATGAGGGTGCTCGGCTGTTGGAGGCCCTAAAAGAAAAGGATCGCCCGAAGGAAAAACCTTTGTCGGAAAGCAGGAGCAGGGCTCCTCGATTGTTTCGCATCCGGGTGACAGATCTGGAAACGGGGCAGGAAAAGGTAAATATGCGTATGCCGTGGAACTTGGTCAACGTAGGCGTCAATATGGGGGCACGTTTCGCACGAGATGAGATTCAAGTGGACGAATTCGCCGAGGCGATCCAGGCTGGTGCAAAAGGCAGAATTATGGATGTGCTGGACGAAGAGGCGAATGAACGGGTGGAGATCTTTGTAGAATGACTCAAAGCTCGAGCAATTTATCAGAAATTCCAAGATAGAGTTGTTTGTTTTAGATTGAGGAGGCAATTGTTGATGAAACTTGGTCAAATCTGGCTTGCGTGGAAACGTATCGGACAAATCATAGGGGACTGGATTGCTCGAATTATCTTGACAGTTTTCTATTTTTCAATTTTTGTGCCTTTCGGTTTGGGAGTGCGGCTATTTGGTGACAAACTGGCGATCAAACATAAACATAGCCCTCAATGGTTGGAATATGTCACTCACGATTTGACCCTTGATGATGCGCGGAGGCTTTCCTGATGTATATTTTAGGTATCTCGTGCTACTATCACGATTCGGCCGCTGCCTTATTGCGCGATGGTATGTTGGTGGCTGCTGCTGCGGAAGAGCGCTTTACTCGTAAGAAGCATGATAGTGGCTTCCCCGACCATGCGATTGATTTTTGCCTACGTCAGGCGGGAATTGACAAGCAAGACTTGGATTACGTGGTCTTTTACGAAAAACCGCTGCTCAAATTTGAGCGTATCCTGATGACCACATTGCAGACTTTTCCTCAGTCATGGGGAGTATTTCGCGAGTCTATGATTGCCTGGTTCAACGAAAAGCTGTGGGTCAAAGGTCGTATCTTGACCAAACTGGATATTCCTGACGAAAAGCTGCTATTTGTAGAACACCATGCGAGTCATGCAGCTAGTGCTTTCTTTTGCTCACCCTACAAAGATGCAGCCATTCTAACAGTAGATGGAGTTGGAGAATGGTCGACAGCAACAGTGGGACGAGGGACAGCCTTCTGGTCAGAAAGACAGGAGGGAAAAGAGCAGTCTACGACTCGTAGTAATTCAATCGAGATCTTGAAAGAGATCAAGTTTCCTCATTCTCTGGGTTTGCTATATTCTGCCTTTACTGCTTTCTTGGGCTTTCGGGTTAACAATGGCGAGTACAAGGTAATGGGTATGGCACCGTATGGGCGACCTAACCGGGTGGATGATGTCTACAAACTGATTGATGTAGGCGATGGAGGGGAATTCCGACTGAATATGGATTACTTTTCTTTTCACCATTCCACTAGACATACTTTTAACAAGGGATTTGTGAAACTATTTGGCGAGCCACGAGTGCATGAATCTGTCTTTTACACACCGACTACTCATCCAAAGCGAGATCATCCTCAATGGAATGATACCACTGCTCAACATAATCAGTATTACGCGGATATTGCTACCAGTATCCAACAGGTGACTGAGGAAACTTTGCTCAAGATGGCCCATTACGCTCACCAATGTACTGGTCTGAAAAAGCTATGTATGGCTGGCGGGGTGGCGTTGAATTCAGTAGCCAATGGTCGCATTCTACGTGAGACACCTTTTGAAGATGTTTTCATCCAGCCAGCGGCGGGTGACTCTGGCGGGGCACTGGGAGCCGCACTGTATGCCTATCACGTGTTGTTGGGTCAGCCACGCAAGTTTGTGATGGAGCACGCCTACTGGGGGCAAGGCTACTCGCCCGATGAGGTGCGAGATGCCATTGAAAACACGGGGCGATCATACCAACGAGTGGAAGATCATGAGAAACAGGCTCAGATGATGGTAGACGATTTGTTGGCTGGTAAGGTGATTAGCCTTTTCCAAGACCGCTTTGAGTGGGGACCACGAGCGCTGGGTAATCGTTCGATTTTGGCTGATCCACGCGGAGCGGAAATGAAAGCGATTGTCAACGCCCGTATAAAGTTTCGCGAACCTTTTCGCCCCTTTGCACCAGTGGTGCTAGAGGAGCAGGCCGCCAACTTTTATACCGGCTTGGGCGATCCAGCTCAATGTTACCCCTTGCGCTACATGCTCGCAGTCTATCGTACAGAAAGCGGGCAAGGTGAGAACATCCAGGCCGTTACCCACGAGGGAGGTTCAGGACGATTGCAGACAATACGTCGAGAATGGAACCCACTCTACTATCGTGCGGTTGAATTGTTTGGTCAAGCTACTGGAGTACCCGTGTTGCTCAACACCAGCTTTAATCTGCGCGGTGATCCTATTGTAAACACACCGGCTAATGCACTGGATACTTTTGCCAAGAGTGATATAGACACATTGTTTATTGATGGACACATAGTAAGAAAATGAGGAAAATCAAGTGAAAACGTTTATTCGTAGTATGATATCGAATTTGGGTGTGGTTGGCGAGTTGTTAGTCTTTCTCTGGCAACGCAAGTCGTGGTGGCTTATTCCAATGGTGGTAGTATTGCTTGCCTTTGCTTTGTTGTTGGTTTTTGCCTCTTCATCAGGGATTGGGCCATTCATCTATACGCTGTTCTAAGGGATCGCGCAATGATAATTAGGTTTAGGTGGCAGTATGAGACAAAAGCTTGTAGGTGTGGCTGTTAGTATAATCGTCTTTTTTATTTTTGCTGAATTGGTTTCTTTGGCATGGTATTTTTTGACGGATGGTGAATTATTCTACGTCAGTGACAGACAAGTACTGTCAGATGAGGACGTTGAAACTCGGGTGCTGACCAAGGCTAGGTTCCATCCTTTTTTTGGATATTTCAACAATTCTGGAAACAATCACAACTTTTACTTTGCGGATGATTATCCATTTATAAAGGACAACGAAAACCAGTATATTATTGGGGTCTTTGGAGGTTCCGTTGCATTACACTTTGGCAATAAGGGGAAAGAGCGATTCATTGAAAATCTAAAGCGGCACCCTTTCTTTGAGGACAAAGAAATCATAGTGCTGATTTTCTGCGCTGGCGGATACAAGCAACCTCAGCAATTATTAATACTAAACTATTACCTTGCAATTGGACAAGAACTAGATATGGTAATCAATATTGATGGATTCAACGAAGTGGCCTTGTCCAGTATGAACAATAAACACGGCATAGATGCTTCAATGCCTAGCGTTGATCATATTATGTCAATATTAAACTTGATTGATCAAACGACTTTGACAAGCGAGAGACTCGAGTCATTGGCCAAGATTAGCCGATATAAAATGCAATTGAGTGATACTGCCCAGGGAATGAGTGATACAAATATTGCTTCAGTGTATTTTGTCTTGGATCAATTTCACAAAATTCTTTACAGTGGATACCAAAACGAATTACTCGTCTTCAATGAACTAGAGTCAAGTGCCTCGAGAGAATCTCTAGTTTATATTTATCCTGTGCAGGGGCAATTGGAGGATTCAGATCTGTTTGAAAGCATAGCTCTCACCTGGGCTACCTCTTCAATTCTAATGCACCAAGCATTGCAGGGTAGAGATATTCCATATTTTCATTTCCTTCAGCCCAATCAATACTACTCAAACAAGGTTTTTAGCAAAGAGGAGACGAAAATAGCCTTTATAGAAAATCACCCGTACGGCATAGAAGCAAAAAAAGGTTATCCGATTTTACTAGACAAGGATGATCTCTTGGAGCAGAATGGGGTGAACTTTTATAGCGCGGTAGATATTTTTGATGATGAATTGGACATCATATATTCAGACAGTTGTTGTCATTACAACCAATTCGGGAATGACCTTTTTGCTGATTTTGTAGTTGATGCTATATTGGAGACTGGAGATTTCTAGATTTTTAGCTTGTAGATTTATTGCCGATGGAGGATCATGATGGTTCGATCATCAGAAGGGATCGCATCGCCGATGAATGTATCTACTGAATCGTCGATGGCGTCCAGCATAGTTTGGGCCGAGCTACCATTGGTTGCTTGAATGGTTGCTTGTAAACGTTCTTCCCCATAGATCTGGTTTTCTACAGAAAAAGCCTCAGTGATGCCATCGGTGTAAAAAATCAAACTATCGCCAGGATCGAGAGAGACGACGTGCTCTTTTAGCCGCACACCCTCCAAGACACCAAGTGCCATTCCACCTTTTTTGAGTTGCTCCAACTCTTGCGAGTGAGAACGCAAGAGCAATGGCAGATTGTGCCCGGCATTGGCATAGACCAACTCGCCTGTCTCTAACGATAGGACAGCATAAATGGCAGTGACAAACATACCGGATTGGGCATCGGGCACCAACAGGTCGTTGACGCGTGCCATAGCGGCCACAGGCGACGTTTCCTCCAGCGCTGCTGCACGCACCAGGGCGCGTGTGAGGGCCATAAAGAGAGCGGCCGGCATCCCTTTGTCGGCTACGTCTGCGATGACGAGCCCTAGCTGTTGATTGGGTAACTCGAAAAAGTCGTAAAAGTCTCCCGCAACCTGACGTGCCGCGCGCCAGGTAAAGGCCAAATTCCAGCCTGGCAGATTGAGCCATTGACCGGGCATAAAGGTCTGCTGAATGTCGTGGGCGAGCTGTAGTTCGCGTTCTAGCCGCTCGCGTTCGGCCATTTCTTGCTGAAGTAAATCGCTTTGTACGGCCAGTGCTGCTTGATGTGAGATCCCATTGATGATTTCCAGCCATCTTTCGCGAGAACGGTGTGATACGTGGGCCTCTTCCAATATCATAGCACCAAGTATGTCTCCCTTGACCGAGAGCGGTACAGCCAGTAACGAGCGAGGATTCTCCTGTAAATTTTCTGTAGGAAGCGACAAGAAATCAGCAAGGTCAGCGGGGATACGATTTCCTGCATCGTTATCGGGAGAATAAACCATCGGACTATCACGCTCGCGAACGTCGTCGAGGAGGCGAAATTCGCCAGGCGTGTAGCGTTGGGCCATAAGGGTTGCTTGTGCATCGCGGGGGATGCCATACGCTTGCGCTGGGCGAAAGAAAAGTTCCTCGTCATCCCACAAAAAGATGATGCACCGTTCTACTCCTACCAGGATGGGTGTGATGCGAACGATGGTGCTCAGCACGTCGTCCAGATTCGTCAAGTTGGCTACGGCCTGTGCTACTTGTAGTAACGCTGCCGACACGTAGGCTTCTTCCTGTTGTGCCTCTCGTAGTTTGGTGTTCTCGACAGCGGCTGCTGTCTGGAGAGCGATTCCTTGGATGATGACCAACCGTTCGTCGTGGACCATTCCCGTTCCCGTGGTCTCGAACTCGAACCAATCGCTTTGATAGTCAATCAGCATCGCGCCCAGGACCTCGTCTTGGGCAAGGAGAGGTAGTAACAGTAACGACTCGAAACCGAGATCCCAGACAATCAGATCCGATAGCCTGGAATCAGTCGTTACGTCATAAATAAAAATGGGGGCCTTGCTTTGGCGCAGGTCATCAAAGACTGGCTCTTCGCCCGGTGTGACAGACCATTGCTTGAAATCGTCCCACTGCACCGGGGTAAGCCCGGCAGCAGCAGCCGGTGTAAAGGCCACTGTGGCGTTGTCCCACAGCAGGATGGCGCAGCGATCCACGCCGACCAACGTCGGCACGAGATGGGACACGGTTTGCAGCACTTGGTCGAGAGTTGCTAGCGACCGAGTGGCCTCGGCTACCTGGAGCATCACCGTCGAGATGCGGGCCAGTTCCTGGGACTCTTGGTAAAGTCGGGCGTTTTCGATGGCGACAGCCGCATAGCTGGCGAAAGCGGATGTTATCATCCGCGCCTCGGTCCCATAGCGTCCCGGAGCACGATGAGCCAAGGTCAAGACTCCTAGGTGTTGGTCAGCAGCGCGCAACGGGGCAGCGACAGCGGAATGCTCAAGCGAAAATCCAAGGGTAGCGCCCAGTGGATCAGGTGGCGACTGGAAAGTGCGCGCAATGGGTTGTTCGGCGTTTAGTGCCCGACCAAGCCAAGAGTCGGTGTCGGGCGAGGATACGTTTACGCGCGCCTCCTCCGAGCACCCGTGAACGGCAGATAGGTACAAGTCTCCATTCCGCAAGAGCCAAACGGCAACTACGTCGCAGGGAAGGGTGCGCTCCAACTCGACTAGGATAGCGTCCAGCACTTGGTCGAGGCTCATCTCGGAGGAGAGCAGACCGGCTACTTCTCGCAGGCTGTCAGCGACCTGGCGACGCCATCGCTCGGAGCGGTAGAGGTTGGCGTTTCGGATCGCGGTAGCCACGCTGTCTGCCAGAGCTTTGAACAGGATGCGGTCTTGGTCGCCAAAGACATCTTGTTGCTCGCTCCGCACATTGAGGACGCCCAGCACCTGGCTGCCAAAGATCAAGGGAACGGCTAGTTCGGCCCGGGTATCGCCAGACGGTAGCTTGGAAGGGTGACAGCGGGGATCAGTGTCGATGTCGTTGCAGATCACTGCTTTCCCGTGGCATGCGACCCAGGGAACGATGCCTTCCGAGTCATTCAGATCACAGGTCGGCTGAATTGGGGATTCGTAACCTGGCGCTTGAGGTTCGGTGCCCGCGCGATAGATGATTTGACCGCGGCCGGGGGCTACGGTGAACAAATAGACGAACGGGTAGCCGAATTGTTCCCGAATGAGCCTGACCACCTCGTCGAACAAAGTGTCTATATCCAGAATGGAGGCGACGGCGCGGCTGACGTCGGCTACGGTCGAAAGTTGATCGGCTCGACGGCGAAGGTCGCCATAGAGTCGGGCGCGTTCCACTGCCATGGCAACGTTGTCTGCCAAAGCACGCAGAACAAGCATATTTGTTTCGTCGAAAGCGTTGGTTTGGTCGCTTTGTACGTCGAGCACGCCCAGTACGCGACCTTTGGTTTTGAGTGGCAGAGCGACCTCGGACCGAGTTTCGGGCAGTGCATCTAGATAGCAATAACGAGGCTCGTTGCCTACGTCATTGGCCACGATTTCTGTGCCAGTCTGCGCCGCACCGCCGACGATCCCTTCGCCTAACCGAACTTGCAAATCGATGGGCAGCTTGCCATCATCGGGTAGACCGGCACAAGCTGGCATATGCAGGATTCCCTCGTCTGGTTCGAGGATAAAGAGAGATATAAAGTAATATTTAAAGGTGTGAAAGATCAAGTCCGTTACGCGGCGGGCGAGTTCTTCCAGGTTAAAAACGTCAGCTACCTGGGCGCTGACCTGGCGCACTAGCGAGAGTTGTTCAACTCGCCATCGCTCGATTGCTACCTGACGAGTGGCCTGCAAACCGACTACTGATTGGGCAACCAAACCATCGAGGAGTTCAATCTCATCATCAACAAAATCGGGACCGTCAGGCCGTTTTACTTCTAGTGCTCCCAGGATTGCGTCAGGGATGAGTAACGGTATTGCAATCGTTAGGGTATTTCCTTTCACGGCCTGGCCTGCGTCGATGGCACGACGCATCAAGTCGGATGGAAGTTCGGCACAAGTGGGGGAAAGTGATTCCTCTGATACAGGTAGCCGGTAAAGGGTCTCGGCCAGCCAGAGATCAGCTTGACCTTGCACCAACCGAGCAGCTGTCTCTACAATTAGGGTCTTTTGAGCGCTAACTGCGGGGCAGGAAACCAGTTGCCCGCCCAGTTGAAGAATCTGTTGGTGTGTTGGACGCTCAGATGTCTGTGGTTGGTCATTCAAGACGTTGGCTCCTTCAGTTTTACCATCGTCACCACGTTGCCCGAATCTGGCGCGAACTCGAATACAACCTTATCCATCAATTGACGCATAAAGTAAAGTCCCAGCCCTCCACCAGTGCATGTTTCATCATCGAGCGAGGGACAGGTGTCTGGTTCTGGCACGAGGGAAGGATCAAAGGGATGACCATGGTCTCGGATGATGATGGTTAGACTGTCATCGTTGATATGACACGTACACTCGATATCGCCATATCTTTCGCCGCCATAAGCGTGTTCAACAATGTTGCTGCACGCCTCATCCACTGCCAACTGTACCGCATCCACGGCACACGCATCCAGGCCAGCAGTTCTGGCGGCATCAGTGACAAATTCACTGATAGCCGCCAGGCTTTCGAATTGGCCAGGAAATGTAAGAGTTGAAAAAGTTCCCATCAAATCGTGAAATTGTGAGCCGAGTTGTAAAATTCTTTCTCTATACAACATGATACATAATTGACGCCAAAAGGTCACCTCGGTTCTTGTCCAGGTAACCGAAGCGACCTTGGCGTATCAACCAAACTCGCAGTTTAGGTGTTGTTCAGAAACAACAAAGCAACTGGAGCTAAAAGTCTCCGACTGCCTCAATAGCCGTTTCGTAGAACTTGAATAGGGGCACAAAACCCGCCAGGTCCATAACGTCTTTGATCTTGTCGGATACATTGGCTAGAACCAACTCTCCTCGGTTCCAACGCTTGCAGGTCTTTTGCACACTGATCATTACCCGCAAACCGGCACTGGAGACGAACTCAATTCCACTCATATCAAACACGATTTTAAAACGTTCGGCCTCGGTGATGGCTTCGAACGCCTTTGACAACTGAGGGGCGGTTTTGCTATCCACACGACCTTCGGCCTTGACCAGATCGCAGCGTTTGAATTCTTCGGTGGTGACTTGCATTGTTAACCTCCTAATTGATTTGATATTTGAATTTGTAATAGGGTTTACGAGGGGAATTATATCACATATCGCAGAGCCAGTAAAGCACTCTCTCGTTGAACTTGGCAGCGCCAGGATTCCCCATATTTAGGCTGAACGCGATGAACAAAAGTTGAATGGACATCAAGATAGGGTGGATCGCTTCCCGTTCGGTGACGGTGAGTGGGATGTACTGTTCGTAGCCATCGAGTAGGGCGCAAAAGATATTGCTCCACGCGGTTCTCTGTTCGGGTTGCCCAAACCCGCTGACTAGGATGCTCGACGCACAATAGCAGGGATCAAATATTCTGACGCTTCTCACCACCATATCGAAATCCAGGATGCCGCTCAGTTCTCCACCGTCGAACAGCATATTCATAGGGTTTGGGTCTCGATGGATCAAATGCTTGGTTAATCTCTTATACAATGGCGTGATCTTTGTCTCGAAATCTGTCACCGCGGTACTGACAGCCTCAATATCGAGGCTGTCAGGGCAATTACTCTTTTCATGGACGGTAGGAAGGACATAATTTGTGACCGAGTTGAGCAGGTTCATTTCCTCAAAGCCTGGTGTGATCTCCCACTCTGCAAGCGCCACGTGTAACTGTCCTATGGCTTGACCAAAACCTTTTGCTCTCTCCTTTGCCCCGTCCGAGTAGTGGTCGTGAATGACGTCGCCCGGCAATCGAGGGTAAAGACAGAAAGTTTTTCCGTCGTGGAGGGCACAGGGTTGTCCGGATATAGCCAACATGGGTGCTGCAACGGGTACATCGTGTTGCGCCAGCCAGGATAAGAGTACATATTCGTTGTTTATTCTAGTGCGGTCATCCTTTTCTTTCAAGACGTAGACAGAACTGTCCGCGGTAGTGACCCAGGAAGCCTTGCTCCAGTACGAGGGGATGGTCTGCACAGAGACGACGGTATCAATGGCCCAGTTTCGTGGGATTTCTGTGACGTTCATCATTGCTCGTTCGTTGGGTCGTCGTTTCCTACCAGGATGAATAACAAATCGTTCACGTTTGTTCCCGTCGGGCCTGTGCGAATCAGGTCGCCTGAAGCGTCGAAAAAAGCATAACTGTCGTTGGTATCTAATGCTGCTTGGGGATCAAGACCCAATGCTTTGGCACGAGTTACTGTTTCTCCGGTAATGGTTGCACCGGCCGCATCGGTGGGACCGTCGCTGCCGTCGGTTGCCAGCGCCATCACCAGCACGCCGGGCCAGCCATCGAGGGCCATGGCCGCTGCAAGGGCCAACTCTTGATTGCGACCCCCTTTCCCATCGCCGTGCATCGTCACTGTGGTTTCACCGCCCCACACCAGGCAGGCTGGCGGAGACAGGGGGTCTCCGTGGGCGCGTATTCCCTTTGCCAGTGCTGCCGCTACTCGTGCTGTCTCTCGCGCTTCTCCCTCGACGTAGGTGCTCAGCAGTAACGTATTAAACCCCAACCTGCGCGCTTTCTTCATCGCCGCCACCGCTGCCAACCGGTTGGAGCCAATGATGACGTGTTGCATCCGCTCAAAGGCCGGATCGCCTGGTTTGGGTGTCTCGTGGAAAGAAACTCGGTCTTTAATTCCATACCGTTCCAGCACCGCTTCTGCATCCGCCACCGTCGTCGGATCGGGCACGGTGGGACCAGAGGCGATGACGTCGAGGGGATCGCCAACCACATCCGAAAGGATGAGGGTGATCAACGTCGCCGGGGCAGCCAGCTGGGCGAGGTTGCCGCCCTTGATTTGCGAGCAGTGCTTGCGCACGGTGTTCATCTCGTTTATCGTCGCGCCGGAGCGGAGGAGCGCGTCAGTGAGTGATTGGAGGTCGGTCAAGGTCAGGCCAGGTATGGGCAGCGTCAATAGCGCCGAGCCTCCACCAGAAATGAGACAGATGACCAGATCGCGTTCCGTTGCTTGGCTCACCAGATCGACGATGGCTTGTGCTCCACGTATCGAGTTTTCGTCAGGCACTGGATGTCCGGCTTCCAGAATTTGGAGATTGGGCGATTGGAGATTTAGAGGGGAGCCACGCTTTGTGACAACTATGGTGGCGTTCACGTAATTGCCTAGAATGTCAATGAGGGCCGCCGTCATTGGCACGGCTGCCTTTCCGCCAGCGACGACAAACACACGCTCGTAGGATGCCAAGTCATAGCGTCGATTAGCGACGACGAGGGTAGTTCCCTCTCGATCGACGTGACGGTGCACGGCTGCTGCTGGTTCGATGGCGGTCAGTGCTGCTTGCTGTAGTTCAGTGGCGACGGAGCGCAGGTTGTGGTTGGGCATCGATGCGACTTTCCTATTGATTCAGGTTGTCAACGGCGGAGGCAGCCGCTTCCTCAGGGGTGTTCCATCCCCGGAACACGGCCCGCACCGCATCTTGCATCACTGGCCCGACAGCTTGCATTACTTCTGGCGGAGGGGCAGGCACGGCAGCATCTAATACATCGCGCAGCATAGCCCGGTCTGCGCTCGATACATCCCAGACTCGCAACGCACTGCGTATGCCCGGCAAGTAACCGGCGGCTTGTGTCCATTGTCCCACGTGATCGGGAAAGATAAGCCAATTGAACAACAGCATTGCCAAGGCCTGGCGTGCCGGGTCGTCAGCCACCATCGCTATTGCCCATTCCTGTCGAGCGATGCTCAAGTGATATCCGTCACGGGTAGGTATCGGTGCTGGGGCAAAAGTCCTGTCTGTCTCGAGCCAATAGCGCCCGGCTTGGACCACGGCGATGTCGCTTGCTCCACTTTGAAATTGTTCCCACACTTGTTCCGCATCTTTGATGCTCAAGACGGCTGTTGGTGAGATGGTCATCGAAACATCGGGTAAAATGATAGTTGGTGAAAGTATCAGTGGAATGGTCAATGCGGTAGTGGGTGAAATGGTTGGGTTGGTGCCTGACATGACTGTTGTCGAAATGGTTGGGGTGATGATGATCGGTATCGCCGTGGCGGCATGGACGCAATCGCTGTAGAAATCCAACACGCTCACCATCACATCCTCGTCCAGCGAAGGATTCCCTTCCTCATCAGTCAATCTGCCGCCCGCTGCCAGGTACTGGATTAATGTTGCATCATTGACTTGCCGGTCACGCCCGCCGGCAGGGAATAAGAAAGAGATCGGCGGCGAGATGAACTGTGTCCAGGAGACCGGTGGTGAGTCGAGTAGTGCCGGGCGATAGGCCAGGTGTTGCACATCGGTACTGATGACAAAGCCCATTGTTTGTTCATCTACTGTCCCCAATTCAACGGCAAAAGGGAATCGCTCGGATACGTCGGCGGGTGAGAGGAGTGCGTCGAGTGGCCGGATGACGTCCAATCCGGTGGCGACCGCTAATTCGGTTGCGTCCAGTACCACTAGATCGGGCATAATGGATGGCGCGGCATCCCGCGCTGTCCGCAAAAAATCGAGCAGGCCGCCTCGCCCGTGGGATTTTTTTACCATCACCTCGACCTGCACGTCGGGATAGGCTTCACTAAAGTTGTCCAATTGCTGCGCGAGGATGTCGGCACCTGGATTGTCACCATAGGGGTTTAATTGTTCAGGCAGCCACAGTTCCAGAGTAACGATCATTGGCTGCAATTCTGGGGGCTGTGTGGCAGTGGCGGTGGGTAGTGGGCTTTGTACTGGTGTTGGCTGTACAGACTCGGACGTTGGGGTTGTTCTTCCACATCCGATCAGAGTTAATAGTAGGACAATGAGCAATGAACAATGAGCAATGAACAAACGACTAGTGCAAGAAATAATTTTTGATCGCATAAAACATCCTCTCCCAATATACCAACCCCCCAATTATAACACAACCCGCTTCCAAATCCCACTTGTCAACCACGCCAGGTTGGGGTATGATTGGCTCGCTCTCCCAAGAGTGAGGTTGAATTGAAAAAAGACAACATTCTGATCCTACTTTTGCTGCTCGTTGCTTTTGGCCTCCGCGTGTGGGGCCTGGCTGACCACAATATCTGGTGGGACGAAGGGCTGGCTACTTGGGCCGCCCGCTTGCCCATCCGCGATATCCTTCATTGGACGGCTCACGACGTTCACCCGCCCCTCTACTTTTTGCTTTTACGGTGTTGGTGGCTGGTCGTTGGCGATGGGGAATTTGTGCTGCGATTCCCATCCGTTCTCGTCGGTGTGCTGGGAGTGAGCGTTATATATGGGCTGGGGCGCTCGTTAGGTGGGCGTAGAGCCGGTCTGCTAGCCGCGCTCTTTTTCACCATCTCCCGCTTTGCCGTGTCTTGGTCCCAGGAAATGCGGATGTACATTTGGGACACTACGCTGACCGCCGCCGCGCTCTGGGCCACGGTGCGATTATGGCGCAGTCGCGGCGAGGATCGGCGGGCCTGGCTTGCTTACGTCCTGACTGTAGCCGGGGGACTCTGGAGTTTGTTCCTGATGATCTCTGTTCCCATCATCACCAATCTGGCTTTTCCCTTGGTTTGGCTAAAGCAGGGCCGTCCGCGCCGCTTGCTGACTCGTTGGATCACAGCTCAACTGGCCGCTGCCATCATATTTGTTCCCTGGCTCGTCTATTCTCTGCCACGCATGCCCACATGGTCTTCCTCAGAGCCTTTTTCGCCACTCTTTTTTGTTCACCTTTACACCACGATGCTGGCGGTGGGCGTACCCATAAATCTAAAAGCCTACACGCCGTGGACACTGACAGCCTTTGCTGCGCTGGCAATTGGTACCGTTGCTCTCTGGCGGTCTCGTCGCCGTCCTACTCAGACCGGCGGGCTGGCGATGTTTGTTTTCGGGTTGGTACTTCCGGCCTTGGTGGTCTATGTCGTTTCGCTGCCTATCCATCTCTACTATGCTCCCAGGTTGGTGCCACGCTACTTACTTCCTCTCTCCGTGTGCTTTTATACATTGTTGGGATGGGGCTTGACCGTGCTAGCTCGCAAACGACGCTGGGTGGCGGTTCTGGGCGTTGTCTTGGCCGTCGCCGCTGCCTTGAGTGGATTGGTCTCTTTTTACCCTGGTCGCGCGCGGCGAGATGATTATGTTTCTCTGGCGGCAACCCTGCGTGCCCATCGCTACCCCGGTGACGGCGTACTCTTGCATACTGATAAAGACTGGCCCATTTTTGCTGCTCACTATGCCGACGACTGGCGCGGGCTGCCCTACGGTGCGTCGGTGGACGATGCGACTGTTGCACGCGTCGTGACCTCCTTGTGGGAGCAGACTGACGGTGTTTGGTTGGTACTGACGCCCGACGCACAGCGCAACGATCCCTACGGTCACGTGAGTGCTTGGCTGTCTGGCGAGGCGACCGCTGTTGAGACCTGGCAATTCGGAGAGAATGTACTCCACTTTTACACCCGTACGCCAGAACGCGCCGATACGATCCATGACCTGGCTCTTGAATTTACGGTTGCGAATTCGGGATTTGCCGCCCAAGTTCTTTTGCCGCGCTATTTGACTGGTGACACGGCCCACCTGTTTCTCTACTGGGACCCTCCGCCGGACGAGGCTGTGAGCGTGCAACTGGTCCCGGAAACTACAGAGACGCCATCGAAAGAAATAAACGTACCAGGACCAATCCCGGCGATGAACGGTCCTACTCGCCAGCATGTGACTTTGCCACTGACCGCTGATCTGACGGAAGGCGACTATCGCATACTTGTACAAGTGGGGGATGACCAGATCGAGGCTGGTTGCTTCAAGCTGCTCCACCGTGGTTCGGCAGAGACGATCCAGCCCGACGACATCCCGCACGCTCTCGATCTTAACCTGGGAGAGCACATTCGCCTCCTAGGGTATGACATGCCCCAAACTGTTGTAGAGCCAGGCGGTGTGATGGAACTGACCCTGTACTGGCAAGCTATCGAGCCGATCCCGGCGCGATACAAGGTCTTTACCCACCTGCTGGGTGAGACCTACAACGCCGCCACGGACAACTTTCTCTGGGGGCAGCAGGACAACGAACCGGTCAACGCTCAACTGCCTACCACCGTGTGGGTTCCCGGCGAAATTGTTGCTGACCCCTACAACATCTCCATAGCCGCCGATGCGCCACCGGGCCAATACCACATCGAATTGGGAATGTACGGGCTGATGGATGGAGCACGCCTGCCGGTACTGGCAAACGACGCCATCGTTAGCGACCACGTACTCTTACCCCCCATAGAGATCAAGGCCCAATGACCAAACCGCAAGTCGATGTAACCGCGTCGGTCTCTGTTCGCAATTGGGTGCTTGTGGCTATCCTTTTGTTGGCCGCTTTGCTGCGCCTTTACCAGTTGGACGCTATCCCGCCCGGCCTAACACACGACGAAGCCAGCAACGGCCACGATGCCGCCGCCGTTCTGCAAGGCGTCCGCCCCATCTATTTTACCATCGGCTATGGGCACGAACCGCTGTACACCTATTCCGTGGCCCTCACGATGCTGCTCCTGGGGCCGACCGATACGGCGTTACGCTTGACCACTGTCGCTTGGGGACTGGCTCTTATTTTGCTGACCTATGAATTCGCCCGGCGACTGTTCGGCTCGTTGCCTGCCTTGTTTGCTGCCGCCTGGATGGCTGTCTCTTTTTGGTGCGTGATGACCAGTCGCGTGGGACTGCGGGCCGTCACGCTGGCGGTCACCTTTACTGCATCGGCGTTGTGCTTTTGGCTGGGCTTTTCTGCATTGGAACAAAAACCTCGCCGTCGGTGGGTGTGGTGTGCTCTCTCTGGCGCATTTCTCGGCGTGTCAATCTATACTTATATGGCGAGCCGCGCGATGCCCTTGGTCTATGTTCTGTTTCTGGCTTACCTTGCTTTCCTTTACTTGATTGGCCGACGACCTTTCCCGAACTGGCAATGGCAAGGGATCGTCGTCTTGCTGCTGATCGCGGGCCTCGTTGCTGCTCCCTTGATCCATTTCCTGGTTACCCACCCGGAAGCGGAACAGCGCATCGGCCAACTCAGCGAACCGTTGGAACAAGCGGCTCGAGGTGACTTGAGCGGACTCTGGCGCAACGTAACCCGCACCCTGCGCACTTTTACCCTGCGCGGCGACCCGATGTGGCGCTACAACGTCGCTGGACGCCCGTTGCTAGATCCCGCCAGCGGTATCCTCTTTTACGCCGGTATCCTCATCAGCTTGTGGCGCTGGCGTGACCCGCGTTATGCTTTCCTGTTGCTCTGGCTGATTACGGGTGTTGGCCCAGCCCTGCTTGCCGGTCCCGACGCCACTATCATACGTACCATCGCAGCTCAACCTGTCATTTTTATCCTTGTCGCTTTAGCACTGATTACCATTCTCCAGTTTTTGTCCGATCGGGCCGGACGCTGGGGACGAGTTGCAGGAGTAGGGGGCGTCGTTATCCTCATCGCCGTCATTGGGCTGGATGCGGCTCGCGACTATTTTGACGTGTGGGGTCAACACCGGGAAGTTCGCGTGACTTACTATCACGCTCTCACCCAGCAGGCCCGCTATCTGGACGCGCAGCCAGAAGGTGGGGCCGTGGCGCTCTCGTCTATCTACCCCGGACGTTTCCATGACCCCTATCCGATGGAAATCACCCTGCGCCGCGACGACCTGGCCCTGCGCTGGTTCGACGGACGCTTTGCCCTTGTCTTTCCGAACGGAGGCGAGACGCGTGTCATTATTCCGGCCATTGCTTCTCTCGACACCGCGCTTGAGCCGATCTTTGATGCACACGCTTCCGATCTGCACACTGAAAACTTTCGGTCCGATGACCTGGTTCCCCAATTCGACGTCTATCGCCTCGACGCTGACGCTGCGCTCGCATCGTTCCTGTCGACCGCGAGTAACGATACTGGTTCCCCGTCCCTCACTTTGCCGGCCAACGTGGGTGGTATCGTCGAACTGATCGGCTATGACCTGCGCACGCCCGTTGTCGAACCGGGTGGGGCGGTCGAGTTGCTGACGGCGTGGCGCGTTCGCGCTCCTTTCGCGTCTGAGGCCATCGTCTTTACCCACCTGCTTGCCCCCGACAATCACGTTGTCGGACAAATGGACAGGCTGGACGTTCCCTCATATCACTGGCAGCCGGGCGATGCATTTATCCAACTACACCGCTTTCCAGTAGACGCCGACGCACCGCCCGGCATCTACCAGTTGGAGGTCGGCATCTATACCCAAAAAGACCCAACTCGCCTGTCCGTCCTGATGGACGGCGTTGCTGTGGACAACCGCATACTCTTGTCCCCGGTGGAGATAGGTCAATGAATAAATCCAAAACCGCAAATTCCACATTGCCCATTATTCATTACTCATTGTTCATTGCAATCATTCTTTTGACCTGGGGCTTGCGCCTCTGTTATCTGGAAACCGTTCCGTCCGGCTGGCGCGACGATGAGCTGATCAACATTCACGCTCTCTCCGGCGAATTGCTGGCGGGCAACTTTCCTCTGTACTATACTGGGGCGTCCGGCCATGAACCCCTTTATCATCATTTGCACGCTGGCGTACATGCCGTACTCGGTTTCAACGTGTTGAGCGGTCATCTATTATCCGTCGCTTTTGGCACACTTTCCATTGCTCTGACCTATGCTCTAGCTCACCGTCTCTTTGGACGTGCGACCGCCATTATTGCGTCGCTGGCGCTGACAATGTCCTTTTGGTCCTTGATGTACAGCCGGACCGCGATCCGCCACATCAGTCTGCCCCCTTTTGCCCTGGCAATCTTTTATTTGTTATGGCGTGCTCTTGCCGCAAAGAAAAGCAGGGCGACAAAAACTTGGTTTTTGCTCGGCTGCACTGTGGGTTTGTCCATCTATACTTATCCCGCCGCCCGTGTTCTCCCTGGACTACTTATTTTGTTTGTCATCTACCTGGCCTTGTTCCACCGCGAACAGTTCCGTCGATGCTGGCGCGGTGTGCTCCTGTCACTGGTAATAGCGGGTGTGGTCGTGATACCACTGGGTGTCGCCATCGCCCAAGGACGCAGTGACGCTGCCGCTCAGGGCATCGGAGCCGACGCTCGCCTGGCCGAACTGGCCGTGCCGTTGCGGGCACTGCAAGATGGTGACATTCTCCCTCTAATCAAATACACTTGGACGACGCTGCAAATGTTCCATGCCACCGGCGACTCGGAATGGTTATACAACATCCCTGACCGCCCAGTGTTTAACCTGCTCGGCGGCCTTTTGCTGTGGGCTGGTGTCGTGCTTTGCGTCTACCGTTGGCGACGGCCACGCTACTTTTTCCTGCTGCTCTGGCTGGGCCTGGGGTTGCTCCCCGCGTTCGTCAGTACCCCGCCCGCCAGCCTGAGCCACACCATCCTGGCCCAACCCGCCGCCTACATCCTTCCCGCCCTAACGCTCACCCAAATTCAATCCCGAATCACACTCCCCCGCAAACGCTCATTGCTCATTGTTCATTCTTTATTGTTAATTCTCTTTTTGGTGACCAACGCCGTCCGCGACCTGCGCGACTATTTCGTGGTCTGGCCGCAGCGCGGCATGATGCGTTTTCTCTACCGCAGCGACTATCGTGACGCCGCCGTTTACCTGGACGCCCATCCCGAGATCACCGATATTGCCATCGCCAGCGACCTGATGGGGCCATGGAACCGTCTGGCCTTGGAAGTGGACATCCAGCGTGACGACATCTCTGTGCGTCTCTTTAACCCCGAACGCGCTCTTGTCTGGGTTGAACAGGATGTGCCTTCGCTTGTGTTGTTCACCTCTTTCCCAGACCCAGCCCCACAGATTTCCGAGTTGTTGACAGCGCACACTGACCTGCCGCACTTTGAACTTTATACAGTTCCTGAATTGCAAGTGGTGAATGACGAATTACAGATTGCGCGTTTTGCCAACGGCCTGGACCTGCTTGATACTCGTTGGGTAGACGATGAGGTTCTCACCACGTGGCGCGTTTCTGCGCCGTTCGACCTGCCGCCGCTGCCCATCGTTGCCAACCCACCTCCGCCGGGCGTTTACCCAGGCCCAAGGCTGTCCGTCTTTGCTCACCTGCTCGCCAGCGACGGGACATTTCTCGCCGGTGATGATGGCCTTTGGGTCGATCCGCTCACGCTCCAGTCCGGCGACCGTTTTGTCCAGATTCATCGCCTCACCCTGCCGTCCGACGCATCTGCTGGGCCTTACACCCTGGCATTAGGTTTGTATGATCCGCTGACCGGCGACCGCTGGCCGACCCTGCAAAACGACGGACAGCTTGGCCCCGATTCCGTTTCGATCTCTGTCGAGGAAAGACCGTGAGCAAATCCCGATTTGAGCGTTTGTCATTTGTTCTTCTTCTCGGCGTTTATCTTGTTTTGGCCGTGAGTTACAGCTTGTCCAATCCGCTGTACGAATCGACCGATGAGCTGGCTCATTTCCGTTACGTGCGCCACATCGCCACGTACTATGAATTGCCCGTGCAGCAGCGCCACGTGCCGCGCGCCCAAAGCCATCACCCGCCCCTTTACTATACCCTTGGAGCATTGGCCTGTGGCTGGGTTCCCGTGACCCAAGACGTATACTATGCGCCAGTCGAAAATTCTTTCTGGGGCTATCGCCAGTGGGAGGTGGGCAATGATAACAAGAACCAATATCTCCACGGCGATGACGAGCGATTCCCCTTTTACGGCATCACATTGGCAGTCTACCTGGTGCGCTGGATGACGGTCATCATCGGCGCGGGCGTCGTCTGGATGACCTACCGCACCGGGTGCGAAATCTTCCCGCAGCGGCCCGCATTGGCCCTCGGCGGGGCGGCTCTGGTGGCGTTCAATCCCCAGTTCCTCTACCTGAGCGGCGCGGTCAACAATGATATCCTGACAACGCTATGCGGCGCAGCTGTGCTTTGGGCCTGCGTCCGGATGGTGCAGAATGGCCCTAGCATATGTATCGACGTGACGCTGGGTATCCTCCTCGGTCTGGCTTTGCTCACAAAGTTTAGCCTGTTGGCCCTGATGCCGCTTGTCGCACTGGCTTACTTGCTGGCAGTGCGTCCCCTGCGCTGGCGTGCCTTGCTGCAAAGTGCTCTCACCGTTCTGACCCTGATGCTCTTGCTTTCCGGTTGGTGGTTCTGGCGCAACCATGTGCTATACGGCGATTTTACTGGTATGAGCCAAGTCAACCAACTGTGGGCGGGCAGGAAAGCATCTGAAAACTGGTGGGCTATCCGGCAGAGCTTGCCCTACCTGTGGAGCAGCCTGTGGGGGCGCTTTGGCTACGGCCAGGTTCCCTTGCCCCAGCCTGTTTACCAGGGCATCTTGGCCTTTTGTATCCTGGCCTTGACCGGTTACCTGCTCCCCCGGCGAGGCCGAGACCGGTTTCCGCGCGATGGGGCGTTGATTTTGTTATCTTTTATCATTGTCTTTGTGACTGTGGTCTTTTACTATATCCTGATCCAACCGGCGGGCGCGATGGGGCGCTTTTTGTTCCCTGCTTTGTCGGCCTTTGCGCTTTTGCTCAGCGCGGGACTGGATCGACTATTTGCGTTTATCTCACCCCGCCGATCAGCCTGGATCGTGTCGGTTGGAATGGTGGCGCTGGCCATTTATGTCCTGGTTGGCACGTTGATCCCGGCCTTTGCGCGCCCTCGCCTACTGCCTGACGCTGCTATCGCAACCATACCTAATGCCACCGACGTCGAGTTTGGCTTGGCGATCGGTACAGGTCACAGCG
Organism: Chloroflexota bacterium; assembly: GCA_024232355.1. The sequence goes on along the minus strand of JAAEPW010000079.1, from coordinate 23,758 downwards.
GCGTGGTGCGAGTGCTGGGGTACCAGATCTCGCCCCGTACCGTTACACCGGGCGGCATAGTAGAGGTCACCGTCTACTGGCAAACCTTGGCCCAGATCGATCAAAACTATGTCGTTTTCATCCACTTGTTAAGCGAGGTGGGTACGATGGCTGCCCAACGTGACACCCATCCTGGTCTGGGCCGCTATCCCACTACCACCTGGGAACCTGGCGTTATCTTTGCCGATACCTACCGCCTGCATATCCCCGAGGTGGCTTACACATCGGACAATTGCTACGTCCAGATTGGCCTCTACTTGCCCGATGGTCCGCGTCTTACTATACCCGACGGAGACGCTTCGCTTCCCTTTGAAGAGAATGGACGTGACGCACTGCGCTTGGCAGACGTCGAAATTCAACCCCGGCCTGGCGAGTTTCCCAACCCGATCAACGCCAATTTTGATGACCAGGCCGCGCTGGTCGGCTATACGCTGGAGCCGCGAGTGGCGCGGCCCGGTAAGACGATCCGGTTGACTCTTTACTGGCGGGCCTCGGCTCCGATAGAGACCGACTATCGCATCTTTGCCCAAGTTCTGGGAGTCGAAAATCAGACCTGGGCCAACAGCGACATTCTGCCGACCATCCCCACCAGCCAATGGCAGCCCGGCCAAGTCGTCGAGGACGTTCACGATTTAGACATTGGCTTGACCACCCCGCCCGACTTTTACGACATTGTGGTCGGCGTAAACGACCCTGGCGTGAGGCGTTTATCCATCATCACTGAGGACGGCTCCCGATTGGGCAAACACATCCTGTTGAGCAAAATTCGGGTGGTTGGCGATGAATGAACACCCGACCCTCGGCAAGCGATGGGGCATAGTCGCCCTATTGGCTTACGTTGGCACGGCCATCGCAATGACGTGGCCGCTGGCGGCTCGGCTCGCCACTCACTTGCCCGGCCACACCACCGATACTCTGGTCCACTATTGGAACGGTTGGTGGGTGCGACAGGCGTTGAGCACGGGTCAGTCGCCTTTTTACACCGCGCATCTTTTCTATCCCCAGGGCCTGGGCCTGGCATACCACAACTTTGCCTGGCTGAACGTCGTTGCCGGGCTCATCCTGAACCCACTGATAGGTGGATTGGCGGCGTACAACGTGCCTTTTCTCGCCAATCTCGCCCTGTGCGGCCTGGCAGCATTTTTGCTGACCTACGAACTGACCGGCGACAAGCGCGCCGCTTTCTTGGCCGGGCTGATCTACCAATGCTGGCCCTTTCGCCTGGGCCAACTCGACCATCCCAACCTCATCAGTACGCAGTGGATACCCCTCTTTTTGCTCTTTCTGCACCGGGCCGCGCGGCGCGGGCATTGGCGGGATGGGGTGCTGGCGGGCGTGTTCTTTTCCCTCGTCGGCTATACCCGTTGGCAACAACTCATCCCGGCTGCCATCGTCGGCGGCGTTTACCTGGCCTGGATTGCGTTGAGCCGTCGCATCCTCTGGCGACGCGGCGTGCTGGCTCTCCTGCTGGCGGGCGTTGTTGCGGCTGTCGCCCTGACCCCGCCGATCCTGCTTCTGATGCGTCAACAACGCGCCACGCCTACAGACCTATTGGTAGCGGGGGACGAATCTTCTATGCAGGCCGACCTGCTCGCCTACTTGACCCCCAGCCCTTCTCATTTGATGTTTGCTCCTCTGGCACCGATTGGTGGTTTTCACCAATCGGCATCAGCCTACGCCCGTTACTACGCCGACCGCAGCCAGGGACGCCGCTTCCCCGCCTACATCGGCGTGGCGGCGCTGGCGCTGGCGTTGTTGGGGGTGTACAAGGCGCGGCGGGCCGTTCTCCCCTGGCTGACGATGGCCCTTGCGCTGTTCCTGCTCGCATTAGGGCCGGTGCTGCGTGTCAATGGCCAGCTTTACCCCACCATCCCGATGCCCTACCGGTTGACAAACTTGCTTCCCGTGGTGCGGTGGCTCCGTTTTCCCGACCGCTTTAACATGTTCCTGGCACTGCCGCTGGCCGTGCTGGCGGCCTATGGCGGTCGCGCTGTATTGGCCTCTGTCCAGCGGCGCAGCAAGTGGGCCAACGTCGTCGTCCCGTGTTTGTTAGCGGGCGTGATTCTGTTCGAATATCTGATCGTGCCTGTTCCCCTTCAATTGCCCCAGTCGTCGCCTTTCTACGCCCAAGTGGCTGCCGAGCCAGGCGATTTTGCCATCCTCAACCTACCCATCAACTCGCAGCAATCCAAACGCTACATGGCTGCTCAGGCCATCCATCATCGCCCAATCCTGCAAGGCAAGACGGCCCGCTTTTCTGACGGGACGTATGCTTACCTGGATGGCCACCCGTGGCTGCGCGGCCTGCGACAGTTCAACGAAATGCTGCCCGAATTCAGCGACGTGAGCATCCAGTTGGCGGCCCTGGCTGAGGATGGCGTGCGCTACATCATCTTGCATAAAACGTTAGTGGATGATGACCGGCTAGCCCGTTGGCAGCGCTACTTGATGGCCGCACCTTATTTCGAGGATGAACAGATCGTCGTTTACTCTACCATGCCGGACTTGACGTTGGCAGCCGAGTTGCTCCCCGGTACCGGCGTCATTCGCACTGTTGCCTCTACCGGGTGCCTGAGCCCTGGCCGCGTGCTGGCGATGGACATCGGATGGGGCATTGTAGCAGCTCCTGATCAGGACTTGGACGTAGAACTGGCGCTGGTGTCGAGCAAAGGTGTAACCATCCAGACCGAAATCTTCCCCGGTGGGTCCGTTGATGGAATGACTTGGGGCTACTATGAACTACGCGCCAAACCGTCACTGACCGCCGGTGACTATGCCATCCAACTGGCACTGGTGGACCCAGCCACAGGTGTGATCCAGGGCCAGCCGGCCATCGTCGGACAAGTGCATGTGGACCACACTTGCACATTCGATGTTCCACCGGACGCCGTCGGTGCGAACGGACTCTTTGGCGACAACGTGCGCTTGCTGGGTTATCAACTGCACCACGATAAAAATCAACTAACCCTCACCCTCCACTGGCGGGCGGAACGCCGAATGGAGGTGAATTACAAAATATTTGTCCACGTATTTGATCCGGCTACCGGCGTTCCCGTGGTGCAGGACGATGCTATGCCGCGCCGGAACACTTTTCCCACCACGTTCTGGTGGCCTGGCGAGATCATAGCTGACCCAATCCCAATTCCCTCGAGTCCGGCGATGGCAGGTGATTATGGCGTGGCCATCGGAATTTACGATCCAGCGACGATGGAACGATTGCCGGTGATGGACGGGGACGGTCAACCATTGCCCAACGGCAGATTCGTGCTGCCGGGAGAGACCGTCCGCGTGGAGGCGCACGAGTGACCCGACGACAGGAGCAATCTGCCATCACCCTGATCCTACTGCTGGCCGCCGTGCTGCGATTCGGGGCCTTGGGTGACGTGCCGCCCGGTCTGGCCCACGACGAGGTCGCCAACTGGCTCATCGCCCGCGACATTCTCGCCGGACGGCACGCTATCTATTTCACCGCCGCCTATGGTCACGAGCCACTGTATCAGTACGCGCAGGCAGCAACAGTAGCCCTCTTTGGCGATCATTGGCTGGGACTGCGTTACCCGTCCGTGGCCTTTGGGCTGCTGGGGTTGGCGGTCACCTACGTGCTCATCCGTCGTCTCTTTGGCGCGCCTGTCGCTTTGCTGACCGGTGGCTGGCTGGCGACGTCTTTCTGGCCGATTTTTTACGCCCGTGTCGCCCTGCGTGCCATTAGTCTGCCATTCATTGCTGCCCTCGCCGCCTACTTTTTCTTTCGCGCCATCGACCGGCGTGCCAAACCAAGAATGACCAACTGGCTACTGTCTGGAATCTTTGTCGGCTTGAGCCTCTACACCTATATGGCTGCCCGCATCCTCCCGGTTATCCTCGTTACCTTCCTTGTCTACTTGTCCCTTGGGATGCCGGTTATTCGCGTTTACTTATCACCTCACCCCTGGTCCCGCATTCTCGTTTTTCTCCTCATTGTCACCATCGTATCCGCGCCGCTCTTGATCTGGCTGGTAACGCATCCCGGCGCTGAATTTCGCATCGCAGAGGTACAAAAACCACTCAATCGCTTACTGGAGGGAGACCCCTCACTCGTGTGGCAAAATTTTGTCGCCAACCTCAAATTCTTTACTATTGCCGGTGACCCCTGGCCGCGCCAGAATATTCCTGGCCGCCCCGTTTTTGCCGATCCCGTCAGCGCGGCGCTCTTTTACGCTGGACTGCTCGTTGCTGTTTGGCGTTGGCGCGACCCGCGCTATGGATTCCTGTTGATCTGGCTGCTTGGCGCGCTTGGACCCAGTGTCGCTACTACTGTAGCTCCCAGTTCTATCCGCGACATTTTGGGTCTAGTTGTCGTTTTTGTCTTTCCCGCGCTCGCGCTCGTTGAAGCAGGCCGCTGGATCAAGGAAAAGTTGCAATTCGGTGTGACCGCAGCAGCCGCCGTTCGCAATTTGCAATTCGCAGCTTGCATTCTATTTCTTGCTCCTTGCCTTTTTCTCACCGTACGCGATTATTTTTTTGTTTGGCCTCAAAATGAGGATGTCCGTTTTGATTACCAGTCGGATCTGACCATCGTGGCTCACCAGCTGGATGAATTAGTGTCAGGGACGCCCGCCACCGTCGCGGGTTTGTCTGTACACTCGATGGATGGTCCCGGCCTGGAATTGGTGACTCGGCGAGACGTTTACGACGTCCGTTTGTGCGACACCCGCGAGACCTTGCTTATCCCGGCCGGGTGCGATGCCTGGCTCTTTGTTCTCCAGGTTGTCCCTTTTGACGTTGATCTCCGGGGGCTACTGTTGGGGTGGGGGGCGATAGACGAGACCGGCCCGCAATCGTCGTTTGTCAGTTACCACTTGCCCGACGACACGGCCTTGCGTCGCGATATGGAGCGCTTGGCGACCACAGTGATCCTGCCCACTGGTGATCCAGTGGCGCTGCCTGTATCTTTCGACGGATATATGGCCTTTTGGGGGTACGAGTGGCTGGGACATGACGCTGTCCCTGGCAAGCCTCTGACCTTGCTGACCTATTGGCGTGTCGAACAACCACCCCCGAACTCGCTCCGGATTTTTGTGCACCTGATGGGAGAGTCTGACATTCCCGTCGCTCAACACGATGGATTGGGCAGCCCTTCACGCGGATGGAGCAGTGGCGATTGGATTGTGCAAAAACATGTGATACAGCTCCCTTCTGATCTGCCGGCGGGGCTTTACACACCACAACTTGGCTTGTATAATGCTCCCACGGGGCCGCGTCTTTCCATTTCCGGCACCGACCGGTTGCTTTTATCCACCGTTGAAATCGGTGGGCCGTGATTATAAATGATTCAAAATTTACGATACTCGGAACGGTTTCAGCGCTGGGGTATACCGATCCTAATATTTCTACTGACCTTTATCCCACGAGCTATTTATCCGGTTTCCTGGCCTATGCAGTGGTATAATCGAGCCATCTATTTTGGCGATGCATTGCTGGCGCGGGATTGGGCGGGAACGTATCAGCAATACCACCCTGGCGTGACTACGATGTGGCTATCTGGCACGGGCATCAAAATCTTTGCTTGGCTGCGGGGACTGTCATCTGATCAGCTATTGGGTTTCGCGCCCGCCAAGCCAGGTACCATCAATGGCGCGATAACGGCCGGTGTGCTCCCGTTAGTTTTTGTCATCGCGCTCTGTGTCGCATTGTCCTACGTTTTGCTCAACCGCATCATTGAGCAAAAGGTGGCATTGGTTGGCAGTTGTCTGTTGGCCCTAAATCCTTTCTATATTGCCTACAGCCGGGTGCTGCACGTGAATGCTTTGCTGGCGACGTTCATGTTTGTGAGTGTCCTGTTCCTGTTTAACTATCTCTATCGAGCAAAATGGCTCGATCTGATTTGGAGTGGTATATTTGCGGGACTGGCGATACTAACCAAAAGTCCATCCCTCTTTATCATCCCCTACACGGCTCTGGTGGTGGGGGCGTATAGATTGACGGCGGCGCCCGGTTCGAGTTCAAAAGTCGGAGAGAGGCGGTTGTGGGCGTTCGTTCGCACGTTGTTGGTTTGGGGTGGGGCGGTGGCCATAGTCTTTATCGTGCTCTGGCCAGCAATGTGGGTTGAACCCCTAAACGTAATGTACAAAATGATTGATGGGACTTTTTTTCACGTCGAGACAGTGCATCAAAATCCGGTCTTTTTTGATGGTCAGGTTACCCATGATGATCCTGGGATGCGGTTTTACCTGGCGACAATTGCCTGGAAGACGACGTTGGTCACGCTGCCGATGGCTTGTGCAGCTTTGGTGTTTGCCTGGCCTCGATTCCGGCGGGGCAAGCATAACTTTGGTGTCATATTGGGCTGGCTGATCGTCTATGTCGTGTGCTTTACGACTCAAATGGGGCTGGGGAGTTGGAAGCAAGTATCGTACGTGCTGCCTGTCTTTCTAGCGTTAGACGTAATAGCGAGCCTTGGCCTGGTGCAAAGTGCTGTGGCGATTGCTCGTATACGTTGGTGGCAAAAGTGGCGCTGGTTGCCTACGACTTTTATTGTCTTGGTGTTAGTGCTCCAAGCTGCTATTGTGCTTTCTTATCATCCTTACTATGGAACGCATCACAACGTCCTGTTGGGTGGTTCGAGAGTTGCCCAACACATTTTGCCCCTTCAGGACCAGGGCGAGGGACTCGATCTGGCGGCACAATACCTCAACACCTTGCCCCGCGCCCAACGCGCCAGCGCCTGGCTCCATCAACGCAGCGCAGCGATCTTTCGACGCAATTTCGTGGGATTGACTGAAACTGAGGACAATTCCCTGGTTGACTATCGAGTGTATTATGTCAACCAAATCGTGCGCCGTCTCGGTTACGAGGAGTGGGGTGAGATGTGGGAAGTCGACCGACAAACTACTCCCCTCTGGTCAATAGATTTTGACGGCATCACCTATATCTGGATCTATGGCGTGCCACCGGGAGAACCGGCAGCAGGAGGTCCCGAGCACAGTGTGGATTATCAATTGGGTGAGCACATCCAGTTGGGAAGGGTGCACCTCAGTGCCGAAACTCTCGCGCCGGGCGATGTGCTGACTGTTGTGCTATTGTGGGAATCGGACGGTCAGGTCGAAAGGAGTTACAAGGTTTTCTGCCACATAGTGTCTAAAGGTGGTGAACTGGTCGCGCAGCAGGATGGCATTCCGCTCCACGGTGTCCGCCCCACGTCGAGTTGGCGCGCGGGCGAGGCCATCGAGGATAGTTACGAGATTCTGCTGAACGGGGACCTAGCCCCTGGAGAATACAAGTTGACAGTGGGGATGTACGATGCTGAAACGATGGAACGGTTGATGGTCTACAGTGCGGGCGGGGAACGCCTAGCTGATGATCACATTCTTTTGGGGCATTTGAGTTTGACGTATGAATGATAGGACAATGTTGTGAAGCGTTACACGCCCCATTTTTTCGCCGTTCTACTGCTGATGCTTGCATTTGGCCTGGCCCTCACCAGCGCCGTGCAAAAATCACCGACGATGGATGAACAAAACCACATCGCCCGCGGAGCCGCGTACCTAGGCACCGGCGACCCTCGCTTGAGTATCGAGCATCCACCGCTGGTTAATACCCTCAGCGCCTTGCCCGCCCACGTGCTGCTCGACCTTCAATTACCGCTGGACACGGTCTGGTGGGAATCGGCGGAATGGTATCACTTTGCCGACCTGTTGCTCTGGGAGACAAATCACAACGTCGAACAGATCGTCTTTTTGGCCCGCCTGCCGGTGATTGGGATGGGACTCGTGCTGGCGGCTCTCGTTTTTCGCTGGGCCAGCGTCCGCTTTGGCCCGTGGGGTGGGTTGCTGGCTATGGCCTTTTGCGCTCTCGATCCCAACATCCTGGCCCACGAGCGGCTATCCACCACCGACTTGGGAGGAACCCTCTTTGCTTTCCTGGCGGCTTATGCCTTGTGGGGAGTGGTCCGCAGGCCGTCAATTCATCGGATTTTGTGGGCAGGTCTGGCTATGGGACTGGCTTTCGCGGCCAAACTTTCAATGTTGTTGTTTGGCCCTCTCCTGGCATTGACGGTCTTGCTGGACGCCCTTCCCGGTGGGTCCAGCCGTGCTCGCCGCTTGTTGGGTCGGGTGGGACTGGTGGCATTCATTGGCTTTTTGGGATTGCTGGTGGTGTGGGCCGCTTATGGCTTTCAGACGGGGATGCTCGAAGGATTCCGTTTCCCGGTGCCAGCCGCGCCTTACGTTCAAGGCGTGCGGGCTGTGTTGAGCTTTGCTTCTGGTGGGCGGCCTGGTTATTTGTTGGGACAGGTCAGCACCGAGGGCTGGTGGTATTATTTTCCGGTGGCTTTGGCCGTCAAGACTCCTCTTGCAACCTTGGCTGCCCTGCTCATCGCGATCGTTGTCGCGTTGCGCCATCCTGCCCGCGATGACTTGTTCATCTTGGTTCCCCCCTTGGCCTTTTTCCTGATTTTCATCACCGCTCGTTTGAACCTGGGCTATCGCCATCTTTTGCCTGTACTGCCGTTTTTGGCTGTCCACATCGGACGACTGGCGACCTTAAAAATAGGGCGCGGTCTCCGTGCCCCGACGGTTGTTCCTGTGGCTCTCGCTGTTGCGCTTGCGTTCAGCACTTTGTCCATCTATCCTCACTTTTTGGCATATTTTAACCTCATCGGCGGCGGCCCGCAGAACGGCTGGCGTATCCTAGTTGACTCGAATGTGGACTGGGGGCAGGATTTGAAGGGGCTGCGAGATTGGATGGAGCGGGAAAACGTCGAGCGAGTGCGTCTTAGTTGGTTCGGTAGCGCGCGGCCCGAGGCGTATGGCATTAACTATGACCTGTTGCCCGGCGTCCCCCACGGCTTTTTCGAGTCTACTGACCCACCTTTCAACCTGGAACAACCCGAACCCGGCATCTATGCTATCAGCATCACCAATCTGGTCGGTGTCGTCTTTCCCAACCACAATCTCTACGCCTGGTTCCGCGAGCGCCCTCCTGACGATCGAATCGGTTACTCTTTGTTCATCTATCAGGTGACAGCCAATGAAGAATAAAGTACGCATCACACCCGCTTACGTCGAACTGGTATTGTTGACGATGCTTTTGCTTGTCGCCGCCTTTTTTCGCTTTTACCGTCCAGACGTTGTCCCGCCCGGCCCCTCTCACGACGAACTGCGCATGATGCAACTGGGCGAACTCATTGTCAACGGGGAACGTCCCATTCACTGGACCATCAGCTATAGCGCCGAACCACTCTTCATGTACCTGCTGGCACTGGTGATGCCCGTGTTGGGATTTACGCCTTTTGGCGCTCGTGTTGTGACCCGCTTTGCCGGCTTGCTGCTTATCCCGGTGGTACACCGTTTGGCACGCCGACTCTTTGGGCGACGTGTCGCCCTTGTCACTAGTGGAGTGCTGGCTTTGACCTGGTGGCCCATCTTTTTCAGCCGTGTGGCCCTGCGCGGAATCACACTTCCGTTGGTATTTACCGGAGCTGTTTATTGTCTCTGGCGTGGTCTCGACCTGGATGGCACAGAGGGGACGTGCCATGTGGGGGTGGTGCGTTGGGGTTGGCTGGCTGCGGGCGGGGGGCTGATGGGGCTCACTTGGTACACCTTTACGGCGGCCCGTGGACTTTGTATTCTGTTGCCCATTATACTGGCCTATCTGGCGTTGTTGCGCCTGGTTCCCGTCAAACAATTGGGGCGCGTTGCGTTGGTGACTTTGGGCCTGGCGTCGTTGATTGCGGCCCCGTTTGTTTACGACATAAAAGTCAACCCCGGCGCTCCCGAAAGCCGCATTGAACAATTGAGCCCCATCATTGAGGAACTGTCTGCGGGCAATGCGGTCCCTTTTGTTCGGCAAGCGACAGCAACTCTGGGAATGTTCGTTCTAACAGGCGACCCCAATTGGCGTTACAATATCTCGAATCGTCCGACCTTTGACCCCTTGCTGGGAACAATGGCTGTTTTGGGGTTTTTACTGTGCATCGTGCACTGGAAGCAGCCTCGATATTTTACGCTTTTACTCTGGCTGATGTTAGGGTGGGCGTCTTCGATGCTCACGCCCGAAGCGCCCAGTTTCGTGCGCGGCATCGGTGCGCTCCCACCGGCGGTGATGATTGCGGGAGTCGGCGTAGTGGCATTGTGGGATTGGATCATCGCGCACGTAGACCGGCGGGTCACGCAAGCGATTCCTGTTCTGCTAACATTGATTTTGGCTCTGAATGGTCTGCTTACCTTTCATAATCTCTTTACCGTGTGGCCTGTCCAGGCGCAAGTGCGCGAAATCTACCAGGCATCCCTCACCGAAGCATTCCGGGCCATCAACCGCAGCAACCTGACGGGCCGTGTATGGATCTCTGAGCCGTTTCCTGATGACCGCACTATGATGTTGGCCCCACGTATCCTGTCAAGTGACGAGATCAAGTTACGTTGGTTCGACGCGGATCGCGTGTTCATTTTGCCCCCCGTCGATAGCGCACGTCACTATCTTTTTGCCGACTTTGTTATCCCTGATCCTGTGTTGTTCGCGCGTTGGATGGATCGAGCAACTGTTGTGCTCAACGGGAACGCTTACCATATCTACCGACTGGAAGGCGGCGCGTGGATGGAACAAGAGCTGGCGAATATCGCCGCCCAATCGACCGTGTTTTCTGACCTGGGAGGGGAACGGACAGTTTCCTTGCCTGCTCGCTTTGCAGGGGCTGCTGAATTGTTGGGCTATGAACTGCTGACCGATCAACTAAATCCGGGCCAAAAAGTGCACCTTGTTCTCTATTGGCGCGCTTTTGGGCCGGTCTATGAGCCTCTCTCCAGTTTTGCCCATCTGCTTGATCCACAAAACAGCGTCGTGGGACAATATGATGGCTTTGACATACCCACATGGTCCTGGGAACCAGGAGCCATCATTGCTCAAGTGTATCGTTTCCCCATCAGACAGGATGCACAGCCGGGGTTCCATTGGCTGGAGATCGGCTTGTACAATCCTCAGACGACGGAGCGAGTGCATATCGTTGGCGACGATGACGCCCCCCTTGGCGACAGGCTATTGATGCCTGGAATAACAGTTCAATAGTTCGACTCGATGTGACGTTGACAAAAGCCCTGCCTCATAGTAGAATGCGCCCCGTCCGGGCGGTTTTTCTGCCTGGGCGCATCTTTGTTTTGTATGGTTAGGTTACATATCCTCGCGAAAGGAGAATTTTATCAAAATGTACAAAAAAGCTCATACACAACGCCTTACACTGATGCTATTGGCTGGCATAATAGCTCTGTTGTTTGCCACAGGATTATCATTACTGCTTGCTCGTTCCCAGGTCCAGGCTCAGTCTGGGATGGAGGTTTTGGCCTGGACGAGGAGTAAAACAGTGAATAGAACCGTCGCAGCGCCGGGCGACATTTTGACCTATACAATAATGATCCATAATGACAGTGCTGGTGTGGATGTCTGGATGACCGATACACTTCCGACGGGATTGACGTACAAGCTGGGTAGTTTAGATTGGCATGGGCCAGGAAATGCTGTTGCCACAGATAACACCATCGCTTGGAGCGCCACGAACTTTGGTTGGCAAACTGTTCTTATTACCTTTAGCGCCGAAATCTCCTCCGGAATCTCCTATGCCGAAATTGTGAATACGGCCCAATTCACTGGTACCGGCGGCTTGATCGAGTTCTCGTCAGAAGAGACAATCGTAGTGGCTGCGATCGGCAACCTGGATAATGAAAATACCTACAAGACTGTCACTCCTCAAGGGCAGGTCGAGCCAGGCGATGTGCTGACCTATACGATCAGACTCACCAACGACAGTAGCGATCCGGTACCTGGGGTTCAGGTCGTCGACGAACTACCGCTTGGTTTGAGTTTGGTGGATGGCAGTATAATTACAGACGCAGGTAGCTATGTCGCTCAGAACGACATCATTACCTGGACACTGGATGTGGATGGTAACTGGGGTAACATTGACTTGGTTTTTCAGGCCGAGGTACTTTCCTACGAGGGTTTGGTCACCAATACTGCCCAACTGACCGCACCCAGTCATCAGTCGCTCACACTAACATCGCCGGCAGTCGACGTTTACCAGCGCCATCCCAACTTGGAAGTCTCTAAATCCGTTTCCCCCGACCAAGCCCGTCCCGGTGAGTTGTTGACCTATACCGTGCACATCGTCAATACCGGCGAGGGCACTGCCGAGACAGTTTGGATGACAGACGTTCTCCCATCCGAGGTGATTTACCAGTCTGGCGATGTGAGTAGGGGCAGTTTTGACGAGACAGATGGTGTTATTACTTGGAATGTCTCTTCGGGAGGCACATTGGTGTTGCCGCCGTTGGATGAGGCGTTTATTACCTTTACTGTGCAAATCTCGCCCAACATAGACAGAAACATCGAGTTTATCAATACGGCTGAGGTCACTGGTGCGGGAACGTTGGTGGAAGATAGTATTTCTGCCAGGGCAATGGTCACGGCCTATATTTACTTGCCTCTTATTGTCAGACGTTGGCCGCCTGTTCCCTACGAACCAACGATGCAAGACATAAACAACCCTAACCAAGACCCAGATTACACCGTCAGTTGGTCATACGACCATGAGATATCTGTGACCAGTTACACACTGCAAGAGGCGACAAATGCTAGCTTTACTGCTGATCTGAAAGAATACAACCTGGGCAGCGATACATCATACGTCATTGGCAGCAAAGACAATGGCACGTATTACTATCGCGTAAAGGGCTATAACTCGTATGGCTATGGATCATGGAGCAACGTCGAATCCACCACAGTCTTTATCTTTGCCTATTTTGAAGATTTCAGTGATTATGATCATCCAGATGCCTGGCCAAAAATGTGGGAAAAGACGCGCGGGGCGCTATACGCGATACATCCCTACGAGCACCCCAAGTGCCCTGGTTCTGAGTGTGATTATAATGGAGATGGATATATCATTGCCCGCCGGCGTGGCAATACACAACCGTACGCACGATTTGGCCCGGATGTAACGATTCCTTCGGAGAATTACGAGATCGAGTTTGACGCTCGGTGGTGGGATGCGCAATACCACGCTACCTATAAAATCTTTTTTGGAAGCGATAGTTCTTTCTTGAACTATTATTCTCTCGATGTACTGATAGATGATCCCTCGGTTTTACCCTCTCACTGTTGGTATCGGGTGACCAGGCGGCTAGATAGCTCTGGGACAAAAGAATTACAGGATTGGGAACGAGTAGCCAAAGAGGTAATAGACTGCCGTGTTCGGGAACAGGATTCAGAGACTCCCTGGAATCACTTTAAAATCCGTCGTGAGGACAACTGGATTACGATTCACGCGAACGGTGAGGAACTAGGGAGTTGGTACGATGAGACATTTGGGGCTGATTTGTATTTTGGTGTGGGCGCCACGTGTTACGAGGGACTTACGCCCAGCAAGCCGGAATTTGATAATTGGAGTGTTATAATACTGCCGTAAAATATTCAACTCCAAGTATAAGGGAGACCCATAGGGTCTCCCTTTTTTTATTGTGAATTCTTATTTGTCAAGCTTGACCAGTCGTGCTATCATATTCCCAGTCAAACTTTATGGAGGCTCCAAAATGACACTATCTGTACATTCCTACTATGACACTACTGGGTTCGATACTCTGGCAAAAGAATGGAACGAACTCTTGCATCGTTCTGTTGCCGACACCATCTTTCTCACGCTAGAGTTTCAACGCGTCTGGTGGCAATGCCTGGGTAAAGGTGATCTGCTCATCCTGGCCGTGCGCGATGATGATAGCCGAGAACTGGTTGGTATTGCACCGCTTTTCGTGACCACTAATCCGCAGGGGCAACGAGTATTGGCTACTGTCGGTTGCGTAGAAGTGGCCGATTATCTCGACTTTATCGTGGCTCAAGAATGGGAGGATGCAGTTTATGCTGCCTTGCTGGATTACCTGACGGGCCCCAATGTGCCCTCCTGGAATGTGCTTGATTTATGTAATATTCACCAAGATTCCTCCACTCTAGACATTTTGCCTGCCTTGGCCGAAGCGCATGATTGGACCGTCTCGATCGTCAAAGATGATGTCTGCCCAGTTGTTCAGTTGCCTGGTACGTGGGAAGAGTATATGGAAATGTTGGAAGGGAAACAACGCCGAGAGATCCGGCGCAAACTACGTCGTGCTGGTGGCGAGACCGCGCAGAATTGGTATATCGTCGGGCCAGAGCATGACCTGGAAGCTGAGGTTGAGGCGTTCTTGGATCTGATGGCTGGCAGTGCCCCTGACAAGGCGGATTTTCTTACTTCCCACATGCGCAACTTTTTTCGCCAACTGGCACATGTGGTCCACGATGCCGGTTGGCTGCAACTGGTATTTCTTCAGATGGGAGAGCGAAAGGCGGCCGCCTATTTTAATTTCATCTATAACAATCGCGTGATGGTCTATAACTCGGGGCTTGACTGGCAATCATTTCCCCGGCTGGGCGCGGGTGTTGTTCTCGTCGCTCACTGCATTCGCTATGCCATCGAGCAGGGTCGCGAGGTATTTGACTTTATGCAGGGTGATGAGCGCTACAAGTATCAATTTGGCGGTCAGGATGTAGAGGTGCGGCGACTCGTTATTCATAGAACCTAGTGTTTCGCGGCGTAAATAAGCCTACAGTTCAGAATTGCCGACTATCAACGCAAAGCGCCTATTATGATGTTGATCTACCGCGAAACACTTTAGCAGTTGGGCGTCAAAGTTTGTATTACGCGTGAACATGTTCACGGTGGGGACATTTACGCCCAACTGTACTAGCAAACAAAAACCAAGAGGCTCAATTTTGGCCTCTTGGTTTTTGTTTGTTAAATTAGAGCGGGCGACGAGACTCGAACTCGTGACCTTCTCCTTGGCAAGGAGGCGTTCTACCAACTGAACTACGCCCGCAAAAGACAGCAACATTATACCACGAGTTCTCAAGCGCGCAAGTACCGTTGTCGTTGCCTACGGTGCAAATAATTCCTGTACAAGCGAGGAAATTAGTTCCCATTCTGGAAGTAATACTGCCCCACCAGTAGGTGAGGTCCATGGTCGAGCCATCTCATGATCGATTACGTGGTGTTCGATGTTGTCTGACCCAGTACGGTACAAAGTGGGAGCCATCAACAATAAATCCTGTCCGGTCATGTCAGTTTCTGCGTGATTCAGTATGGCTTGGTACACAAGAGGGAGCTTGAGCCATGCCCCTGGTTCAAGCATACGTTGGGCCAGAGCAATGAGAACCTGTTGCTGGCGCTTGACCCGGTCAAAATCGGAAGAACCGTGGCGGGAGCGGGCATAGCGTAGTGCAGTCTCACCATCCATCCGCTGCGTCCCAGCAGGGATTTCGATTTGGATTGTGCCATAATCGGCGGTAGGATACTCATTGTCCACAATAGGGTCTTCCACGACGATGTCTATCCCGCCGACGGCGTCCACGATGGCACGAAAACCATCAAAGTCCACGCGTACATAGTGGTGTACGGGCACACCCAAGTTTTGTACCACGGTTTGCATAGCCAGTGTGGGGCCGTTCCCCTCGACTTTGTTTTCACCCCAAAAGTGAGCGGTATTGATGCGGTTGGATCCGTGTCCCGGAATTTCGACGTAGAGGTCGCGAGGAATGGATAGTAGGGCGGTGCGTGGACCACGCGGATAGATTGTTGCCAACACGATTGTGTCGGAGCGGACGACATTACCTTCCTCTGGGCGACGGTCGATACCGAGGATAAGCACGTTGGTGCGGGAGAGTGTGGCACTCCATTGCCACAGAACGTACCCTGCTGCAACTAGTCCTCCGATCAAGGAAATAAGCAAGGGGAGCAACAATAAAAATCGAGGTAGACAGGAACGGCGGCGTGAATGTCTGTAGGACAGGCGTGTACGACTTGTCGTGTTGGTCAATGGCGATTGGGAAACTCGTGTACTTTTAGTCATAGAGTGAGATTGTAACATCAGGGTTGGGTGCTGTCAAACGATAGTTGTAACAAGGGTGCGACGATTGATTGTCGTACCCTTGTTAGGGAATTCCAGAGAAATAAATCTCCCAAACAGATTTTGTGATACAGTCAACGACACCTTGAAAAGGCAGATTATGATGGAATTCCTCGAGCTTTTCCGGTTATTTTGTAACGCGCGTGCGATTTATGAGCTTTTCCAGTGTAAATTTTGGGAAGAGTTAAAAACTGGAAAAGCCTTACTGTGTGTTTTTAGATGGTTTTGACATACCGGGTGGCTACGTTTATAATGGTTATATTATGCCTGAATTACCCGAAGTCGAGACGGTGGTCCAAGGATTGCGGGCCTCATTGATTGGACGTACCATTGCGGATGTGGATGTGCGTTGGGCTCGCAGCGTCGTCCCTCCCGACCCGATTGCCTTTTCTCATCGTCTAATAGGTCAGACAGTCACTGGTGTAGGACGACGCGGAAAGTGGGTAGTAATTGTATTGGCAGGTAGTTGTACATTGTTGATCCACTTGCGCATGAGTGGGCGATTGATCTTAACGTCAGATAAGCCTTCCGATGATCGACATCTCCGCGTGTTGTTTTTTCTGAATAGCGGGGGAAAGTTGTGCTTTTTCGACCAGCGCAAATTTGGCCGATTGGTGTTGACAAATGATCCCCAGGAAGTGCTGGGCGATTTGGGACCAGAGCCATTAAAAGATGATTTTACAGCAATGTGGTTGGGAGAGATGCTTGAACGCCGTCGTGGGCGGATTAAACCTTTATTGCTTAATCAGCGTTTCCTGGCTGGCTTGGGCAATATCTATACCGACGAGTCATTGTGGCGAGCTGGTATTCATCCACTGCGCCAGGCCAATACACTCGCTTTTGCTGATGTGCAGCGTTTACATTTGGCGATTCGGACTGTGTTGCAGGCGGCCATTGATAGCGGTGGCACCACGTTGCCAGATGCTGGCTATCAGAAGGCTGATGGCCGATCAGGAGAGTTTGCTGGTCAGTTGGCAGTTTACGGGCGCACGGGGCTACCGTGCCTGCGTTGTAGTGCAGACATTGAGCGTATTCGAGTGGGCCAGCGTGGCACGCACTTTTGTTCACACTGTCAGGTTTTGCCAGAGATCGGCGGGTAAATTTTAAGGTTCAACCTATTGACAGAGGGCAAAATATAGCGTACAATGAAGAGCAAATGAATCAACCGTCCTGAATTTCTTGACGTTGCCTCACTAGAGCGTTCTCAATACTTTTTGATTGGGAGCGAGTTAGACGGGACAGCCGTCAAAAGAGGTAAATGTGTCGAGATGTGAGGGGCGATTGTGAGCAGTGGCAGGGGGATTAGTCACTGCTCTAATTTTTTTTAGATGCAATCTACTTGTCAAGTGGGTTGCATCTTTTTTAGTAATTCATCTCTGGCTACTCGGTATCGCCGCTCAGTGTCCGCGCCAACAAGGTGAATTTTTACAGGCGATCAAGGTAAATCACCATCGCCGGACAGTTTTCTGCAGAACATCGGTTCCGGCAATTAAGAGTATCTGCATCCAAATGAATTCTTAGAGAATATCGAGGCCATAGATTTGGATCGGCCTTGCTGAGCGACATTCTTGACGAGGCGATCCAAGCAGACCTACCGGTCCTCATACCTTTGGGATCTTTTTGCTATCCGCTTGGCACGTGCGACATAATTGAGTATAATCGTGAGCTATCCACTAAAGCTTGAAGCAGATCCCCACTTTTGGAGAGTCATACAATGCAGGACGAGGCCAAGCTCAAAAGCCAGATCGAGGCAAGCGAACAGTTGGTCAAACTGCACCAACGAGTTACTGAACTAGAGTCATTGGTAGCTGAGCGTGAGCAGGTGAAAGATGCGCTGCGCGATTCCAAGCAATTGTTGGAAAATGCCCTGGAAGCAATTACCCATCCTTTCTATGTAATAGACGTGAATGATCACACGGTCAAAATGGCAAATTCCGCGGCCTGCACGCTTGGTGATCTGTTGGAAAATGAAACCTGTTATGCACTGAGCCATAGGGTTGATCGACCGTGTCACGAGACAGGGATGCCTTGCCCACTGGTGGAGGTAAAGAAAACAAAACAGCCTGTCGAGTTGGAGCACGTTCATTATGACCAGAATGGTAATGCCAGACACGTCCAAGTTCGCGGTTACCCTGTTTTTGATAGTGCGGGAAACGTTGTTCAGATGATCGAGTATTCTTTGGACATCACCGAACAGAAGCAAGTGGAAGTGGAACTGCGAAAGCTGAATGAAGAACTCGAACAGCGCGTGCGGGAGCGCGTTCGAGATTTGCAAGCTGAAATCGCCGAGCGCAGACGGGCCGATGAGGAACTGCGGCAGAGACATGAGGAGTTGATAACCCTCAATACGATTACGACTGCACTGGGTCAATCTCGCGATCTGGATGATTTTCTGTCAATAACTTTGGACGTGGTATTGGAACTGGTAGGATCGACTGCTGGCTGCGTACACTTGATGAATGAAGAGAGCCAAGTCCTGCTACTGACGGTCCAGCATGGTCTGTCCCAAAAAGAGACTGAAAAGATAAAAATGGTTCCATTGTCCAACGTACAATCCGAAATCGATTTGTCTATCCAGTTCTCTGGCTGGATCAGTCAATCTAGGCGGCAATGCCTGACTGTTGTGCCCATCGAGTTCAGGGGTGTTGTGCTGGGTCTGTTGAGTATTTTTTGCAGCCCCACCTCCTTCGGCTCAAATGCGGCACTTGCTCCGGTTGATGGACTGGACTTGAAACAAAGGCAGATCCTCGCCGGCATTGGACTCCAGGTCGGCATGGCGATCGAGAATGATCGGCTGACCAGGGAAGCAGCCAAGGCCAACGTCGCGCAGGAACTGGATCATTTGCGGTCGGAATTAATCGGCAATGTCTCTCACGAACTGAGAACTCCTCTGGGATTGATCAAGGCTGCTACCAGCACGTTGTTGGCTGAGGACGTGGAATTTGACCATCAGGTCCAGCAAAGGTTGCTGCGCGGGATTGATAAAGAGACAGATCGGTTGACGCATATCGTTAGTAATTTGTTGGATCTATCTCGTATGGAGCAAAAGGGTCTCTATTTACACCGGTCTCCCACTGACATAGGTCAATTGACCAAGGACGTGATAGACGCCATGCAGGTGCAGACGACACGATGCCGTTTTGCCCACGATTTTCCCACATCCTCATTAGTGGCGAACGTGGACGTCAAGCGCGTTGACCAAGTCTTGCGCAATCTCTTGGACAATGCCGTAAAATACTCGCCGGACGGAGGACTTGTTTCGGTCAAGGGGCAGGAAACTACAGGTCAATTGCTCATTTCGGTCAGCGATGAGGGAATAGGTATTCCTTCATCAGACTTGAACAGGATATTTGAGCGATTCTATCGCATTGATAATGAGGCCACCCGAGTTGTGAGTGGGGTCGGTTTGGGGTTGGCGATCAGTCGCAAGATCATCAAGGTTCATGGTGGGGATATGTGGGTTGAGAGTGTCCTTGGACAGGGTAGCACTTTTTATTTTACCCTGCCTGTTGTGTAGGGCTAGACCTGCCAGGTTTCCGCCAGCGCTTTTATGAGTCTATTCGACCCGATTGACAAGTGTGTTTTGATTTAAAATTATCTCGGAAAACCTGGCAGGTCTGATTTTGTCTCTTGATGATATTGAGGTGAGTGTATGAAACAAGCTCAAGCCCGTATTCTGGTAGTGGATGATGATCCCAAATACGTCTATCTCGTACAACTTAACCTGGAGGCTAGAGGATACGAGGTAATCGTAGCCCAAGATGGACACAAAGCTGTAGAATTGACTGCCAGTGCAGAGCCAGACCTGATCATATTGGATATCATGATGCCGGTTCTGGATGGTTACGATGCCTGCCAGCGTATTCGTCAGTTTTCAATGGTGCCCATCATCATGCTCACCGCCAGGGCAGAGGACGCGGACAAAGTTCGGGGACTGAATCTGGGGGCCGACGATTACGTGACCAAGCCATTTAGCATAGACGAACTCTTGGCTCGGGTTCAGTCGGCGCTGCGACGGGTCAATTTGATAGAGTGTGCGCCGACTATGCCCGTCTTTCAGTTCGGTGACCTAAAAGTTGACTTGGCTCAGCAGAGCGTGTTCGCGGGTGACCGGCAAGTTGAGCTAACGTCTATCGAGTTCCGCCTGTTGAGCGAACTGGTTAAAAATGTGGGGCGGGTTGTCGTGTCGGAGCACTTGTTGGACAAGGTCTGGGGAACTGGATACGAAGGGGAGTATCGCACGCTACGGCAAGCCATTTATCGCCTGCGTAAAAAGATAGAACCCGATCCCCGGAATCCACGGTACATTCAGACCAGATCAGGTCTGGGATACGTTTTTGTGTCAGAGTAGTTTGATATCCCCGCGCAG
The DNA here is from genome assembly GCA_024232355.1 of Chloroflexota bacterium. The sequence goes on along the minus strand of JAAEPW010000079.1, from coordinate 3,391 downwards.
CCCTGAATTGTCGCGCGTATAGCTGAACCCCATTTCTAGAGCCGTGCACTGGCAATGTGTGCGGCTCTTTTTTGTTTTTCCGGCACCCCTCTTGTACTGTTACATTTTTGTTATATTTGAAGGCGGTCCTGTTACACGGCTGTGGTATGAATGTGGTATGATTGTCTTGGTAAATAAGCCGTAATCCGAATCTGCACTTGTTCTATTCTACTTTTCAAACACGCAAGTAAGCGAGAGGCCAATGGTGGAAAACAGCATCAGAAAAAACATTCTGGTTCTTAGTGATAGCGATTTGCTCTTTGACGTGATCAAGGTTAACTTGGAGAAAATTCCCATAGAGATTGATTTGTTCAGGCGGGATGACGGAAATCAGGTTCCCGATGTAGATTTCGATCTGATCGTGGTGGTTAGCAGTTCGCCGTCCAGCGAACCGATTGTGGCTCTGCACAATGCTTCACTGACGGACCGAATTGGCCGAACCTCAATAATGATTATTTCTGATCGCGAATTCGATCCTGATCAAACGGGACATATTTTTCACCTGGACTTTCCCATCAACTCGAGCGAACTGCGTGCGCAAGTTCAGGCACTTTTGGTATAACCCATTAGGAGTAAACGCGATGACGACAACTTTACGCTCAATCACCGAACAAGATATGGACTTTTTGTGTCGCGTCTATGCCAGCACGCGAGAGGCCGAATTAGCAGTCCTTGACTGGGATGATGCGCGGAAAGAATCCTTTTTGCAAATGCAGTTCACTGCCCAACACACCCACTACCAGCACCACTTTGGTGACGCCAGCTTTGACCTCGTTTTGATCGACGATGAACCGGTTGGGCGGCTCTATCTCCACCACCGCAAAGACGAAATTCGGATCATTGACATCGCGCTTCTGACACAGCACCGGGGTAAAGGAGTCGGGTCGGCCTTGATGCGCGGCATTCTTGACCAGGCGGCCCAGGCAGACCTGTCCGTCCGCATTCACGTGGAGCGGAACAATCCGGCCTTGGGCCTCTCCCATCGGCTAGGCTTTTGTGAGATTGGCGACGAGGGGGCATATTGGTTGATGGAGTGGAAACCGGAAAAGCCAGGCCCCCCGGCCCTTGTCGTACATTGTACCCAAAGGATAGGATCCGTTGGAACTAGAGTTGATCGAGGTCACAGAGGTAGGGGCAGCGCCAAAAGATCCCCAGTACCGGCAGGCGTTCTCTGTCGTGTTCGTTGGGCCAGCCCAGCCCATCTTGCCCCAGCGAATCTACCGCGTCGAGCACGCAGAAATGGGCGCGCTTGATCTTTTCCTGGTTCCATTGGGGCCGGATCGGGACGGGCGTATGTGCTACGAAACAGTGTTCACGTAATGCCGATGGCTTGCGTGATGGGGTCTCTCGGTTTGCGCGAGCAGGCGTATAATGGATTCCTTGGGGAGGTGATGAGTATACGAATAATCGGCAAGTCGATTAAATCAAGTTTTTACGCCAACCGTGCTGCAAGTGGTGGCATAGAATTGAATCTCCTTCCCAAAGTGAGTTTGGGCAGGAAAGCGCCAGAGAAACTCTGTTTCGACAAAAGCCAGCAGAAGGCAAAAGGGCAAACTCTGTTTGAGAACAAGAAGAAACAAGAAGAACTATCGCAAATGCGTTTCCAAAGCCGTTAGAGTTTGGGAGCAAGGTAAAGCATTCATTTCGCGTTTGAATTGAGCGAGTTCACGTTCCCAAGGAGAAAACTATGCATCGTATCATTACCGTAAAACCGTTAATATCTACTCTTACTTTATTCATTATGCTGGTATCTATCCTACTACCGGTATATACGGTCCAGGCGCGCCCCTTGGCTGCATCCATCACAGAAACGTTTGAAGATGAGAGCCATACTGCTACTACATTTTCTCAAAGTAGCATTAGCTTCAACGTGACTGGTGATCTAATGGTCGAATATTCTCTTGGCCTCGGTTGTTGTCCTTCTAATTATTGGTTAGGAACCGGTTATGGCAACGGTGGCACCAGTGGTAGTGCCGGAAAAATTCAGATCACAACTTCTGGGATGGGTTTCTTGGTTGAGGAAATGGATGCCTGGACATCAGAGAATGATGGAACTAGTTATTTGGTTGGCAATGTAACCTTTATCGGGACAAAGGCCACTGGAGGAACGGTTTCAGAGATGATCTACGTAGAGCCAACAGGGAATGAAGGCAGCGACTTTGACCACATTTCCTTTGCAGGGACCAATCTGAATGGTGTGTTATTGACGGAACTGGAAATCGTTCCGGCCACGCCACTCGATTATATTTCCATTGATAACTTTAAATTTGATACAGCGTCTACGCTGCCAGAGATAGATGTGCAGGGTAATGGCAACTCCATTGCAGATGGCGACACCACACCGGATACAACCGATGATACCGACTTTGGTTCAACCGGCGTTGGCACGGCAATTGCCCATACCTTTACCATCAGCAATTCAGGAATTACTGATTTAACCTTGAGCAATGCCCCCAACTATGTCGCTCTCTCTACGGGTACACACTTTGGTGTCAGCCAACAACCAAGCAGTGGTACCGTAAGTGGAAATAGCACCGTTGATTTCGCCCTCACCTTTATCCCGCAGAGTACGGGCAGTTTCACCGATACGGTGACGATTGACAGCAATGACTCGAACGAAACCCCCTATAACTTTGTTATTTCCGGCACGGGTGTTGTGCCGCCTGTGATGCAAAGCATCTATCCGATCAGCAATACCCTCAACGTAACCACCACCACAACCATTTCAGCAACCTTTGATCAAAATATCAACGCAACCACCGTGACCAGCCACACCTTTAAGGTATATGGAGAACAAAGCGGTTTGGTGACGGCAACGCACGATGTGATTCACAATAACACAATCATTGTTACACCAACCAACGCCTTTCACGCCGGAGAAGTGGGGCGGGTCAATGCCTCCTCGCAAATCGAGAGCAGCGTAGGTGTTACCCTGGCTACCCCCTATGCCTGGCAATTCACCGTTGATGCCCAGAATGGCGACGGCGACGGTATGAACTGGGTGACGCAGATGGTGGATACCGCTTTTGGCGGGGCATCTAGTGTGTATGCGGCCGATATAGATGGCGACGGCGACCTGGATGTTTTGGGCGCGGCTACCTCTGGTAATGAGATTGCCTGGTGGGAGAACACCAGCGGCGACGGTACGGCCTGGAGCAAGCATAGCGTGGATGCCAGTTTCAATGATGCGTACAGCGTGTATGCGGCGGATGTGGATGGCGACGGCGACCTGGATGTTTTGGGCGCGGCTTACTTTGCTAATGAGATTGCCTGGTGGGAGAACACCAGCGGCGACGGTACGGCCTGGAGCAAGCATAGCGTGGATGCCAGTTTCAATGATGCGTGGAGCGTG
>JAAEPW010000078.1 GCA_024232355.1 Chloroflexota bacterium | reverse complement strand
GGGAGCGAGAGAGTAACTGGCACGGGGCCAATGCGATTGACGGCACGCTCGCAGGGGTGCAACTCACGCCGGGTAAATACAGACGGGCGCTTTCGTGGGCTGCCGAGACGGACACAAATGTATGGCGCTCCCGGTGTACAGCGTCTTTCTCATACGGGGGGACCACGTACTACCCACAAGAGGCGCGTTGCCTTGAGCGGTTCTTAGAGGACTGCCAGGCGGCGGCGTGCACGGCAACCACGGCGGGTGGCCTCAATCAAAAAGGGTTCTACCTTGTCCCTGACCGGACCATCTATCAGGGTAACGGCAACCTATTAAGCAGCATGGACGGCGGCGGGGTAAAATACTCCCTGTCCTCAAGCAATGACGATTATGTTTATTGCCACATGCAGGCCGGGGAAAAATGGCAAGAACCCTCCCCAAGCATTGACGGGATGCTGACATATTGGGACGTTGAACTCGAAGCGATGACAAGCGAAACATCTCCAACCTGGGACGAACCCTGATGACTACACCTTCTTTCCATAGCATGATGAGGTCGGGCGGCGGGCGGTATGGCCTCGTGTTTCATATCGCTGGCTACCCGTGGTACGCCACAAGCGACACGGATCTGCTGGACGCACTCGCACCTGATACGGGTTCCATTACGGCGTTTGCAGACGCGGGGGGGGGCGATGTTACAGTCACCAGTGCCGCGCATGGGTTGACCGTTGGCGACAACGTATTCATTGAGGGGACCACAAACTATAACAACAAATTTAATGTGACAGTCTCAACCACGAACACCTTTGACATCACGGCAGCGTGGGCGGGGGACGATGCCACGGGGACATACAAATCTTTCTCCGTTGGAGTAGCTGCCTACCTTGCCGATATGTTCGCGTCTCAGTATCCCCCCATCGGGGGCAAGGCAAATATCCCCTATTATGATATGACGTCTGCCGCCACACTCGATCCTAATATCGGTGGACAGTCGGTATCATATGACGAGGGCAAGGGGCTAACCGGGGGAAACTGGACGGTTAACCTTGCTCGCGAACCGTCTGGCCTCACGTACGATTACAGACCAGCGGGGGAAACTCCGAACGGCGTTTATGCAGGGTTGGACGTTGTCGAGAACCCGCTTTATGACGGGTCGATCTGCACGGGGATTGTAGCCACGAATTGCAATCCCGGGGGCACGGATACAGAAATCACTTGGGGCAATGACACGGGACTTTATGCGCTGGTCACAACAAACACCACAGCAAAGAACCTGACATATATCTGGGCCGGGAACTCTTGCTATGCGATCCATACTCCTGTTGATAACGGGGACGGAACGTACACGGCTAAAATATTTAGCGGTATATGGAGATCTCCGTCAATGGCGATCTGGGCTTCGTTTGGCGACGGTGCAAACACTATGATCTCCAACGTTCCCGGGGACGTCATCGGCAAGGCTGCGAATCTGTGGATGATTCCCTTGACAGAAGACGGGGACATTGTAGACATCGACTCGTACGCGGGAGACCCCGCCCCGATTCTTTTCAGGACCGGCCCCATTGTGAACAATCCACGGGGCGATTCGAAAAGCTGGAAGATCTCAATCGGGCACTGGCTCAAGTGGTTAGACGCCACTATCCCCACGGACGAATTCGAGGGGCACCTATCCGGGTTCCACTTTGCGAGACATAGCGAGTCAGGAGGCTACGCATCTTGTCAGTCCCCACACTTTGTATTGCAAGAGTGGACAGGCGGTGCGTTTGATACTAAGTCATTTTGGCTCTGTGCGGCGGGTGGTTCTGTCTCGTTTGAAAGCCGCTCTGCGTTGGCCACGGCTGTGGCAGAAGAGTTGGAGTCCGCCACGTTCTCGGCGGCAAAGGCAGATCTTGAATACAACGTCTCTGAAAACGAATTCGTTTGCAGCTACGGGGGCACCACTACCAAGTCAACCATGATATGCGGCCCGGTCCCGTTGTGCATGGGTTGGGGATGGACGAAGCCAAACTACTTAAGTTACTACACAAGCGACCAGAGCCTTGATAAAGGGTGGGTCGGTAACATCATGTGTGGCGTGGGCGACTGGCAACTGTACAAAAGCGGCGTGCACGGGGGGTATATCGACGCGGCGTTTGCATACTCCATCACTGACCGCGTAGGGACACACAACCCCTATAAGATCAGGGGCAACCCGTGGGCGGCGCGATTTGTCACCACATTGATAGCGTCCGTCCCGGAGCTGTATGACAGCGGCGGAGCCAAACTAGATCCCCCGATGCTCATGCGCCACTTTAGACTTGAGTATTTTTATCAGTGGAATTGGGCTTGCTCCGCTGCGCTACAATTCGGATACAACGATTCTCATGAGTGGCACACCTGCGAGGCAGGCGGTTATCTGAGGGACGAGTGCGGATACAGAACGAAGATGGACGCCGAGGGTCCGTTTACAGGGTTCCCCCTTCCTAAGACATCCGATGGTGACTACAGGATGACAATCGGAGATAGTTACTCAGTCGAGCTGTTGAGCAACGGCACCGGGCTATCAATTGGGTCTGGTCAACTAATGGCAGACGAGGGCCACACAGAGCTACTTTGGGAATCGGAGATCAAGGCCACGGGGGACAACTACCTTACCACACCCACGTCCGACTATGACACATGGGACAATGACGATACCACGCCCGTGTTGCGTGTCTCCCAACAGGATACGTGGTATCCAACCACAATGGTCTGGGGTCAAGATATGTTGTGGATGCCAGCTATCCACGGCAGCGCGGACCCGTGGGCAATCACTCAGCAGAACGAGGTATCCAGCAACTCAGTGCGAGAACTCTTTAGGGGGCTGCTGAACGGCACCAACCAATCTGCCAACATACCAGAGCGGCACCGGGTTACAACAATCCCTGATTCTGTTGGAACCGATTCCCCGACGGCAGACAGAGAGTTGATAGATTGGTCTCGGCTGAACACGCTGGCGGATGGTGCGGGGTTTGCGGCTGCCCGGTATGCACTCCAACTGAACGCACCAAAACAGAAACTTAGTGCACTCTTGCAAGGGGTACTTTTGTCCCTTGGCATTCGTCCGGTTTGGGAATACTGCGAAGACCAGAGATCTTGGTGGCTATCGTTCGAGCCGTTCGGCAGAGTGTCGAAGGTGGACGCACAGACCCACGGCAGAATTCTTGACGACGGGGCAATCATGCCCGAGAAGCCACCAACGGAGATCTCTGGTAATACATGGCTTTATCATTCCGTAGATGGGAAATGTAACTTCCGGGGCAAGGACGCCGGAATCAGTTACAGTATCGACAACAAAACCGGGTTGGCCCTCGAAGCGGGAGGCGGGAAGACCCTTAAATTTGACGACAAGATATTGCAACTCAACTCGGCAGACGGCACCGTGCTTCTATCCAACATCCGGACGATGCTTGGATTAATGAACACCGTACCCGAGGTGGTAACGATACGGTGCAACCCGTCCGTCCTGACCACCATAGGGGCGGGCACGTCCGCTCTCTTGACCTCAGACGTGATAACGTCAAGATTCACGGGAACGCGGGGTGTGACGCGCGTGGGGTGCCTTGTGACGAAGGTCAACCCGGTAATCGCCAAGAATAAATTCGAGGTGGATGTAACGCTTCGAATTACCCCGATTACTTCGGGCGGGTGGGCACCGTCGATGCACGTAACGGGTGCCAAGCAAACACTGGTTGGAACTACATTGACGATTGATAGCCTCCCGACCACGGCAGCCGCAAGCGACTTTGTTGACCCGTCTCAGGGGTTAACCGATCTGGCTCGGTTTGGCTGCATGAAGTGGAGCAATTCAACGGATGAAACAGAGACGTACAACGCAACATGTGGTTGCACCGCGTACGCTGTCTGGGCATTTCGGGCGGACGCCACGGCATACGCCACGGCGGGTGGTTCGCAGAACGTGTGGGCGGGAAGGTTGGGCCACTCGTCAAGCAAGGATGCTCTTACCGTGGCAGATGTCAATGGCGGCGATTGCGTAATAGAGTTGGACAACGCAAACAACTTCGACGCGGCAAAGGATTTGATAATCATCTTCGCAGACAGAGACCACGCAGACCTACAGGATTGTCAGTCGTCTTATGGGTTCTTGGGAGACGAGACCGGCAAATGCCAAGACGCGAGTGGGGACGACCACCGCGCTTTTAGTTGGAGCTAACACATGGCAGGCGGATACATTGGGCCAACAGACGGCGGGTTCCCGGCGTCGAATGCCGAAGACAGATATTATTTTCTCGGGTGCCGTGCCCCGCTCTCCCCTCCAAATTGGGCAGTTGCCGGGGCGATGTCGCGCGGCCACCTTATCCAGTGCACGCAGATCACAACGAACAACCCAACGTCGTTTAGGGAATATCCACAATGGGGAACAGCACCGGCACCGAAGACAACAGCCGGGACGGTTGCGGCCACATGGGGTGAAGTGTCAGAAGATATACCGCTTAAGACTCATGCGGCAGACTGCCCCCCGTTTCCTCAAGACCTCCCACCGGAGACACGCACCCGTACAACATATGGAGATACCAAGAACGCCCTAACTGCAAACACTGCGCAGGTACACGCCGTCCACAATATCACGAGGTGGGCGTGGGATTTTGACGAAGCCACCTACATTCAATCGGGGGTTCAGTCCACGCGAGATATTGAAGTAATCGGGCGTGGGTCTACCTGGAAGCCCTACTCTGCAAATCGTTCGGCGTCTGCTTGGCTTGCTCAATGGGTGATCTCCACAACTCTAAACAAGATCGTATATGCGTCCCGACAGTCTTGGAGTATGCCACTATGACAATGATTAAGAATCCAAGAACGTCGATCTTCGTCAACCCGCAACAGTGCTACGTGGGCGCACCTGCAAAGGTTCAATGGGGGATTTCGGCGCAGCAGACCTTCCAGCACCTTCGGGGGTGGCGGGCACAGTCGTATATATCAAGCTACTACGGAAGACCAGACGAGACAGTGAACGGACAGCCCACAATGAACGGGGCCACGCCGCAAGACTTCTATATCATCACGAGGTTTCCCGAAACGGCTGGTTCGGTCGATAAGCGTTATGTGGGAATAGAACTAGAGCTTTACGAGGTCAACTTCAGAACGAAGATGTTCAAGGCGGAATGGTATCCAGATAAGGACGTAGGCGGCACGTCGACCGTTCTCATGGCCACACCATCAGTCGGGGTTGACGACTACGACTATACCACAGTGCCAGAACTCAAATGGACATGGGGCAATGAAAACACCTATGTGGTCCCCGTGGGCAGCGGTACGGACGATGGGTTCAAATGTGCCAAGTTCGAAATCACTTATGGGTTAGTGGCTCGGCTTAGCACGTATGGTGTTCCAATATCGGAGACCTTGCCGCTTGACCAGGCGGTTGTTCCGGCTGCAAACATCGCGGTCAATGAAACCCTTCGGGGCTACGACTCTGACGCGGGCACGAGTATTGGAGCGATTGCGCATATGATAGACTCGGGCGACTCAGTTATTCACAACACAAGCAGGTGTCTGTTTCAGACGACCTATCCAATGGGAATGAAGCTAAATAATCTTGCACTGACGGATTTTCGGGAAGACTCGATCAATAACAACCCAACTACGCTGAAGGTAGTGCCCCGGAACCTCGACGGGGGGACCGATAAGATCGAGGCTGAAATTGCTCTCGTGATGACGTGTGACGCGGCGGGGGAAGTGGTCAAGTATTCATCTGGTGCTGATACGTGGACGTTCACATCTTCCGGGGCTATGGTCGCCCAACTCGTTACCACGTCCGATGGGGTCGGCGGGAGTCTTGGGGCGGGGCGGGGTTTGGAGATTGATGTCACAGCGGACTACATCCAAATCGAAGGGAATACGAACGGCAACCATGACTTGATCGTTCATACCGCTTCATTGTGGGAACCCGCCTCGGGTCGCTAGCAGTTGATCCATGAGCACCCGGGAACGCTGTACAGATGCATACAAACAAAAATATCCATCTCATTGAAAGGTCTCTCCCATGGCTAACGGTTTCGAAGACAAAGTTTTGAACAAGCTCGACGGGATCAACAGCTCCATCGGCACGCTAAACACTAAGGTGGCAGTGCTCGAATCCCAAACCGAACACCTGTCTGAGATCCCCACGGCTGCCGAGATGAAGCTCGAGGTAACGAGTCAGATCGCCACTTGCCGCCACCGCACCCGCGAGAAAAAAGATGCTTTCTCATGGTCCCTCCTTGTCAAGATCATGATTCCCATTTTCACACTTGCAGGTATCACAGTTGCAGCGGTGTACGGGATTCAGTAGCTTGAGCCTTTCCCCCGCGTCCGCGTCTCTCCCCTTGCTCCATCCCCAATAATGACCAATCGCAAACGCCAAGATCAACCCCCATGCAATCGCAATAGTTTCAATCATTGAGCACCAGATCGACCACCTTCTCCGAGGGCATGTCTACTAGGTGTTGGTTGCCCGATCTCATCCATACCATCGACCCCGTTTCTTTCCAGCCCCCTTTCCCGTCTCCCTCGAAGTACGGTGTCACCGCCGCAACTTCAACCAGCACAAGCCACATGGGGGACTCCCCCCTCATAAATTTATGCATCCCCCTCCTCCGTTGTTGGGTTCTCTCTATAGAGATCGTTCTCGTCTTCCAGCTCCTTGACCCTTTTTTTCAACTCCTTTACTTCTGCTTCGAGTTCAAGTATCCGTTTCATATCTTTCCCCATGTTCCCTCCTTGTCTACACTTATATACTCATCCCGCCCCAATTGCAAGAACTATCT
>JAAEPW010000077.1 GCA_024232355.1 Chloroflexota bacterium | reverse complement strand
GGTAGGGCGTCCAAGCTGTTCTCGATCTGCCGAAGGCGTGTCGAGAGCTCTACTACTGCACCGCCAAATGCCTCTTCTATGCTCGTAATGCGATCAAGTAGTTCCCTTTGTGTTTCTTCGTTGGATTTCGCCATGTTGATCACCCTTTGGTAATAAACCGCTACTCGTCGGTTTCCGATCCGTTGTCGGTGTCATGCTGCGCCATCCATTCGGTGAGCGCCTGGTGAGCCATGTCTTCCCACGTCAGGCGAACGGGTGGCATCGGTTTGGCCTGACTCGACTGCTTGGCTATCCGAGTCAGGATTGCTACCACATCAGCGGGGATATGGAGACTCACCGCAGGAACTACTGCGCGTCTCCATTTCATCAGCTCGTCGTATGCCATCTGGTGGGGCATCGGCCGCGACGTATATCGCACCCCGTCTCCGTCTACCCACCACGACACCCAACCGTTATCCTGCCGCTCAAGACCGCTCTGTATCGTTCCTCGATCTCTCGCCGGAGTTTCAACCGCTGCCATGCCTCCTATTCTCCGTTGAATTGGGGCCAGTCCAGGGTCTTCTGGTGGGTGTGGCGGGTGCCGCCTGCTGCCCGTCTGCGTTCTGCCCGCCTGTCTGTCTCCAAGCTGCACTCGCACCACTCAAGTACCTTGGCGAGGTAGGCACGTTCAGGTCCAGTCCGCGGCTGCCATCGCTGTACGGCCGCTTTGAGTGCTCCGGCTTCCACCGGGCCAAGGACGCGGGCCGGGTGTTCTCGGGTGCGCAGTAGTCGACGCAGGTCTTGCTTGGTTACTGGCTCCATTGACGGTGCCGG
>JAAEPW010000076.1 GCA_024232355.1 Chloroflexota bacterium | reverse complement strand
CACATACCATCGCGGTCTATATCGGCGATCAAGATGCGCCGTATTCGATCCGTCGTAGCGATGGCGGCGGGAGAAGGCCACGATGTGGCAAACGGTTGCGCGCCTGTGAGTGGATTGGACCACAGGCGTAGAACACCATCCAGCCCACCACTGACCAAGTCTGGCGTGCCATTACGATCCAGGTCGGCAGATGCGATAGAGGTCAAAGAGATCGCCGACGTCGTCAGGGTGTTGTAGGTTGCCCAAGAGTTGGTAAAGGGCAAGGTGGGGTTCCGCCACAGGCGGAGTTGGCTGTTGCCAGAGTCGTCGGCGCTGGCGCTGATCAGGTCAATCGCACCGTCGCGATCCAGATCGACAGCATCCACGCCGCGAATGTCATACGTCGCGCTGCCAATCGTCAGCCCTGGCATCCATTGTGTCGTGGTGGCGCCAGTGTTTGCTTTGATCGTCAGTGAATGCGCTTGCCCAAAAGCTATGTCAGGATAGCTATTGCCGTCAATATCAGCGACGATCACAGCCTGTATGATATCGTGCGGGACCGAAGATGCCGTCGTGGGGCCTTCCACCGAAATGGGATTTCCATCAATCGGCGGGGCTGCCAGGACAACGTCCCATAGATCGAACGCCAGCAGAGTCCCGACTAAGATTCCACCCACCAAACCTATCACCAATAACAAGCGAATGGTTCTCGACCGTAACGTCAACACTATCCTCGATCGAATATTTTCGTACATAATTGTCATCCTCCTACTCTCTGCGCTCCATGTTACTTTTGTTCGATAATATCAAATAGACAAGGGCGGTTGCCTCACGGACAACCGCCCCAACAGTGTATCATTTAATAATGTGATATGGGTAAAGGAAAAGTGAAAAATCCTTAAATTCAATCCGTTCAGCCAAACAAGTAACGGTAAAAGCGTTTGGCCGGCAGTTTGGACACTCCCTCCATCAGCAACATTGCAAACGCGACGGTCAGGACAAACAACAGTGACAAAAGCAACCATCCCTGAGAAGCCACTCCCGGTACGACGCGCTCAATCACTTTGGCGATGATGCCCAGGATAGGATAGTGACAGAGGTACAGCCCATACGAGTGTGCGCCCAGCTTTTTTGCGGTGCGGATGGATGGCACTGTCAATTTATCAAAGATGACGAAACAGAAAACAAGAGCCGTCGAAAACAAGGCCGACGACAGCTTGGTCTGATCGCCCCCGGTGGGCCAGACGTTCCCCCCCAGATTGTAGGCCATCATCGTCTCTACGACCGCAAGGCCGAAAAAGATCAACGTCAGCCAGGGTAGCACAGACTTGAACCGAGTGAGGGAATTTTTGGTGGCGCGGGAGAACATGCCGCACACAACGCCGAACGGAAAATAGAACGCAAAACGCAGATATTGCAGCGGACCTAGGTCTACCCAAGATTTGAGCGCCCCCGGGAAGAGGGGATGGTAAACGCGGGCGTAAAATAAGGCAATGGTCAACAACTGGACCACCGCTGCCCCGACGAGAAGCCCGCGCACATTGCTACGAGCCAATTTGACCACCAACGGAGCCAGCAAGTAGTATAGGATCAACAAGGGGATAAAATAATAGTGTATGAACAAGGTGCGAACAAACTCGGCCAACGATAGGGATCGCCCTTGAACAAACTGCCCAATCATCATGATGGCCGACCATATCAACCAGGGCCACAGCAGTCCCACGAGCCGGGCACGGACAACCTGCCAGGACAAGTCCCGTTTTCCGCCACTGGTAGCATAGGCGATAAAGTAACCGGCGATAGCCATAAAGGCAGGGATGGCAAATTTGCCGATCTGGTCGAACGCCAAGAATGGGTAACCCTTAACGTCTCCGGCTGCGAACCGGGATAAGGCGTGCCAGTTGGCGTGATTGAATATCACGCCCAGGATGGCTAGACCACGAAGGATGGGAATTGTTCTTCTCACGGCGACCTCCTACATCAAAACAACGTCCAAACCACGTTGACGAGATTATGGGCGATCATTGGCGGGAACACGCTCTCGGTACGCTCGCGCATCCAACCAAAGACGAACCCGGCGATCAACTGCATCGTCAGCGTCGGCCAGTAAAAGGATAGGTGCATCTGTGGGTCTACGCGGAAGGCGTGCGGTGCCCAAAAGACCAACGACGTGATCACCCACCCCCACCCGACTTGAGCACCCAAAAGTCTCTGCGGACGCCCGAAAGGCTCGTTCAAGCCAGGTTGAATCACCCCCCGATAGCTCAGTTCTTCGGCGATTCCAGGCATGGTCAGTTGGTACAGCAGGAATTCGAGCGGGATGCGCCCCGTCCCGCCAGTTCCCATACTCCCGATGCCCAACAGCCTGATAGACAGGCTGCGCCCTATCACGAACAGAAGCAACAATCCCGTGGCGATGGCACTGTCCCGCCAGGCGTGGGCCGGGATGCGTAGAGTCAACCCGGCACTGGAAGCCGAACGAGTGGCAAAGATAACGGCCAACGCAAAGACAGCTTCCAGAGTCATCGCCTGCCAAGGGCTTTTGATGAACGACCAAACCGAGCTCAGCCGCGTCAGGGCCAGGCTAACAAAAAAGAAGACAGCCAAGAGAACCAGTCTCCCCGCACTCACGTCCTGCCCACGGCGTCGCGCCGCCCCAACAGCCACCACGACAAAGGGCAGCCCGACGGCCACGGAGCACGCCCACTGAATAAGAGTTCCGCCCAACCAATAAAGTATGTTTTCCATGTTAATTTCCTACCAGTAATCCTTGAGCACCTGGGGTAAATAAGGCACTTGCTTCTGGTACGAGCTTGGGAAATTGTTACTAAAATACCAGGGATAGTGGTTTGTTGGAAATCTCTCGCTCACGTTGTGAAAAGCAGCCGGCAGATATACGCGAAAGCTATCAAGAAATGACACTGCGTTCAGTTGCACCAGATCAACGCCGTTGCGGGATACCAGGACATGATTAGTGATCGTCAAGGTTGTGGCAATGACCGGCACCTGTACTTGAAACGTAATTGTCACGGGCACGCCGCCAGTGACAATACCCGACCAATGAATTTGAGCGGCATCAGGGAACTCGACTGTACCTTTCCAATCCGGCTCAATGCTGACGCTTCCAAGCACATATGTGCAAGATGACGGAATAGTGTCGGTGAGCATCAACGTGGCGCTGGTCCCTTCGTAGAGAACAATGGTATAGGTGATCCTTTCACCGCCCTTGAGATCGCGATGGCTTGTCGTCATGAAAGATTCTTCAAACCGATATGGTCCAGAGATCGTGAACGCGACGTCACTCGTATCGCTGATGGTAGTGGTGAGTGCGCTGCTAACCCGCACCAGCACGCTGTCGGACAGATCGGCGGGGATGGTCCAGGTGTACGCCCCGGTGTTCGCTGTGGAGCCAGTGATGGTGTGCGAACTGGTGAATCCGTCCGTCGTGTACTCGAGTCGCACGTTTCCCACGTCGCCGGTGGATGCCCATCGTATCTGTTCCTGTGTGCCTGCCGTCCAGACTTGTCCCCCGTTGGGTGCTTGCAGGGTCAGCGTGGGCGGGGGTAGAGGGGACACAATGCTGAATGCGACGTCACTCGTATCGCTAATAGTAGCGGTGAGCGTGCTGATCCGCACCAGCACGCTGTCGGACGGGTCGGCGGGGATGGTCCAGGTGTACGCCCCGGTGTTTAGTGTGGATACAGTGATGGTGTGCGAACTGGTGAATCCGTCTGTCGTGTACTCGAGTCGCACGTTCCCCACATCGCCGGTAGACGCCCATCGTATCTGCTCCTGTGTGCCTGCCGTCCAGATTTGTCCCCCGTTGGGCGCTTGCAGTGTCAGCGTGGGCGGAAGTGGGGGCAACACAATGCGGAACGCGACGTCATTCGTATCGCTGATGGTAGTACTGATCGCGCTTCTCACCCGCACCAGCACGCTGTCGGACGGATCGGCGGGGATGGTCCAGGTGTACGCCCCGGTGTTCGCTGTGGAGCCAGTGATGGTGTGCGAACTGGTGAATCCGTCCGTCGTGTACTCGAGTCGCACGTTTCCCACATCGCCGGTAGACGCCCATCGTATCTGCTCCTGTGTGCCTGCCGTCCAGACTTGTCCCCCGTTGGGCGCTTGTAGTCTCAACCAAGAAGCATTGGCATCAGTGGCGTAAACGTTAAATTGGAGCCGTTCTTGATCAAAAGACAAGGTATCGGTCATGGTGATGGTATCAGTGATTCCTTCACCATCGCGCAAGCGAGCGACGTTGCGCATTTGGGTGTTGCGGAACCATCCGCCATGAGTACTGGCCATAGCTTGCTCGTATCCAGATGCGGCGCCATACTGTTGTCGGATCAGAGGCCCCAGTAAATAGTCTGAAGCATAATAGTCCACCGCAAAGGGGTCACGGCTGGACAATAACACGTCCAACCGTTGGGCTTCTCCATGCCAACCGGCGTTGTCACGGGGATTTACCCAAATTGCATCCACAATGTTCAGATCGGCGCGGCGGATGCGGGCCATCTGCCGGGCGATCAATCCATAACCTGGCGCATAATCTGCGCCCGCACACACTGTGCCATTGTCACTGGGGCCTAGCATCCAGCAATGCTTGTCGTTTGGATTCACCCACCGAGGCACACTGATGCTGCACTCGGCACCGCTACATGTGGTGATAAAGCCCAAATAGTTTTTGACCGAGATTGTGGCCCAAGCTGAATTATGGCGCTTGAGCACGGGCATATTGATCATCTTGAGACGATTATTGTCAAAGGACGAACCATTCCATATCCCTTGCTTCATACTAATGGACAAGTCCATGCCAGAACAATTGATCTGGAACTTGGGGTACGACAATCGTCCGTGTCCTTGCTCTTCCGGGGAACTATCAGCATCCTCCAGCACGTAACCAGAGGTATTGTCACCAACATCATAATCGGCCACAAGGTTGGTCCTAAGACTCCTCCAGTCGGCAATACAAACACGGTATCCCTCACTCACAAATGCCTGGGTCACCTCCCAGTACGATTGATCTTGAAATTGCGAGTTGTTGCTGCTGGTTTGATGATACCAGTCCGCATTATAGCCCTGAGTATTTTCGGCAATGATTACGGCACCCGTAAACCCATCAGGATGGTTAACCAGCCGGTAAATCACTCCTTTGACTGTATCGGTGTTGGTGCCATTGCGTCCGTCCCATTGATTATTGACCTTGACCACGATCACATCATTGGATCCCAAGAGGCCATCAGGGTGAATGGTCGTCGCGTAAAAGTAGTCGCCGTAGGCTTCCATGAGATCGATCAGGGAATCCACACCATCGTCGTGGAGGGCCTCATCTGGGGCGACACCACTAGGAATATCGCCACCATCCAGACTATAGACCGGTTCCGGGATATCTGTGACGACAAAGACATCCGAGACCGCCGTAAAAGATGTCCAGCCAGGCAGGTCGAGACTTTGCGCAAGAGCGGGCACAGCTTGGGTAGTAACACTCCCCTGTAGGGTAGCAGTCAGCAGCAAGCCAATGACCAGAAAAGCCAATCTGCCCGGGGTAAAGGTCTCTTTGAGACGACGGAGCAGGGTAGCTGATCCCAACAGCGCCGCCAGGTAAGCCAAAAATCCAACACTGTTGGCCGCAGCAACGCGCTGACAAGGATAGGTCAATCGGCGCGGTTTGACACCGCTACGCAGCAATAACCAGATCATAGAGCCAAGCCCCACGATCCAATAAACGAGCTTCCCCCGCCTTGATGACGGAGGAGGCTTTGGTGATGTGATGTGATTGTTATTCATACAACATTTCAGATGGACGCGTTCGTCGGCTTTCCAAGCGTCCCGAATCAAATTTATCGTACCAGTCTTCCCACGCTCACGCCCCGCCACGACGGCGCACCGCCCTGACAGCCACCACGATAAAGAGTAGCACAACGGCCACAGAGCACGCCCACTGGATAAAAGTTCCGCCTAGCCAGCGAGTTACATCGTCCATATCACTGTCCAGTCAGTACCCCCTGAGCACCACCGGCATGTAGATGTGCCAACCGTTAATAATGGATGTCACGACCAATTCTGCCGAGGGCGCGCCGTTTCGAGATACCAGAGCACGGTTGGTGATCGGTGTAACCGCGGTGCCCACATCCGGCACGTCTACTTGGAACGTGATCGTCACCGGCACAGCGCCCGTGACCACGCCCGACCAACGGATAGATGTACCGGGTAACTCTAGTGATCCACTGCCAGAAGGCTCGACATTGGCACTGCCGGGCACGTAACTCACCGGTGCGGGGATGACGTCCGTGAGCGTCAGGGTGGCACTGATCGCTTCATAGAGCACGATAGTGTAGGTCATCCGCTCGCCGCCCTCAAGACCGTGATGGCTCACCGTCTTGTACGAGTCATCAAAGGTGTACGGCCCGGCAATGGTAAATGCTGCATCGCTGGTATCGCTAATGGTACTGCTCAACACACTGCTGACCCGCACGAGCACGTTGGCAGACAGATCCACGGGGATGTTCCAACCATACGCACCATCGTTCGCCGTGGAACCAGAGATGATGGTGGAAGAGGCAAAGCCATCGGTCGAATAATCCAAAGCCACGTCTCCCTCTACGTTCGTGGAACTCCACTCGATCTGTTGCTGTGTGCCTATCGTCCAGACCTCGTCCCCGTTGGGAGATTCCACGGTCAGCGTGGGGGTCAGTGGGACAGACGTAATGGTAAAGACGGCGTCACTGGTGTCGCTGATAGCATTATAGAGGTTGCTGATCACCCGCACCAGAACGGTGCCGGACGGGTCGTCGGGAATGGTCCACGTGTACGATCCATCGTCGACGGTGGAGACGTCAATAGATATCGAGGAGGCAAAGTCATTGGTCGAGTATTCCAACGCCAGGTCTCCCACATTGCCGGAAGAAGCCCACGTGATTTGTTGTTCCGTGTCCACCGTCCAGGCTTCACCACCGTTGGGAACTTGGAGCGTCAGTGTAGGGGCCGAGGCAATGTTGAAAGCGGCATCACTAGTATCACTGATGGTGGTCGTAAGGGTGCTGCTCACCCGTACCAGGACATTTTCAGAGGGTTCGTCGGGGATGGTCCACGTGAATGTCCCGTCGTTGGTGGTGGAGGTATCAATGGGTGTAGAGGAATCGAACCCGTCAGTTGAATAATCCAAGCGCACGTCTCCATCCAGGTTGGTGGACGACCATGTGATCTGCTCCTGGGTACCCACTGTCCAGGTTTCACCACCATTGGGCTCTTGCAAGGTCAATGAAGGCATCGGAACAGGCTCGATGGTAAAGACAGCGTTGCTAGTATCGCTGATAGTGGCGGTGAGGGTGCTGCTCACCCTCACTAGGACGTTTTCAGATGGGGCGTCGGGAATGGTCCACGTGAATGTCCCGTCGTTGGTGGTGGAGGTATCAATAGGTGTCGAGGAACCGAACCCGTTGGTCGAATAGTCCAAGCGTACGTTTCCATCCAAGTTCGTAGACGCCCACTCGATCTGTTGCTGCGTGCCCACGTACCAGACCTCGCCACCGTTGGGTTCCTGCAATGTCAAGGTGGGGGCTGTAGGCATATTGGCATCGGCGACGTAAACATTGAATTGGTCCAATTCCTCCTGGGTGGTCATACCGTCATCCATATTAATGGTGTCGGTAACACCCTCGGCGCGCAAGTTGGCGACGTTGCGCATCTGGATGTTGCGGAACCAGCCGTTAGTGGTGCTTGCCATCGCCTTTTCGTAATCGTGCGTGGGGTTCTCTGCCTGAATGAGCGGCCCCAGGATATAGTCAGAGGCATAGTAATCCACTGCAAATGGGTCACGGCTGGCCAGCAATACGTCCAGCTGCACGCTGCCTGCACCGAGATTGCTGTCTGCGTTCACCCAAATCGCGTCTACAATGTCCAAATCGGCGCGGCGGATGTGGGCCATCTGTTGACCGATCAGACCATACGTCGTACTTGGCGGTGCGCACGTATAGCTATTGTCACTGGGGCCTGTCAGCCAGCAGTGCATTTCGCTTACCCCACTCCAACGCCCGATACCGTCGTGGGTCGTGATGAATCCCAAATAGTTTTTGACCGCGCCGGTTCCCCAGGCAGAACCGTGGCGTTTGAGCACGGGCATGTTGATCATCTTTAGCCGTGTGTCGTCAAACGACGATGAGTCATCATCCCACAGCCCATAGCGCATGCTGATCTGGAAACTCGAACCGCCGCAGTTTATGCTAAACTTGGGGTAGGATAGTTTGTTGTCGCCAGCATCCAGTACGTAGCCGTCGGTGCTGTTTCCGGCGTCATAGTCGGGCACAAAGTCGGCCCGAAAGGATTTCCAATCAGAGATGCAGACATCGTATCCCTGGCCCACGTATGCCTGGGCCACTTCCCGGTAGGATTGGTCCTGAGACTCGGAGTTGTTCCCACTGGTTTGATCGTCCCAGTCGGGGTTGCGGTTCTGGGGGTTTTCGGCGATGATGACCGCGCCGGTGAACCCACCCGGGGCCGGGTGCTGGACCAGTTGGTAGATCACGCCTTTGAGGACGTCGGTGTTGGTTCCATTTCGATAGTTCCACTGGTTGTTGACTTTGATGACGATCACGTCGTCGGCGGCAAAGATGCCATTGGGATGGGCGGCGGTCTGGTAAAAGTAGTCGCCGTTGGCTTCCATCAGGTTAACGAGGGCATAGACGCCGTCGTCGTGGAAGGCTTCGTAGACCGAGGCACAGTCCGAAATGTTGCCGCCGTTCAGGCTGCACGCGGGCGTGGGGACGTTGGTGATGGCAAAGACGTTCGAGACCGCCGAATCGGACGTCCAGCTTGGGAGGTCAGGGCTATCGGCCAGGATGGGTTCGACGGGGGTCGCGACGCTGGCCTGCAAGGTGGCCGTCAGCAGCAGGCCAACGACAAAGAGAGTGAACCGTGTCGGAGTAAAGGCAATTTTGAGACGACGGAGCAGTGTGGCGGTACCAAGCAACGTCGCCAGGTATGCCACAAAGCCCACGCTGTTGGCCGCGGCGACGCGCTGGCAAGGGTAGGATAACCGCCGTGGCCTGGTACCGCTGCGCAGCAGCAGCCATATCATCGAGCCGATCCCCACAATCCAATAAGCCGATTTCCAAAATCCAGGTTTTGCCGCTTTGCTCTTGACAAAGGCCTCGTTTCTATCGTGATGTGAATGTATGTGATTCATTGTTGTTTGTCTCCTTCCATATTTTGCCGGACGCAGGACAGATTCCCGGCTTGTCCCACTGACTGTCTGTTTGTGTAGCGATCTACCGCGACACGGTCAGGCGCAGCAAATTACCTTGAGAGCCACCAAGCGTGATGGGCAAACCCTCTGCCAGTTCCCGCCCTGAATAAACGTTTGTTTCTCCAGTATCAAGATCGGTGATCAGATACGCGTCCTCCGATTCCGGTTCTACGACGTACCATTCAGGCGCTCCGTTGAGACGTGGGTACTCGACAGGCAAATTCCAAATGTCGCGATGGCGCGGCGTGTCGAAAAGCAATCTCCCCTGCCAGCCCTCTTGCGCGGCCAGGTGAACGTAGAGCACATCGCTGTCGCGATCAAAAGCTGCGCCAACTCGAACGTGTTCCTCCCACGGTTCCAAGCGCAAGCCCTGGGTTTTGTAGCGCGCGTACATCAACGCTGTGCGCACAAAATTGCCGTCCAGGTACCAGTTTTCCACGAACCCATCAGACCGCTGCTTGAGAAACAATACCTCGATCTCGTCGTCCACCCAGTAGTGGCATTCGGGGATGTCGAACCAAGGTAAAAGATAGAGCATCGACTCGATGGCGTCGGCATAGCCATCGTGCCCGCTGCCCTCCCAGTTGATGGAATGTCTGGTCGCCGCCGCTCGCATCGTGCGCTCGATTTCGGCAGCATAGCGGTCCGTCCCCTCGGCCAGGTCAAAGGCCTGGTAACCGTTGAGAATATATCCCCATGTGTCAGCCAGGTTGTCATCGAAGGGTTCCAGCGTACTCACATTCACGCTATTATACCACAGACCATCGCCCGTGCGACCCGTGACGAGGATTTTGTCCAAGAATTGCTGCAAGGGTTCCCGGTACCGGTCGGCCTGGGGGCGACCCTGCATCCGTTCCACGAAATAGAGTTCGGCCAGGCCAGGGATGATCTCGCCGCCGTGATCCACCAGGCGGAAAGGCTCGGCTTGAGCGGCGATTTCCGCGTCCGGGCGGAAACGCTCGTCCTCGTGCAGCGGACGTTGGGCCTCAAAGTCCCAATAATCGGCGGGCAAACCCTGGTTGTTGGGAAATACCTCAAACAAGTACGCTTCAGCGATGCGCTCGGCCATTTGCAGATACCGTTCGTCCCCGGTGGTCCAGTACAGCCGGGAGAGCACCTGCAAGAGTTCACCGTTGGCCTCTGTACCATTGGACGGGATCAGTCCGGCCTCCGCCTCGACGTAGGCCGCTCCGAGAACAGCGTCTATCCCCTCCTCCATCCGGTCGAACCAAGGACCCGGCCCGAACCGCTCGACGATGGCGAGCAGGCCATCCTTGGCGTACTCGGAGGTGCCAAATATGCGGGTGTCCAGGTCCTGTTCCACCATCATATCCGATTCCAACTCAATGCGGCAAGACAGGTCGCCGCAGATCTCACGCTCGTTTTCCAGAGCCTGGATCCACGATCCGGCCCCGTCCTGGTCGAGATAAATACTGGCGATCAGCAAATGCGGGAACAAGTCCGCGGCGACGTCCTCGCTGTCCCAGGCGTTGTAAAAAGACGACGTAGCGTGGGGAACCAAGCCGGTTTCGGGATCACGCACCGTCTCCCACGCCTTGAGGGTACGGTACGCGCGTTGAAACGCCTCCTGGCCGAGCGTCGCGTTCAACGTAGCCACCCGCTCATAGTCGCCGCGAGCCAGGGCGTCGTGGAGCGTGGCTACCAGCAATCGCCGGGCAGTGACGCGATTTGAGGGCACAATCGGTTCCTCGTAAAGTGGCAGCGGAGGAGGTAGGATCCCAGCCTGTTGCAATCGCCCGCGCACGCGATCCCGAAACTTGAAAGCGGGGACCGTTATCATCACCAGTCCGAGAACGATCAGACCAATGATGCCAAAGACGATGATTGGCAATACCTTGGAGCGTCGTTTCATAGCTATAGGAACTCTACTTTAAGATTATGGGCAGGTAGGCTTTGTAGCTGTTGGCAAATGCAACGGCTCGCAGGGGGTAGACAGCGCTTCCCGTCTTTTGTACCGAGGCGACGTTCTCAATAACCGTCGGATCACTCGTTTCAACTTGCACCTGAAAGATGATCTGGCACGACGTCATCTCTGTGATGGTACCCGTCCACGTGACCCCAGATGGGTCGGCAACAAGGTTGCCGATCACCGGTGTCACCTCGGCACTATCCGGCACGTACGCGGTGCCCACCGGGATCGAATCGGTGAGCGTTATCGGCTGCCCTGAGCCGTTCAAGGTGATATAGTATGTCAGTGTATCGCCGTAATCAGTGGAGGTCGGGTAGACTTGCTTCCCCTCAGGATCAAGGGGGCCTTCCTCGCCCAAATCCAGCAGGGTGACCAGGTTCTGCAGGCGATACAGATCATAGTGGCTGTTAAAACTGACTGGCTCCGGCAACTGGCGAACCAGCGCGTCCCACTCCTCCTGCAAAACCCAGGCCTTGACTTGGAACATTGTCCACGCCAGCGTGGGGCTGTGGTAAAGGTGTTCGCCGCTGCCGGTGGTGTGATGTGCCAGGTCAGACATCCACCACCACGGGTTGTTGACCTCGTATGATTTGACATAGTATTCCGTCTCATCGAGCAAGTCCGCGCGCAGACGGGTGGACATTTCAGAGGAGAGGGGAAAGTAACCCGAAAGCGCGGGATAGTGCATGAACTGGGTCCCGGCGTCCACGCGATAGTTGCTGCCATCCCACCAATTGACCTGGCTGGGATCGGTGTCGCGATTGCGTTCAGCGGCGTCGTAGGGGATCAGTTCGTTGTTATAGGGGCTGCCCTGCATAATGTCATCGTTGTTGATGGTACCATTGGAATTAAGACGAATTTGGGCCGGTTGGCGCTCGTCGTTATCGTAGAGATATGGAACAAAATCGACCAGGGCAATGCGGGTATCCAACAGGTTCTGCAACAGGGTGTTGGCTTGAGCCTGCGTACTGGTGTGGCCCAGATGATCGGCCATGTCGCGCACGGCCTGCGCCGCCCCAATCTGCGCGCCGATGCTGAGTCGTTTGACACGCCATTCCTCAAAATCGCAAAAGCCGAGCGACGGGTCGTAGGCAGTGACGAACAACTGGAATTGCTGGGTGATAAGCGACCAGCGGGACTCGATGGCGCTCCAATCGCCGGTGGTGTCGGCGTAGGCCCACAGAGCGTACAGGCGCAGTGCAATCAGGTTGCGGTTATTGTCGAACCACCAGGAGGTAATGCCGTTTGTGATGCTGCAATCGTCCCCAACGTCAATACCCGTCTGCCCATAGTGAATGCAGCGCGTACGAAAGGTATAGTGGTCGTTGTCGAGCAGGGTGTTAGCGACAAAGGTAGAGAGATAGGACTTTAACTGAACTTGCTGCGTCGCAGACAGGTGGGGGTACGCTTCCGAGAGCACACGCACCAGGTCCGCTTCAAAGCCGTATAGTTCGAATGGGAATTCGTTATGCTGCATCTTGTCCCAACTCTGCTCCCAGCGCGCCGTTATCGGCGGTGATCCAGTTCCCAGGGCGATGATGTCGGCGACGCGTTCTGCCACCTCGGCCTCAATTTCGGCGTAGGTGGGTGCGTCGCTACGGGGGTAGGTGAGTTCGTACAATCGCCCATTGTCGCGGGGGGGAAAGCTAGTGGCGGGGTCGTAGCCGTGATTGGTCTGTCCAACGGCATACAGCCAACCATACGAGTTAAAGTAGACCATATCGTTGGCGACGATAGGCGGACTAGCGCCAGTCAGGCCGCCCATCGCAACGACACCCCCGTAGCGCCACAGGTGACGGCTAGGCAGCGGGCTGTGAGGGTTCATGTGCGAGCCAAAGTTGTAGCCGCTGGCATCGCCGTTGCTGAACATTGCGCGCATCGTGCCGCTCCCCGGACGGTAAACGCCTAGGTCCTCGCTGATGGTGTAGTAATAGTCATTGCCTGAAAAGGTGTGCCGGCCCGTTTCTGACATCATCAATTGAAATTCTGGCAGAGACGATCCGCCCGCGACCTGTATGGTCACACCAGTGGACAAATCAGTCCGAAAAAGACGATTGTCGTGATCGAGTTCGTAAGCGTTACCGTCTGTGCCTGCAGGGGCAGGGAACCAAACACTGCCATCGGGGTGCAGGATGGGGTGCAGCACTCCCCAATAGGGGATGGGCAGAGGAACGTAGAGCCGCGCTGTCGGGTTCCACAGGTCGTGTCCGTCGGTAGTGTCCAGGTAATAGAGATAACGACGGGTCGGATATGTTTGATAGTAGGTGTTCCACGTCTCGACCGGGTTGGCGGACGTTGATGCGTTGGGGTATCCCTCGTTATGTACATAAGATGAGCCCCCTGCTTTGACGGTGAGAAAGATGACACTGCTGCCATCGTCGGAAAGCACAGGGTGAGTGTTGTGCATTCCGACGCCGTAGAGCGGTGTATCCCAAATTAGAGCGCCTGTCACAGCATTCACGCAACGTGCCATCAGATCCTCGCTGCCAAAGTAGACACGTCCGCCCGCCACAGCAGGAGACGAGACGACCGGGCCATCTGTCTCCACACGCCAAAGTTCCCCCCCCGTAGCAACATTGAGAGCGTACAGATTGCTGTCGTTGGAACCAATGTACAATCTGTCGTTCACTATGGCTGGTGCAGACATCACTGGTCCACCAGTGTGGAACTGCCAGACTGTACTTCCATCCGTGGTTGAGAGGGCGTACACATTGCCGTCGAGAGAGCCAAAGTAAACCCGATTGCCGTAGACGGCAGCGGTGTGTGGAATAGGTCCGCCAGGGCTAACGATCCAGAGTGCCACTCCTGTATCTGCGTCAATGGCGTGCATCTCGCCATTCATCACGCCTTGATAAATCACACCGTTAGAAGTGACGGGCTGCGCTTCCACTTGGACACGTTCACCAAAGGCATATGCCCATTGCACGTAAAGCGGGCCGCTATTCACAATAGTTGCCGGTGTACGGCCTGAATGGGTGGGGTCATGTTGGTACATTGGCCAATCGTCGTCCGAGGGTTGGGCGACGCTCTCGCTCATCCCCGAAAAAAGGTGTACAAAAGCAAAAGCAAAAACCAATACACCGAGGAATACCAGACCGGCCATCCGCTTTAGGATCAAGTATCTCACAGTCATCATATCACAAGTCACCTATCTAAATCTACGAGGTCTTCTCATTCGTATCACTATCAACATGCCGATTAGTAGAGCCACAGGAGAAAGCGCTATCACGAGTTGAAGCAATTCATCAGATTCCGTATGCAACCCGTCAGGTAAACCGCTCGCATCACGATCAAAATCATATTGTGTAGCCGTAGGCTTTGGGGCCGGGGTTGGCACAGCAGTTTTGGTTGGCTCAGGTGTCTCGGTGGGCCACGGCGTGATCGGCTGATGAGAAGCAGGTATCTGGATACGGCTGTACCAGATTGCCCGATTTACGTCTTGCTCCCAAATGTTGCCCTCCCGTGTGAACCACGCGGCGTGGAGTTGATTTCCTTCGTGGGTTGTGATCTTGGGGTATTCAGGATACAGGTTCTCTTGAGCAAATATCCTGTTTGGGACAGACCAACTTTCTCCGTCCCAGGTCAAGTGATAAACTCCCAACTGGGCCTCTGGATCTGGGATCTCTCGGCCCACAGCTATTAGGTGAATATGTCCATTGCTGTCGGTAGTCATATTGTACATATTGAAGGGATTGACCCACGGTCGCGCAAAGACGTTGGGAATTGTCTCCAGTTCTTGCCACGTTCGACCACCATCGGCGGACCACTGGTAGAATATTTCCGCATAATCATTCGACATGGAGCGCCAGATCAGCAACACACCTCCCTGGTTATCACTTCCTACGGTGAGTTGGGCAACGTTGCGCTCTGGGTATTCGATCAAGTGAGGCTCGGTCCAGGTTTGTCCGCCGTCCACGGAAGAGACGTATGCGCTATGGTACTCTTCATTATCAGGCTGGGAGCCCGAAAGCCTGTCCCATCCCTCGTCCAGGGTAACGTGTATCACGTCGTTGGCATCAATTTCCATATATAGTCTAGCAGATCCTGTCACTGGCAGGTAATAGAGGTTGATGGGCGCAGACCAAATTTTACCTCCATCTTCCGAGTGACGATAAAAAATATCTGCTCGATTGGGAGGGCGTGCCTGAGGATATTGGTGAGTATCATCGTAAATGATGTGAATGACACCTTTGGAATCTACTGCAATGTCGCTCATATAGGCAATGCCTTGATTGATCAAGTGCGGTTCAGACCAGGCCGCAGCGGACCAGGCATCATCCACTTTAGCACGTTGGTAGTACAATGTTAATGACCCACGCACACTGCCACCAAAGGTCATGTGAACGTTACCTAAGCGATCGGCCGTAATGGCATTGCGCACGATATCCGCCGATGGAGGCACAATGTCATTCGGTCTTTGCCAACTATTGCCCCGGAAACTTGTGTACACTACCTGCTCCAAAAGACCGCCATCCTCCACAGGTTTTGTCTGACACCAGATCACATGGGGCGTGCCGTAAACATCCACGATCAAGTCAGGGAACCAGGACCAGATTGTGGGACCAGAAATCACCACTGGCTCTGACCAAACCGGCTCTTGAGCCAAAATCAACAGATTGTGACCAAGCAGCAACAACCCACCAACAAGCAAAACTTGAACTAGTCTGTGATATTTCCGACTGCACCCGATATTATTCATACACCGACACGCTCAACCCCTTTGACGTCCACCGCGCCTCGTGATCTAAAGGGACAGAGATAACGTAAATTGCGTATCCACTTTGTGCGCGCTCCTCAATCTGTGTGGCATCCACTAGACCCAGCGGCAAGTCAAAGAATACAATTCGCTCGGTGTCTGGTGGAACCAACATCGCTGTTTCGATGCCGGCCCAATTTTCCATCAGACCGTTTTCAATGGATACTACTGCTTTCACCGTACTAGGGTCGCTGCGTCGCAAGCTCGGGTAAGAAAACGTGCGGTACGCAGGCAAATAGTATTGGAGGTGGCGAAATGCATTTGCATACACAATAGTTCCTTCTACCGGCAGGTCACTGAGCAAAGCCAGTTTGCCCCGGTAGTATTCATCGCTCGAAACGATGCTCTCATAGCTATCAAAATACCGATAGCGCTCGCCCAATGGATGTGAGGAAAACGACGTAAAAACAACGACATTCCAGATCAATATGCTCGCAAACACCACGCCCCCGGCTATAATACCATAGCCCGAGCGTTTGGCAATCCAATCCAGTCCCAATGCGGCCAGCAGAAATGCAGGCGTCATATAAATAAAAGCCGTCCCCAGGTTTCCTGGCCATATCAGTGTATAAACGATCCACGTCGGAAGAATCCAAATCGCCAGGAATCGTAGTTTGGGGTTGCGCCAGAATTGCAGACAGTTGGAACGTGTGACGTAACCTAAAAATGCGAGAGCAGCGATCCACTCTCCCGTAACCCTAAAAATATATCGTAGAATCATTTGAACGTTCTTCACATATCGTGGCAGCGTAGCAGAACGAGCCATTGTTTCCTTGGACCAGAAAATCGGGATGGTGATGCGCATCGAAAGCACAAAAGCAGCCAGCCCTCCGCTGGCTATGACCGAGAATAAAAAGAACGCTCCAAAGACCACGCCTGCAAGGACAACCGCACCAACGACTGTTTTCCATGGCCTTTGGCGCAGTGCGTAGAGGAATAATGGGAATAAAAAGACCAGGGTCTGGGGGCGGAATGCCCCTATCAATCCCAAGACCAACGCAGTAACAAACACGAGTCCTTGCCCCGATGTGATGAGCACGCGATAGCAAAACCATCCCATAATCGCCGAAGCAAATAAATCGGCAGTGTATGGTGCAGCCATCTCACCCCTCAGCCAGAAAGCTGGAGATGTGGCCAGCAGCAAGGCGGCGATAGCCCCGACCCGCTGACTAAACGCCTCACGCCCTGCCAGGTAAACGGCGACCACCGCCAGCCCACTGAAAACTATGCTGAACCACACCAGTGCCGTCAAATGATCGTGAAAGATCAAATTGAACGCCCGCCCCAACAAGATGTAAAGGATGTATCCTGGGGGATGTGGCTGATGCAAGCGCATATCGAAATGCTCCAACGCGAGGGCATAGTTGACTGCATCGTGATTGCTGAGCATAGCCGCCCGAAACGGCAAACGGGAGAGCACAGTGACTAAACCTACCACCACGGCAAATACTGTGTCAGCCCTCTGCCACCGTTTTACGTCAATTGCGCCTTTCGCCGACAAACGTTCTTCTCCACGAGATGACATGCGCAAGCTCCTACTAACGCTGATTTTCGGAAAGGCCAAGTGTGGATTGCAGGTTCACTCGATATACGATGACTTGTGGAGTAGAGAAAACGGGGTCGAGATAGAGAGCTAAATCTGGATCATATGAACCCAGCATGCGTTCGGCAGGGCCATACAGTACGTAATCCACACCAAAGGTCTGCAATGTCTCTAGACGATCCACATCATTGGTCTGAGCATCAAAAAAACGAGATACTCTGTCACGTTTATCAAAAAAGTTTACTGTTTGCGCCCAATGGCCCAGGAAAGCAGAGCGCCCGCTCAAGCCGGGGATGTAGCGCCCTACATCGTAAGAACTAAGCACGATAGCGTCGACGGGTGTGTTCGCCCCCAACCATTCAATCGCGACCACGTCATTTCGATGCAGGAAATAAGGATATTCGTGGCGATTCAGGTCCAGGGAACGCCATAGCAACAAATAGACGTTCGTGAGTACGATCAACAGTAGGAAAATCCCAGAGACGATCTTTTGAGATTGACCAAGCGACCATCGTTTCGTCAAACGCGGCGCGACATGGTCGCAGAGACCTATCGTTGCTAGGATACCAATCGGCACTTGCCAGCTATTCAGCATATGGATTTGGAAATCCGTGGGAACATACGACAAGGCCCACCCGGCGACGAACCAAACCGCTAAAAATAGGTAGCCCCGTGTCGGCGATTGTTCAACTAGGCCGTTCTTGACTTGTCCGCGCGCGAGCCAAAAGAGCGTGAGAATAGCCAAGATCAATGGTAATCCCATCAAAATAAAGATGTGAAATAAATTTGGCGTAAACACTCCGGCATTGGAAAATTGCGCCAAGATTATTTCCCAGATCGGGCTTAATCGCGTGAGCAGAACAGAATAGAGCACCGGCGGCCAGGAAAGTAATCCTGTGATCAACATCGCCTTGAACCAGTAATCCGGCCACTGTCGTTCAATCAGCCACTTGACTCCGGCATAAGCACACGGAACTCCCCACACGATCAGCAGATCGTAGCCGTGCTGCCACCCCAGAAAATGAGCGCTCAGGCCAGCCAGCACGGCATAGCGCAACTCTCCTCGGCGTTCGCCGACCAACAGCAAGCCTAGTACGAGCAAGATCAAACCGGCTGCTTCTGCAAAGTGTGGGTATGCCATCACGCAGAAAAAGGAATTCCCCTCTGCCACGTAGACATCTAACGGGAACGGCACCTCGTCGGCTGCCAGCGCGTACTTGAGCACGACCAATATCCAGCCCAGGCCAGAACCTAAAGATGTGATCAAAAAGGCAATGCGTCTCTTTCGTACGCCAGGGAAGAACAAGGCGGAGAAAACATATATCATTCCCAGGAAAAAAGCGCCTGCTGCCCAACGGAAAATCTGGTAGACGACGATATAGCTCCATCCTGTATAGAGGCCCAAGCGCCCCAACGCAAACCACAATAGGTTAAAGAATATCTCGGGATTAGGCTCCGGCGTCAGTGTGTTTGATATTGAGAAAGACGTTTGAAACTCTTTGTACCACGCCAAGTATTGAGCGTGATCGGAGGTGTTGAACGCAAAGCCCATAAAGTGTTGATCAGATGGCGTGGTGAGAGAGGCGAATGCATAGGGCAACGAGGTCGCGAGCAAAACGACGAGCACGACCAGGCCAACAAAACGAAATTCACGCCATTCTATCTTGGTTTCCAACTTTTCAGCCTCCGCTCAGGGCTACTTGTCGCGAATCTCTAGCCAGTCTTGACCCATTTGGACAACCTGGGTCTCATCCCAGGTGATGTAGTGCAAGAGTTCGCCGTTCGGCAAGGATACAGATTGTACAACCACATTCTCGGACAATTCCGGCAGCGCCGAATCATCAAAGAGTACCAGGGTATTGATTGGGTCTGACAACGTCACCGGCCCCGTATCAATCTGGTGTGAGAGCGACGGTAGTTGAAAATCCGGCAGATAAAAATCGGGCAGGCGAAAGTTTCGTCCACCGGCAAGCACGGTCGTTTCTCCAGGCGAAAAAGTGTCCCGGATAGTGTCTAATCGCACAGTCACGTACTGGTCGTAATTACGAATTGCATTCCACGTAGGTGCTGTGAACAGCATACGGGTGCTGCCAAACAGATACGCTGGCCCAAGCAAAAAGAACAGTGTGTTGACGATCACCACGACCGCTGTCGTAGCGATCCAAATTTCCCGGCGAAAGGTCTCTCCTTTCCGGGCCAGGGAAACGAGCGCCAGGCCGGTGAGCAAAAGAAACGCGGGTTGAATGGTGAACGTATGCCCCGGCTGCCGCAAGTGAATGATGGTGAAATAACCCGCCGCTGGTAAGATCCACACCGCCAGCACTTGCGCTCGCCAATCCTTTTTGAGGTTGGCGACAATGTCCGGCATATGGCGAACTGCCGCTATCGCCAGGGGAATCAAGCCCAGACCCAACGTGTAGACAGCGTACATAGCAAAGCGCGCTACATTCTCTGCAATTCCGTACACGCTGGCAGACGATTCTGTGTGCTGGTTCTGCCACCAACGCATCACGTCAATGTACTCGGCCACACCACCGGACATTGCAACCATCGGAACAGCCCAAATCAACACGCCCAACGCCATCACCACCAGGGCCACAATGATGCGTTTGATGGGATATTTGCAAACAAGGACTCCGACCGCCCACAAGGGAAACAAAAACACCGGTGTATTGGGACGCACGCCACCCGCTATGCCAATCAGCAACGCCGACGCCAACAAGGCCCCCCACCCCCGGGTCTGCATCTTGTAGCAAGAGTAGACGATGAGGGGAACCCACAAAAACTCGAATGTGTAGGAAAGCGCGACCTCTCCGTGAAACCAGATCATTGGGCTGGCAAGTGCCAGAAATGCCGTGGTCAAGCCGACCTTGCGGCCAAAGCATTCATCACTAAGCAAAAACAGGACCGCCGTCCCCAGACCACTCAACACGACGCTCAACCAGACCAGGCTGGCATTGGGGGCGTGCAGGAAAATATTGAACAGACGTCCCATCATGATATAGATCACAAATGTTCCGGGAGGATGCGGTTGATGCAACCGCACATCAAAATGCTCCATTGCCAAGGCAAAATTAACCGAATCCCAGTGATGCAATATCCGAGCGCGAAACGGAATTCGGGTCACGATTACGAGAACACACAATGCCATCGCAATCCATACCTTTTCCGAAGAAATCCAGGAGCGAAAGCGTTCGACTAAACGCATCATGACATTACCTCCTTTGCAATGGCGCGGTTCGTATAAAAGTAGAGCACGCCCAACCCAGTCACGACGACAAGCAATGGCAAAAGGCTCAGGTGCCCCGATAGTCCCACACCCATCCCGATGTTCCGCGCAATGTCCCCACTAATAAACTTGGGCAAAGAGTAATTGAACAACGGATTGGGAGTCCAATCGGGGAATCTTTGCCCCCCTACAGTCTCGACCCAGATAACGACAAAAGACCAAATCCCCAGGATGGTCACCAGCTGCTTGGCCCACCTATGCGCTCCCCACGTAACGACAAATACCCCCAGTCCAACAGCCAGGAAAGGCAGCATGGGTACAAGATAGCGTGGCCCAATAGAAAAAGCGCCATGCCACATCACAGAAGAACCATTGAATAGGAAAAAACAAAGCACTGCCCACAGGCAAACGCCCCATTCCAGGCGGTACTGCCGCTTGCGCCACCAGATCACAAAACCAGGCACGGCCAGCAGTAAAATCGGCGCGACAAAAAACAACCCCCTAAATGAACCGAACGTAATGCCCCAAATAGCTTTGGCATTCGGCCCAACTAGACTGAGAAATCCCTGGGCGTGAACGTTATCCTTGTATAACTCTGAATATTGATAACCGAGCGGCAAGATGTTCTCAAAGATCGCCCAATCATAAGCCATCATCAACAGTCCCGGCAATATCCCAGATAGCACCAGCCCAATCCCCCAACGGCGGTTGGGCAAGACCCACAACGCGTATAGAAACACAGCGCCCACAATAAGCGCCGTAGGATATTCAGTGATTATAGCATAGGCCAACATAAAGCCCACCAACACAGTCCAACGTATAGAGACCCGCTCCCGACCAATCAGAAAAGCCACGTAAAAAGCCGTAAAGAGCAAAAAGGCCGTAATCTGGTGGCCGTAAAACGCCCCCGAGTAGGGAAAAGCGTTTGTCGCCAGTCCATAAAGCAACACCGCCCCAACTCGCCCGGCGCTGTGTTGGGTAAAAGTCCCCAGAAATTTATAGATCAATACCCCCAGCACAGCCGACGGAATCGAGACCGCCACAACTGTAACCAGATACAGGACAATCGCAGCCTGAACCTTGTCAACCATCAGGCCGGTGCCTTGTTCATTCAACGTTTCGTCAAAGGCATCGCTATGCGCCAATCGGGTTAGTACCCGCTGTACAGGCGCGGAACGCAAAATAGGCCGTGCAACCGCATAAATTGGAACGCCCAAAAACGCAACTCCCGGCGCTTTGTCGCTGTAATGAGCCCCCCCGCGATTACAACCGCCCTCTCTCGTGTCCCGGTTGAAACAAAAATAATCCCCCGTATTTTGATAGTAAGTGTCAATGCTCAACGTGCCATCGTCCACGATAGCCAGAACCAGGTCGAGGCGCGAATTCTGACTCCAATTCGCCCAACGCGGTAAAAAATAACTGTAAC
This sequence comes from Chloroflexota bacterium, assembly GCA_024232355.1. Next base: position 57,564 of record JAAEPW010000076.1, on the reverse strand, counting down.
ACACCAGCAGCACAAAGAAAATGAACCATTCGTCCCGGTGTTTTTTGAGCCAGTTCATATCGCCACTCCCCAAGTCCTATCCACTGGATACTCGCAATTGTTCCCGATCACTGTTCCACAATTTTCAAGCGTAAGGTGTCTGGTCCATCTTGACTCAAATTCACAGTCAGGCCCGCCGCCAGTTGTTGTCCTGAATATGTAGATTCCTCATCAGCATCAAGATTGACGACGATGTATGTATTTTCAGATTCCACGGTGAACCACTCTGGCGTCCCGTTGAGACGTGGATATTCAAAAGGCAGATTCCAGAACATTTGGTGTCGGGGCACGTCGAATTGCAGTACACCCTCCCAGTTTGTATCGGCGCTCAAGTGAACGTAGAGTTCTCTGTTGTCAGAATCATAAGCAGCGCCCAAGCGCACGTCTTCTTGCCAAGGGCCTAGCGTAATGCCCTTCGTTTTGTAGGTCGCATATAAAAGCGCGGTGCGGATATAGTTTCCGTCGAGATACCATTGCTCGATGAAACCCGCGTCATCCTGTTTGTCCAACATCACTTCGATTTCATCGTCTACCCAACGGTGGCATTCGGGAATATCGTGCCACGGCAGCAAATATAGCATAGACTCGATGGTGTCGGCATATCCATCCAAATAGTCCTCTTCCCACGCAAACGACTTACGCGAGGCAGCCGCCCTCATCACGCGCTCGATCTCGGATTGGTAAACATCGCTGCCCTCGACCATATCAAAGGTCTGGTAGCCCAAGAGGAGATAGCCCCAGGTATCAACCGGGCGAGCATCCAAGGCGTCGCCCGTTCTGGCATCCACACTGTTATACCACAATCCATCATCAGTCCGGGGCAATGCCAGCATAGCGTCCAGGAAAAGTTTCAACGGCTCGCGATAGCGTTGGGCCTGGGGACGCTCGTGCAGCTTTTCCAACAAATAGAGTTCGACCAGGCCAGGAGCAATTTCGGAACCATGATCGCGCAGGCGAAAATCATCGCTCTGGGGTTGACCGTTGTCAAAATCCCAATACGTGGCAGGTAGATAACGGTTCTTGGGAAACACATCAAAAAGATATGCCTCGGCAATACGCTCTGCCATTTCCAGGTATCGATCGTTTCCCGTCGCCCAATAGAGCCTGCTCAACACTTGCAACATCTCGCCATTGGCTTCTGTTCCCCGATCGCTTATCTTGCCCGCTTCGGTCTCTACATAGGCCGCGTCGATGAGCGCGTTCATGATCTCTTCCATACGGTCGAACCAGGGTCCTTGGCCAAATCGCTCGCTAACCGCCAACACGCCATCCTTTGCATACTCGGACGCGCTAAAGATGATTCTGGACATCTCTTCGTCGATCACTTGACCGGAATAAAGCTCTATCGAGCAAGGCATCGGCCCACAAATCTCGCGCTCATTGGACAGGGTCTCTAGCCACAGCACCTCGCTCTCACGATCCAGATACTGACTGCTGAGAAGTAAAAACGGGAACAGGTCAGCGGCAACGTCTTCGGGATCCCAATAAGCCAGCCGTGGATGGGTAGACTTGGGCACGAGGCCAGTCTGTTCGTCCCGCATTGTTTTCCACGCCTCCATCGCCCGATGCGCGCGTTGGAAAGCTTCTTGGGCGAGTATGCTGTTCAGTTGGGCTGCTTGCTCAAAGTCACTGCGCACCAGGGCCTTGTGCAGATCAGCAACCACGAACCGGCGGGCGCTAATCCGATCTGATGGGCCAATGGGCGTCACCACCATCCGCTCATCCCACGGAGGTTCCGCCAACCCGATTTTTTGCAAGACGGGCATCACCATGGATTCTATCCCCGTCGCTTGCATAATGTTGCGCGCCATGCTCTTTAACCTGGGCACCTTTAGCACCGCTATGCCCAAAATCGCCACGCCGACCAGACATATCAGTATGATTATCAAAGCTTTTTTGGATTTTAATTTCTGCACTTGGTTATCCCCAATCTAGTCCAATACATCCCGAACAAAATACGTTGGCTTGTCTTGCGCCTCGTAATAGGTACGCATAATCATCTCTCCCAACAAGCCCATCATCAAAAATTGCACGCTCAACAATATCAACATGAAAGAGAAAAGTAGGAGCGGGCGGGCGCCAATTTCGTATGCGTGAAAACTCTCCCAGCCACCTACGAGACCGCGATAAATCTTGGTCAGGGCCAATCCCCCGCCAATCAGGGTGCCCAACGAACCACTGACAAAAGCGATAGAGCCAAAAAATCGCATCGGAGTGGAAAAAAAGCCCAACAAAAATGAGACTGTGACCAGGTCCAGAATGACGCGAGGAGCACGCGTCAACGCACCATATTTCGACTGACCAAACTGGCGATCACGATCATTCACCGGCACCTCGGCCACGCGCGCGCCGATGGTGCTGGCCAATTCAGGCAAAAAGCGATGCAACTGTCCATAAAGCTGCATATTCTTGACCAGTTCGGTTCTGAATATCTTGAGCGAACAGCCCCGGTCCTGGATCGAGATATGGGAGGCCCGGCTAATGACCCAATTCCCCATTTTGGATAACAATCGTCGCACAAAGGATTCCTGACGGTTGACGCGCCAGCCGGTGACAATATCATAATCTCCCTCGTGCAGCTTGTCCAGTAAACGTGGAATATCGGCCGGATCGTTTTGCCCATCCGCATCGAGCGTGACAACCAAATCGCCGCGAGCGTAATCGAACCCAGCAGAAAAAGCCGCCGTCTGTCCAAAATTGCGTCGAAACCGAATCAGCTTGACACAGTCATCCTTGGCGTGCAAGCCCTTTGCCACGTTATAACTACCGTCTGTGCTGCCATCGTCGACAAAAATGATCTCGTGGCGCAGCTCCAGTTCCTGCATGACGGCTTTTAGCTGTTCATACAATAAACCCAGGTTCTGCTCCTCGTTATAAACCGGTATAACGGCCGATATATCTATCGGCGAGGCCGCCTTTTCCGGTTCAGACACTCGTCTCATCCTGTTCACTCTCTATCAGACCTCTCGTGCCCTCCAGAGCGTACACGATCCCGCCCAAGAGACCAATCACCAGATTGGTCAGAGCATAATTGGCAAGCGACATCGCCGCCGAGACAGTACCTGATACGCCCAACGCGCTGAACAACAATACATAAGTTTGCTCGCGAACGCCAAGGCCGCCGATGGAAATTGGCAAGGCCAACGAGAAAGAAATAACCGGTGTGAATAACAGAAACACACCCAGCGGTTGATCCACGTCCAAACCACGAGCGATTAGCACGTTAAAGATGATCAACAAGATGTCAAAAATCAAGGATACTGCACACGCTTTGCCCAGCGCTCGGTATCCCAATTGGGATACCGAGCGGTAGAATCGCTCCAATTTCTCCTGACCGGGCAAACGCACCTTACTTCCAAGCCAGGGGATCAATGGCGTGCCCATCACCACCCATCCCCCGACTACCACGCCCGACATTCCAAGAACAATGATCGGCAACCATCCATCTGGCAGCAGTGTGTAGCTGAATGGCAGAGCCAACAAGGCCAATACGAAAAGCACCCACAAGCCGGTCGCACGATCGACCAACGTCGTGCCAACCGCCTCGGGCGCGCGGCCAGTAGAACGCGCCAGTTCGGCCATCTTGACCGCATCCCCACCCAGACCGGTGGGCAAAAAGATGTTGAAAAAAGCGCCGATGAAATAGAGTTGCACGAGCCTTTGCAACGGCACGTCAATGTCCAGCGCCTGTAACAATACCTGCCAACGTACTGCCCGCAGTGCAGTGCCCACGATCATCAATATCATCGCCGCTATCAAGTATCCCCACCGCGCCTGCCGCACGACGTTCCAAAACTCTTTCAAGTCAACCTGAAAGACCAGCAGGTAAACCAGCAACCCGGCGCTGACGACAATCTTTAAAATGTTGAATGCGTGCTTTTTCACGAGTTCTCCTAATGTCAATTCAGGCTCCAGCAGATGCAGCCTGTGTATATACTTGATCCAGCGGCACACATACGTGCCGATAATCATATCTGGTTTCGGCCAAACGCCGCCCGTTGTGCGACAATCGTTGCGCCAATGCCCGGTCATTCAGTATCTGTAACACAGCAGCGGCAAAATCGTCCGGCTCGTCCGCGATCAGGATATCCTCGCCATTGGTCACACCGATCCCCTCACATCCCAGCGTTGTAGATACAATGGGGATACCCTCGGCCAGGGATTGCAAGATTTTCACCCGCATCCCCCCTCCGGCCAACAGTGGGACGATCATCACAGCGGCGCGTTGCTGGTAGGGCGTAGGGTCCTCCACGTAGCCGGTGACGTTGATCCTCTGGCCGGTATCGTTCAGAGCGAGCAGATCGGCTGACGGGCGAGAGCCTACCACGTCGAACTGCACGTCAGGCCGCTGCTGGCGGACAAGGGGATAGATCTCGCGGACGAACCAGTTCACGGCATCAATGTTGGGCGGCCAGTACATCGTGCCGATGTGCAGGATGTGGTCAGGTTCAGCCTCTCTCTCGACGACTTTTACCTCGTCCGTGTCGATGGCGATAGGGATGACTGTAGCACCCACACCTTGTCCGGCTGCCTCTTGCAACGCCGCTTTGTCCTCAGGGCTGACGGCCAACACGGCGTCAAATTCGCGCATCAGCCGTCCCTCGTAGGATTTGAGCAATCGCCAGTCCCGGCCCAGCAGCCACTTGCGTGGCCCTGGCGACATTGTGGCCCACAAGCGCTTGTACAATAACCACAAAGCGTTGTGCGCATCCATAACTTTGAACGCGTCCGACACACGCTCAGCGTACTGGCCCATGTTGAGTTGATCGGCGTGGACCACGTCAAAATGTTGTTCCGCCGCCAAGCGGTCGACGAGCGCGCGCATCTCCTTTCGCTCGTCGCGCACCATCATCCAGGGCTGCCCCGTGAACAGACTGCGGGCCATCGCCAGCCCATCCTGCACGGCATTTCGTGCCATAGGCACAGTATGCACCGCTTGGCAATAACGTTCCAATTGCCGGACGTGTTCCGACTGATCGCCGCGTACAAACGACGCCAGTGTCACACGATGGCATTGAGATAGATATTTGATTACATTGTAGGTCTTGATCTTGGGGCCGCTGTCGGGAGGGTAAGGCAAAACCTGGGTAAGCATGAGAATATTCACGATGCCACCGTCCCCTCAAATGTCGAATCTACGCCGCTTAACGCGCTGCGCAACTCTTGCCATCCGGTAACGAGTCTCCCGCTACGCCCCCTGGTGACAAAGCGCAACAATCTATGCACGAGCATTTTGACCAAGGTGATCGTATAGATCAGGATTTTCAGACAACTTGCAGAGACCTTGCCGTAATGCTTGTGGAAAAAGTAGACGCGGCTGCGATAGAGTTCGGCTTCCATCCGTCCTTGTCGCTGTTTGGTGCTCTGTCCACCATAGTGAATGATGGGAGATTGAGGCAAATACCACACCTCCCACCCAGCCTGATGAAAACGATAGCACCAATCTACTTCCTCGGCGTACATAAAAATGCGCTCGTCTAGTCCGCCGATTTGATCCACAGCCTCACGGCGAGCCAGCAGATACGCACCTTCCATATAGCCCTTGATTTCCTGAGCGCCTGCTTCTACCTGTGGTCCATAGCTAGGAAAGCTGGAACGAATCAGCCAGCGTCCCAGTCCGCTGAGGATGAGAAACTCGCGCCACAGCGTAGGAAACACAGTGTACGATGCCTGAAAAGTTCTATCAGGATTTAAAAGCCGAACACCGAGAATGCCCGCGCCGGGATGCGCTTCCATAAACTCGACCGTCTTGTCTAGCGAGCCGGGCAGCGCATGGATGTCGCTGTTGAGCAGGAGCACGTATCGTCCCTGGCAGCGATCGAGTACCTGGTTGTTGGCCCGCACAAAGCCCACGTTCTCCGAGTTGACAATCACGTGAACGTAGGGAAACTGTTCCCGGACTGCCGCCACGCTATCGTCTGAGGAGGCGTTGTCCACCACCCACACCTCATATTTCGATTCGACGGTGTCATTGAGCGACTGCAAACACTGGACGAGCAAATCGCGGGTGTTCCAATTCACAATGATGATCGAGAGTTCTGGATGCTGTGCGCTCAAGCCGTCATCTCCTCAGCAGGATAAAGACCGCTCGTCTCGGTCGATTCCGACGTCATAATTCGGCTCAACGCCCAGACTGTCCCCATAAAGAACCAATTGAACATTGCCGCGTCGTATCCGGTGATGGATTGGGTATACGCAAACGGGAACAGCCAGTCGCCCAACGCCATAGCAATGATGCAACCCGCAGTTCCACCCACCACAGCCGCCGTCATACTCTCGCCAAAATCCCCGCGATGCTGGAATTTGCGCCATATCTTGTAACCACCCCAGGCTTGCACGCCAAAGAACCATAGGATGAAAACAGAGCCCACGATGCCGGTCTGAGCGATAATGTCGATATAATTACTGTGGCTTGCCATACCCTCCATAGGGAAATAGCTCATATAGTAAGCGGCATAGCCTGCAGGTCCGGTGCCAAAGAGTAGATGCTTGCCGGTCACGCGCCAGTTCACCTCGTAAGCCGCCAGACGGGTGCCCCCGCTTTCCTCGCTTTCAGCCTGGAACGATGTCCGCCAATAATATCCACCTGCTCCCACGACGATCACAAGCATGGCAATCAGGAACAGCTTTTTGGAGCGCAAGAAAGCGATCACGCCAGCCGCCGCAAAAGTGGGCACCCAGCCCGATAACCAACTGGTGCGCAGCCAGAACCCCCAGAGTACCCAGCCAGCAACGTAGGCGAACAAGGCCGCTCTCACGGCCCAATGCAAATTCCGGTGGAACAGAGCAAATGACAGGGCAAATGACAGGTACCACATCGAGTACAGGCCCTGGGTATTGATCCACAAAACGCCGTTGTGAAACACGATGCGGCGGATGGTATCGGCCGGCCCGATGCCCAGATCCATGACCAGCGAGACTAGCAAGCTCACCAGTCCCTCGACCAGAAAGACGTACACCATAGCCTGTAGCCAACGCATGTCCTTTACAAGATTGGCGACCAAAATCAACGTAGCCGGCAAAAACGCCATAACCACCGCCGAGGCTACCGCCACGAACGGAGATCCGATGTCATGCACAAACACGTCGCGGTAGACCCGGCCCCAAACCAAGGAGATAAAGATCACAGCTATAAAAGCTAACAGCGGAAAATTCACCGGGATTGGTTTCAACGTCAGCCGCTTTTCTTCCACCAACATGCGAACGACCCAGATGCCCATCACCCCCATGCAGAGCAACAGGCTGACCACGATCTCGCTGGAGGTGCCCGTCGGTAAGCGAACGCGAACAAAGACGCCGGCCAACAACATCCCCACGAAGCCCAACTCGATCTGTCTCAATATTGCAAAGGCACCGACGGGCATGACGAGGGCGACAAGGATGAAAAATGGATTCAGCCTGGGGCTGGTCACCAGGTATCCGATAACGGGCAGCATGCATACCAAACCCACCAAGACACCGGCGCGGGTCAACGTTAGTGCATGGTATCGAGTGAAATTTCTTACCGAGTTAATCGCTTGATGGTATCTCATCCCCTACTACCTTATGAAGCAACTGCTCCAATTGACGCGCACATATCTCCCACGAATACCATTCTTCTACCAACCGTCGCCCGTTGGTGGATAGCTTGACCCTCAAGCTATCATCTTGCAACAGGCGTACCAGGGTCTGAGCAAAATCATTCGGGTCATCGGCGATGAGAATATTTTCCCCGTGCGTGCTCTTTAGCCCTTCGGCTCCCTTGGACGTGGATACAACCGGCGTGCCCAAAGCCATCGCTTCGAGTATCTTGAGGCGCGTCCCCCCGCCCACGCGCAACGGCACCACACAGACCCAACTCTGGGCCACTGCCGGGCGGACATCGTCTAAATAACCGGTCAATTCAGCACCATCGCCCAACGGTAACCGCTCCACCGGTACGCCGTCATACTTCCCAGTGATGCGCAGGCTGACGTTGGGGCGTTGAGCCTTTACCAGAGGAAAAATATCCCGAAGGAAAAACTCCATAGCATCAAAATTAGCGTCATAAGTTAGCGCCCCGTTATAGATCAGAGTATCCGGCTTGGGCGGGCCAAAATCGCCGGTATTCGCCTCCAGATCCACACCATTGGACACTACGACCAGCGAGGCGTAGTCAGGACGGATATTCAAAATCAGATCCCGCTCCTGTTCAGACGCCACAGTGCCACCGCTGCACTCGGTCAACAACCCGCGCACATAGTTGGCTTGTTTCCACCACATGAGCCTGTAGCGGAGCTTTGCAGCCAGATTCCGTGCATTCAAATATTTTTCATACAGAGTAGCTTGCTCAATCTCCTCACACACCCAGGGAATATCGCCAATCAAATGCGCATATGGCACAGTGCGCTGCGTCGCCAGCACCGCCACGTCGAATGTTTCGCCGTCCACCGCGCTTTCCACCAATCTCGCCATCTCCGGGTTGTATGTATCCACCACTGATCGTGGTCGCGTCGAGAACAGCGCCATCACCGCCCGGAGCCCCGTGGGGTTGAACTCTTTGTAAGGTACCGCTGCGACAGACCGACAATGGGGCTGCATCGCGTCCAACCGTTCCTGCGATATAGAACCCGGCGAGGAATAAAAGGAAAGCAACGTGATCTCGTGCCTAAAGGCTAGTTGCTTGATGAGGTTAAATTCCCTGATCCTAGCCCCGTTGTCGGGCGGATACGGGTACCAGCCAGAAATGTAAAGGATGCGCACTGATTACCCTCCGTTCCCTGGTGCAATGGAAACTTGGCCCCATTGGCCTCGCCCAGCATCTGCGATGGCGCGCACCATGACCCTGCGCAACGGTCGTTTAAGCCGCCATTTGGGCAGCAACGTCCAGCTAAGCAGTGTGCGCAGATATTCACCCACGAGTGTATAGAACCAAGGACGCAACCCTGCCCTCGCGGCACTCAGGAACAACAGGCGGTTGCGCGTCATATAATAATGAACCAGCGGCGAACTCTCGCGCGCATCGAGAGGTATTTTGTGCCACATCTTGGCCGTTGGCACGTGTACGATCTTGAAACCCGCCCGCCGCGCCCGCACACACCACTCAGTCTCCTCATAGTAGGTGAAGAATCGATCATCTAGCAAACCCACTCGCTGCAACACATCTCTCTTTATCAACAACGCGCATCCGGTACAAAAGTCCATTTCCCTGGGGCTCTCGCCAAACTGCCCGGTGTCGCGTTCGTCCAGACCCACCATCCACGTCGCCCCTCGCCGCCAGTCAATCTTTCCCCCAGCCGACCAGACAGTCTGTGGCTCCTCGTAATAGTAAATGGTCGGACCGACAATTCCTACTTGAGAATCAGCCTCGGCAGCCTCCACCAAAAGACGCAGAAAATCTGGAGCTACCTCGGTATCATTGTTCAACAGCAGGGCGTAATCACTTCCTCGCTCCAACGCCCATTGCATCCCCACGTTATTGCCACCCGTAAAGCCCAGGTTCTCCTCAACCTCAATGAGCGTCACGCTGGGAAAGCGCTCTCGAATGACCGGTGGCGACCCATCGGTAGAGCCATTGTCTACCACCAATATCTCGCAGGCGTCAGCATTGTCCAGATGCGCCAGCGACTCCAAACACGCCAGCGTATCTGCAAGCCCATTCCAGTTGAGGATGATGATCGTCACCGAGGGCAGTGTTCCAAGCATCGCGGATCCTCGCTCTCACTCGGCTTTGCCCGTTACCGAGCAGTAAACCTCTTGCAACTCGTCCATCTCCTCAGAGATGGACTTGATCGGCCCGATGCCCTCCCGCAATCGAGAAAGCAAACCGGGATCGTCAACCAATTGCCGCAGTTTGATCGCCAGGCTCGACGGATCGCCGGTCGCAAACTGCAGTCCATTCACTCCATCCTCAACCAACTCAGCCATGCCCCCCAGGTCAGAGACAATCACCGGCGTGCGGTGGGCAAACGCTTCCAGAATCGTGTTGGGGCTGTTCTCGTACCACACCGAAGGCACAACGATGACGTCTAACCCTTGCAATACCCGGCTCACCTCTGTTCGCTCATACACACCTGCCAGACTCAAACGCGTGTCCTGGCGGGCCATCTGCTGCAGGCGACGAACATAAGCCGGAAACGGTGTCGAATCGCCATAGGCCTCGACTTGCAGGGCGACGTCGGGCAATTGTTGGACGGCCTCAAACAGCGTGTGTACCCCTTTGTGCGGCGCGATCTGCCCCAGGTAACCGATTCGTAAATTCTCGTCTGGGGTCTTTTCTACAAGCTCTGGCGTTAGATTGGGAAAATCTCGTCCTTGCCGCGAAAAGACAATCCGCTCTGGTGCCACGCCATCCTCGACGAATAGATCACGCAGAAATTGAGATGGACTGATGATCGCATCCACATACCCCAGCGTTTCTCCCAGGAATGCCATGCGCGCTTGCATCTGGGCTACACGGTCCTTTTGCGTGCGCCAGAACGCTTGCATCAGACCAGGCACTACCCGGCCCGGCAAACGATAGCGGCGTTTCTCTTCACCCAGGCAACGGGCGCAGGTGACCGCGTCGAAAGGCGGGGCGCACAGTTGTCCGTTGCTGCGCAGCAACGTAATGCGCGGACAGCGAAACCAAAAGTCGGTTAGCGAAAGCACCGTGGGAATCTGTAGATCTATCGCCGCGCGCAGCGTGCTCCCCGACATTAAATAGCCACTGACGAGGTGTAAAAGATTGGGCGCTAGTTCCGATAGATATTCCTGCAGGTGCTCGCCAATCCAAGGATTGGCGTATGCCCAACGAAATGGGTTGGGGGCGGCGGCCAAATCAAAACTCAAGCGACGAACCGACAAACCACCGTAAACATCGTCCTCAAAAGTCAGGCCACACCCATCGCCAGTATCAATGGCCTCGACACAGATCGCGCACACGTCGTGTCCGTGATCTTGCAGCCAACCAGCCGTGCGATAAGCGCGTAACTCGGCACCGCTGGTGTAGTGTGGCGGAAAGTGGTGTACGGCGACGACGATTTTCATCTAGACTTGTCCCAGGATTACGCACTGCCTCTCGACAACCGCTCCAAGACAGTGCGCCGCACAAAATCGATCTCGTGACGTTCAATGCCGCCCACTGCCACCAGGGTTATGCCATAGGCGATGGCTCCGGCTCCGATCAGGAGCAGCAGCCCTCCCTTGGAATCAACCGAGGCCAAGGCGGTAGTTTGAGCCAACGAAGCGTTCAGCGCAGACACGCTCACGCCCATCACCGCCGCCGCCAGCACGACCCGCAGCAATACTCCCCATCGCCGGTCCACCAAGTGCTTGTTGCCGATCAACCGCCAATATTGCACCAGACGAATCGTCCGCCCCCCAACCAGAGCCAGCGCAGCGCCCAGGATTCCCATAGTTGGCACCAGAGCCAGGTTCAACACCACGGTAACGAGCGCGTTAATCACATTCACTCTGGCTGCCGGACGTTCCAGGTGCAGTGTGCTCGCCACCCGCCCCAAAAGCTCTAACAAGAAGAGACCGGGCAGAGCCCAAAGTGTCACCTGCAACACGGGAATAGAATTTGCAAATGTGTCCTCATAGAGCGTGATGATGATTCGATCTGCCAACACCGTGCCGCCTACAACAATCGGCAGGCAAACGATCAACAAATATTTGATAGATTGCCACACGACCCGGGGCAAAGATTCGGGGTCCTCCGTGTGGCTCCGCACCATTGAGGGATACATCGCGATGGCGATGCTCTGTGCAACGAGCAGTACCATGTTGATCAACGTCCAAGGCACATTGTACCAGCCGACGGCAGCATCGGTAAGGACAAACGACATCAGCACCGTATCGAACCGTTGCATAAACACGTACGAGATGCTGCTAATGCCAAAAGGCAGTGCTGCCAAAAACAGCCGAGACCAATGACGCACCGAGAGAACCAACCGCCCGACACCCAATTTGAACAACGTCCACCCGGCCAGGAACGCCATCGCTGCCACACCGGCCAAGGAGGCAATGATCAGGCCGATGAACCCCATACCGTTGACCAGTAACAATACGCCCAGACCCCAGAACACCAACTGGTAGACCAAAGCAAAGATGGATGTATAATCCAAACGCTCGCGGGCAGTCAAGGCGCTGTCGAGGGGTCCTTGGAAGGCATACAGAAGCAATCCGGCGCTGGCGATAAAGATGCCTAGCACCATATCGCTCTCCTTACCCAACCAAAGAGCCGACAGAGGGGCAATCAACGTAATGGCTAGTGAGAACAGAACGCGGATAGCCACGATGTTGGGCAGGAGCCAGGAGGTCTGACTGTGATCCTTGGCCATCTCTCGCACCGCGTATGGTGACATCCCCCAATCGGTAAAGATGGCAAAGATGGCTACGTATGCCACAACTGCCGAATATCGTCCAAAGTGAACGTCTCCCAACTGGCGTACGACGTATACATTGAACAGAAAAGCCAAAACTTTGAGCACCATTTGTACACCCAGCACAAAGGCCGAGTTGCGCGCCACCGTAGCCATTACGCTACGCTTGGGGATATGCTTATTTCGCTCATGGTGCACAGTGCCTAACTTGAGAGAAGCAGCTTTCACCGCTTCTTTAGATACATCCACTTGGTCCACAGTAAATTCCAATCCTTGATGTCAGAGCGGCCTAGATGCATAACAAAGCTCGTCGCTTTATTAAATATCTCTTACGAATCCTCCAAGTCCTTTGTCTTGATCTCCCACGTATCCTCAAGCATACGTTTGATCTCAGTTGGGTCTACTCGCCACCGTAACTTTTTCCTGACTACCGGTAAGCGCCCGCTCTTACGCCACCGACGGATCTGATCTTTGCTGATACCCAAGCGTATGGCTGCCTCGTTCAACGTCAACCAGGCATCAACACCCCCCTCTTCCTCTCGATCTAGCTCCTTGCCTTCCTGATCTGGGGTATAGCCATAGTAGCTGCCATTCAGTCTGGTTCGATTCATTGTCAATCCCAACAAATTGATACCTTTTTGTGTGCGCATGCGATCCCTTGCCCTTTGAATCGCCTCGCGTTTAGTGATCCCAACACTCGCTACGAGAATAGTGCCTTCGACCAGAGTTGCCAGTACGGTAGCATCGGGAGGGCCTAGAATAGGCGGACTATCGATGAGAATTATGTCCCCATGATCTTTCAAGAACTCGAACAAAGCCGGGAGGCGTGGCGAAGTCAGCAACGTGACCGGGTCGACCGCGGGTCGTCCTGCAGACAAAAACAGCAAGTTGTCAAAATCCGTTTCTTGCAGTGGAACCGACAACGAGTTCTCTCCATCTCCGGCATAGTTTCCAAGAACGCCAGCCAAACCCATAACATTGGGCCGATCGAGGTATTCGTGCAATGTGGGCCTACGCATGTCTGCATCAACCACAATGACCCGATTCCCAGCCGTTGCTAGCACGATGGCAAGATTTGCAACTACAAAACTTTTACCCTCCGAGGCTTCCGGACTGGTTAAAAGTAACGTTTTGAAGGGGTCTCCGGGACGCATAAGAAAGATATTGGCCCGCACTGCGCGCGCACCCTCAGCCACAGGGCTTAATGGATTACTGGAAGACAAGATATCTTTTTTGGACACCTGAGGCACAGCCCCCAACACTGACATATCCAAAACAGATTGCGCCCCGTCCGCTTCCCACCGCAATGATGTATCCAGATACTCCATCAGAAATATGGCACCCATTGCCAGTCCAAGTCCCGCCGCTCCAGCCACCGCAACAATGAGTCTAGTTTTACTCGAAACCGGCCATTGAGGTGTCACGGCTGGTTCAAAAAGTGAAAGGACGTTGGGTGACTCGGCACGATAGACGGCGAGCAAACTAGCATAAGAAGACTGGTAAAGAGACCTAACTTCTTCCAATGCGGCCATTCGACTCTGAGCATCCTGTATCTCTGCCGCCGAAGTCAGTTCAAACAGAGAATCTGCCAAATTGTTGATCTGCCCATTGATATCTTCGATCTTGTCTTGCAGTTCTTCCAGTTGGTAGCGAACAAATTCCTGCTGTTCCGGATCACTACCTGCCGACGTAGGACTTCGACGGATGATCTCTTCGGCCAGGGCGTTGGCAATCAAAGCGGCCGCCTCCGGATTAGCGTCCGTCACCTGTATCTCCAAGAGTTGAGCTCCCGAATAGATACCGGTTCCAATTTGCGTGGATAACTGTCCAGGAGTCGTGTTCAGCCCCAATCTGTCGATAACAGCTTCAAGAACGGGTCCCTGTCTGAGCAGTTCAGCATAAGCAGAGGCCAGGGTTCTACCAAGATTCATCTGCCAGGCATCTGGATCAGGGTTCTGGAGACCAGTACCCACCATGATCGTGGCCTTGGCCTGGTAAAGTGCGGATTGTTGAGATGCAAAATAGTAACTAACCACCACCGGAATGGTAGCGCTCACTATCAACAACCACCACCATCGTAAAACAGTTTTTAGGTATTGGCGTATGACCCTGCTATCCATATATATTCCTCGCAAAGGGAATTCCAGAACCTTGATGAACCAACTCTGTTGTCCACACCTGAGCACAGAGCCGTAACAACTGGGATTATCGCCTATTCAAGCGCTTGTAGAGAAAACGAAAAAAGCCACGGGGAGAAAAGTGGAATGAAAACCTTCAATCTCCTGACTCTTCCTTCTCTGGTTGAAAGGCCCCATCCCCCGCAAAGTAATAGCCCATCCTCCAGCGCGTACGAATGTAGCGAGGTTTGGATGAATCATCTTCAATCTTTCGGCGCAGATAGCGAATATAAACGCTCAAGTAGCTCACTTCCTCCGCGTATTCTGGCCCCCATACACTGATAAGCAATTCCCTGTGGGGCACAATTCGTCCCTTTTGGCTGACCAAATACATCAACAAACGGGACTCGATTGGTGTAAGATGAATCGCCTCACCCTGCCGCGAGACCGTCCCATCTTTGAGATCAATACAAATATTGTCATCATCATAGACAGCCCGCCAGTCGCTGCTCGAGTTTGTACCAGTCCTGCGAAGGACAGTACGAATACGAGCCTTTAACTCGTCGAAACTGCATGGCTTGGTCAAATAATCATCAGCCCCCAAAGAAAGGCCTTTGAGAACGTCGGCTTGAGTCGTTTTGGCAGTTAGCATGATGATTGGTGTGTCACACATGCTCCGAAGTCGCTGGCACGTGAGCCAACCATCCATTTCTGGCATCATCACGTCGAGTACAATGACGTCGGGGCGCACTTCATACGCCCGCCGAAGCCCTTCTTTGCCGCTTTCTGCCGTAATAACCGTAAATCCCTCTCTCTCCAGTCCAAGGCGTAGGAGAGTGAGCAAGCCAGAATCATCATCAATTACAAGTACCGTCTCGTTCATTTTCACCTCTGCTGGTAAACTATTCCAAAAACTCACCGGTAGAACAAATGATCACGTACCACAATCCCGCCAAATATGCTATTATCAGACCCTGCCCTACCGCCATTTGGATACAAGGGTTCTTGCTCTTGGGTTCACCGCGAGACACGATAGATTATGATGAAACCGTTAACCATCAACTAGCGATAATATATCAAAAAGGCGTATGGGAAAGGTGAATAACTGGTAAAATAAGGACAAAAAAACCCCCTTCTCAAAGTCAGGGGGTCACAAACAAATCAATAGCACAGAAACCTAGAGCATATCTTCGGCGTCAAAGTAATACCCTCCGCCTCGAACCGTATGAAGGTATGTAGGATCACCAGGATCCAACTCGATTTTGCGCCGCAGCCGGTACACGTACTGCTTTACCAAGTCTGGTTCGCCGATCCAGTCAGGCCCCCAGACTCTGGTCAAGATAGCGTCGGTGCTGAGCACCTTGCCCGCGTGACGGACCAATAGCCGCAACACCTCAAATTCCTTGGGCGTCAGATAGACGGTCCGATTTCCAATCACCAACTCGTGACGGTCACAATCCAACACGATCGATTCAGCAGGGAACAAGTAATCGCCCCCGTCATCCGTACGCTCCCCTACCCGACGCAGACAAGCGGCCAAACGGCTAAGCAACTCGGAGCGTTCAAAGGGCTTGACCACATAGTCATCCGCACCCAACGAAAGCCCATGCACGATATCTTCAATAGCACCCTTGGCCGTGACAAAAATGATGGGCACATCCGTCATCTCCCGCAAACGACGACAAGCCTCAAAGCCATCAATATCGGGCATCATCACATCCAACAAAATCGCATCGGGATGTTCTTGATAAGCCACACGTAATGCCGAGAGTGCATCCTGAGCTGACACAACTTCAAACCCCTCCTTTGTCAGCATGGTTTCCAACACCTTTAATACATCAAGATGATCGTCGACGATGAGAATGCGGAAACGACGCCGCATATCTTCCACCTCCTAATTTTCAAGCCAAATAATGGACTATTCGATACTTGAATGATAATTACGTTTGTCATTGTGAAGAAATTCCTAATGATTATACATGCACTTTAAAGATTTGACAACCATCTGATCAGGACTTGGAATTTTCAAAACAAGAGCAAATTCACCATTACAACATCCTTCCGAGAACCAAGTTGATGTTTTCCACAATTTACTGTAAACTAGAGTCACACCAAGTTCTTTGTGCCAGTACTACAACAAGTTTACAGGTGGAGGTACGCCAATGAGTCTACTGGAAATGGGCATTGCCGCCGCGCGCAGTGGGAATCGAGAGGAAGCTCGCATGCTCTTGGAGGGAGTCACTCTCCAGGAACCTGACAACGCGCAGGCCTTTTTGTGGCTTGGCTTTGTGTTGGACGAACCCCGGCTAGCCATACGCTGTCTGGAACGCGTAATAGAACTCGAACCCGACAACGCCCAAGCCAAGCGGGGCCTAGATTGGCTTCGTTCGCAACAAGCCGGCACAGGTCAGGCATTACCCCAGTATTTGCCCGACACCGAACTAGCCATATTGTTGCAAGCGTTGAATCACTCGGACGAGCGAACCGTGCACGGTGCCATTCGCCGCTTGACGGAAGCCTGCGACTCGCGCACGGTCGAGCCGTTGCTAAAAGTGCTTGTGACCACAACAAACAAAAGCACCCAATCCTATGCACGCGAGGCCCTCGTCGCCATTGGCACAGCGTCGGTCGAGCCGGTGTTAAAGCACCTGATAAAGGTGCGAGATATCAAAGTCGCCACTCAACTGGCGGCGATATTGGCACGCATCCGTTCGATGGCGGCGCTGGAGGCATGCCGTGACGTGGTCAAGGGAGCCGAGCAGCCCGTCGCCCGCTACGCGATGGCGATCAACCTCGCCACATCCGTTCACGGTGACGCAGCGATGAGCGTCATGCGCGATTATCTGACCAATGCCAGCCAAGACGAACGTGCCCGAGTGGCGGTTGTGATAGCACTCGGCCAAGCCATCAAGAACAAAATACTGGACGCAAGCCAGGGTGTCAGGACTTTGATGGAGGTGCGCTCGGATTCATCCTTTCCCCCCTCCGTGCAGCGAGCGGCCTTGGTAGCGATGGGTATTTCCAGCCAATCCTCGGTCGTAAAATACATCTTTGAAGCCACAGGAGCAAAAGACCAAGAAATGCGCATCGCCGCCGTGGATGCACTGGCCCGGTTCACACCGCCCCAGATTGACATGTTGGACAAGCTGGCCAAAAGTCCAGATCCAGACGTCCGCGCTCGAGCCAATCAAATTTTGGACAAACTCCAGGCTGACTAGATGCAAGTTCAAGTACGAGTGCACGGCTTGCTCGCCATCCGAGTTGACGACTCGGACGGATTTATCGAGTTGATCTTGCCTGACGGAACCGACGTAGCAGGGATACTCGCAGTCTTTCGTGAGACATCGTCCTTTTTTGACCCACGAACCTGCCTCGCCTTGATCGACGGTGAACGGGTAGCGTTGAATCGAGTTATTGAGGATGGCGAACAAGTTCACCTCTACCACCTCTTCAGTGGAGGATAAAGCCTCAAAAAGGCTTCCGAGATATGCGACGACCAGTAGACCATGATGCACATCACAAGGGAAATCCATCCCCCTTGATCGATCTTGGCTTTCAATCGGCTCAAAGCGAGAGCGATGAACAGGCACTCGCCCGCTTTCTCCGAAATCTCGCGCCCAGCGATCCCCGAACCCTCGAACCGTTGATCGACCGTTACGTGCTCGAAATCCACCATCTGGGTAGAAGAGTTCTCATGGCTGCGGTTTGTGCACTAAATCCAAGAGTCCCTTGGCCAAATCATCGGGGATACATACGAGATCATTGAATTCGAGAGATATACAGAAATAGATGCAGACGATTCGTTCTACATCATTCTGAAAAAGAACCAAGCACACTAGACAACATAACCGGAGGTTGAACCACAAATGCCATTTCGATTCCAAAAACTAGACATCCCCGACGTGATCCTGATCGAGCCTCGCACCTTTGCGGACCCGCGTGGCTTTTTTATGGAGACGTACAAAAAATCCGAGTTTGCCGCCAACGGCATACCGGCGGAATTCGTCCAGCGCAACTATTCTCACTCGATCCGAGGTACGCTGCGCGGACTGCACTATCAAAAGCCCCCCCATGCGCAGGGCAAGTTGGTGATGGCGCTGCGAGGCGAGGTTTTCGACGTTGCGGTGGACATCCGCCAAGGATCGCCCACCTACGGCCAGTGGGTTGGGGCAACCCTTTCCGACGAGAACTTTCACATGCTCTACATCCCGCCCGGCTTTGCCCATGGCTTTTGCGTGCTCAGCGAAAAGGCGGATTTCGTCTACCTGATCACGGCCGAGTACGCGCTAGAGTGCGAGACCGGCATCCGGTGGGATGATCCCGCTATCGGGGTTCAATGGCCCGTCACAGAACCATTGCTCTCGCCCAGAGACACCCAACTTCCGCTGCTCAAGGACGCTGACGTGGATTTTGTGTACTGAAAATCCGTTCTAGTATCTACCTAGTGCTGCTCGGCGGAAATCCTTCGGCAGTTATTGCTCCAAGGGGATCATCAGATCCCCGCCTAAATCGTCGTTTTTACCGTTTTCGGAGCCAATTTTCGTCGCGCAAAGCCGGGATCTGACGATCCCTGGCGAGCATGGACGTTCGGAGGGTTTTCGAAAACTGCGGAAGGATTTCCGCCGCCGTCTACTAGTTTCTGGAGGCAAATAGTGTCTCATACGCTACTTTTCTTGATCGGCGACACTGTCGCCAACGACGCAGTCGCCCAAGCGTTCGTCCCGGCTGCGGGTGGGAGTGACGCCAAGATTGCCGTGCTGTTGCAAAACAGTGCAGGATGGGAAAATTACAAGTCCAAATACATCGAACCCTGGATACAAAGAGGTATATTCCAAATTGAGCCCATCACGCCCGACGAGAACGGGACGCTGGACCTGACAGCAGTGTCGGCGATACTCCGTGATGCGACCGGCATCTTTATTTGCGGGGGGCACACGCCGACCTACCATCGCCTCTACGCCACAGAGCCGATTCGGAGCATCATTCGAGAGCGCTATCACGACGGTGTTCCTGTGGCGGGGGTGTCTGCCGGGGCACTGATCTCGCTAGAGAATTGCGTGTTGCCCGCAGACGAGACCGGCGACACTCGTCTCAAAATCGTGAGCGGTTTGGGTTTGGTCAATGATATCGTGATTGGCGTTCATTTCACCGAACGGAACGATCTGCCAAACGTCCTCGACGTGATGCTCCAGACCCAGACAAGGACGGCTTGGGGCATTGATGAGCCTGCCTGCGCGGTGTTCGAGGATGGCCAATTCAAGGGAACACTGGGACGATCTATCTATAAAATCATAATGTCTGATTTTGACACCCAGAGCTACCAGATGACAGAATGTGTCAAACCGTACAAAGGTGACCAAAAAGTACCGGCTTTACCTGTTGTCACATAAGCCTATACGGTCTACATCATCAATCTATAAGGAGACACACCATGATCGCTATGATCGCTGAATTCTTTTACTCGTTACTTATCACTATTGCTTGGACACTAATCGCACTGCTAATAGTAGGATTACCGTTGCTGGGCATATCCTGGGGTATCACCCGTCTGACTGTATTGACCTTGGCAGAATCGTGCCTATTTGCCTTTATAAACATTGCCGTGTTGCTTCATCTGTTGCAAACTTACCTGGCACTCAAATGGTTCGAACTCTGGCGTCCCGTATTGTGGCTCTCTATTTTCTCGCTGATTGTAGCCATATTCGAGGGATCACTGCTGCACAACCGGACTGATTTGACAATATTCCAGGCCACGATTGTTGCCAATGGTGTTAATCTATTATTCGCTTATACTGTTTTCCATTCATCACTTGGATCTATTCCCGCCTTCTTGCGCGATACGTTTTTTGAAGATATGATAGACGATATGGATGATGTGGAAATTGTATCACCACCACCTAGGTCCCATCGCAAGCGCAAGCGGTAAAATAGGGAACACTCGCACAACTCGCCACACATCACAAATTTACAGAAAGGTTTGATAAAACAATGAATATGGATCGCATTTTGGCAATAGACGTCGGCGCTGGCACCCAGGACATTTTGCTCTGGGAGGCCGACCAGCCGATGGAGAACAACGTAAAACTGGTGCTCCCTTCGTGGACGACGATCCTGGCTCGACGCGTCGAGCAGGCCACCCAGGAGGGGCGACCGGTGTTTATGACCGGCAACCTGATGGGCGGCGGGCCGGTCGTCGGCGCGATGAAGCGGCATTTAAAGGCCGGATATCCGGTCTACACCACGCCGCGCGCCGCGCTGACCATCCGCGACAATCTCGCCCAAGTCCGTGAACGAGGGTATACTATTGTCGAGGGAGAGGAACCACCCGATGTGCCAGACACGCTCACCCTGCGCACCCGCGATGTGGACCTGGACGCGTTGGCGATTGCGCTGCAACCCTTTGGCATCACCGTCCCCGAAACTGTCGCCGTCGCCGTGCAGGATCATGGAGAGTGCTTGGAGGGTTCCAACCGGCTGTTCCGGTTCCAACTGTGGCAAGATTTTGTCCAGGGTGGCGGCCATCTGCTCGACCTGGCCTACCGCGAACCATCCGCCTGCTACACCCGTATGCTGGCGGTGCAGCGAGACGCGCCCAACGCAGTGATGATGGACACGGGACCGGCGGCCCTGTGGGGCATCATCGAGGACGAGCACGCCGCGGCCCACCAGGACGAGGGATTCATCGCCGTCAACCTGGGCAATCAGCACACCTTGGGCGTGCTGGTGCAGGGAGAGCGCATCCTGGGCCTCTTTGAACACCACACCGGACGAATGACGACGGACAAACTGGTGAGATTGGTCAACCGGCTGCGAGCTGGCACACTGACCAACAAAGAGGTCTATGACGAACACGGCCACGGCGCGTTCATCAGCCCAGACTATGACCCCAACACGGGATTCGATTTCGTGGCCGTGACCGGCCCGCAGCGGCAAATGACCGCTGACCTGGGCTACCATTTCGCCGCTCCGCACGGAGACATGATGCTCACCGGCTGCTTTGGCTTGGTGACGGCTACTCGACGGCTCTTGAACGACAAATGAGCAAATGGCAAATGCTCGATCGCAAATCCTGAGGCGAACGTGGCGCTTTTTGAGACGACTGGATTTGGCCGCTGTCCTCATCCTGGTCGTGTTGCTGCTGGCTGCCTTGGGTTCCTGCTTTCCGCAGCTCTCAGCGCCGGTCGCTGCCGACCCGGAGCGATTGGCGCACTGGGCGGCAAGTGTACGCGCCAGGTATGGGACGATTGCCGATTCGCTGGCCGCAAGCGGGGTTTTTAATTACGCCAGCTCGCCCGTTTTTCTGGTGCCCATCGCCCTGTTGGCAACGCTCACCCTAGTGTGCACGTTGGACCGTTGGCGCGGCGTATGGCGGCGAGCCTTCCATCAGCCGGTGCGTTGCTCCGACGATACCTTTGACACCGCGCCGCACACCGCCCAGTTGACCGCGTCGGCGGCGACTGACTTGCCAGAGGTCACGCGCAAAAGCTTGAAACAACGGGGCTTCTCCGTCCGGTCCGAGACTGACGGGGAAGTTTGCTTCATACGGGGCGACCGCAACCGGCTGTCTCCCTTGGCGACGCTGGTCACCCACCTGGCGGTATTGCTCCTGCTGGTCGGCGCGGTGTTGAGCAGAGGATATGGCTGGCGAGAGGAAATCTCCATTGGCCCCGGCGAGATGGTCCCGGTCGAGCACGAGAGCGATTGGGCCGTACGCAACGATGGGTTCGTCATATCGCGCTATCCTGACGGGAGCGCATCAGGCTACACGGCTCAGGTGACCGTCATCGAGGGAAATCGAGAGGCAATGCGCGGCAGCGTGCGGGGCAACGAACCGCTCGTCTACAACTCGATCGGGTTACACCTGCGCGGCTACGCGGGAACCGAGGGCCAGCACACCGTCACCCTGCTGGCCGTACGCGATCCAGGCTATGGCCTGGTGATCGTGGCAGGGTTTCTGCTGCTTTTGGGGCCAACCGTGAGTTTCCACTTTCCGCATTGCCGGGTCTACGCCCGGATTGAGCCAGAGGGAACGCTGCTCCTGGCCGGGCGAGCCGATAAGCAAGCCTACGACTTTGTATGCGAGTTTACAGCGCTGGTGAAAGAGATTGCGCGTGATAGAATTGCCAAACAAAACAAAGAGTGAGGCACACTCATGTGCCGAACGGGACCACACTTGGGGGTGATGATTCCCCAATTTGGAAGAAACCATTTCGGTATAATCTTGAAATGCTGACGACAACGTATGTTTTGCTCTGGCTGGCAATGATCGCCTACGCCGTCCACCAGACCCGCGACGAACGATGGTCCGGCTGGACAGCGACAGGACTGACCATCGCCGCCTGGGGAACGTTAACAATCGAGCTAATAAAGCGTGGCCTGGAAGCGGGCCACTGGCCGCTGACCAACCGGTACGAGTTCGCACTCTGCTTCGTCTGGGCCATCGTCGGCGTCTACTTGCTGCTGGAGGCGAGTTGGCGCGAACGGAGGGGAGGCGCTTTTGTACTGGCGGTGGCACTGGTGGTGGCGATCTACGCGATCAATCGCCCTGCCGACGAACAGACAATTTCCCCGCTGCTTCCGGCGCTGCGTTCGGTCTGGCTGCAAGTCCACGTCTTGACGGCGGCGGTGGGATATGGGGCAATCGGCGTGGGGGCCGGGTTGGGATTGATGCGATGGCTGCGACAGGTCTCGTTCGAAAAAGAGCTGGAGCGTGCGATGGAACGGGCCATCGCCTTGAGCTTTCCCTGGCTGACGTTGAGTATCCTCACCGGGGCAATCTGGGCACAAAAGGCCTGGGGCCGTTACTGGGGCTGGGACCCCAAAGAGACCTGGGCACTGATCACGTGGCTGTGGGTTCTCTTGATTTTGCACGTGCGCCCGCTGCGTCGTTGGCGCGGGCGGCGGCTGGCAGCACTGATCGTGCTTGGTTTCGGGATCGTGCTTTTCACCTTTGTCGGCGTTCCCTGGCTGGTGCGCACGGTGCGCCTGGAGACCTTGCACGGATTCTAAAATCGCGGAGCGGGCATTCCCAAATGCAATGCGGATCTGACAAGTACCGCTCGCACATAGGTGTGCTCACTCCTCAACTTGGAGCGCGGAGCGAGTATCACAAGATGCAAATTCTGAAACCGGGGAGCGAGCATTCCCAAATGCGACGCGGGTCTGACAAATACCGCTCGCTGCAGGATAACCAGTATGGGGGGGGGGGCTAGAGATGGCATTGACCAAAGGTTCCGAGACAGGTAGCAGCGTGACAACGGTCCAGCAGATGTATGGCCGTATGATAAAATCTATGGAGATTAAAGGTCTCGATATCCCTCTGACGGCGGTCAAATTCTATAAACTGGGGAAAGAGATTCCCGACCAAGTGATGGAGAATCATCCGAGCAGCATCACGCTGACGAGCTGCCAGGTTACAAGACAGGCATCGTTGGGCGACGCCGTCCTCCTGACCCTCGATAACATTGGCTGCATCGCGGCCGCCATCAGCCTGGGTTTGGTCGACCAGAACCAAAGCACGCCGTTCGATGATTCGCGCGTCTATACCGACATTATGCGCGACCAATCGGGGCTGGAGAGCGGTTTTGAGCCGCCCACGCCCCAGGATTTTACAAAAGGGTTGGTCTATGCCTGTCACGATGCAGACCGCCCCGACTTTTGCCTGTTCGGCAAAGAGGATCAGGGACGGTTCAAAGACACCGAAACCGCCAAACGGGCCATCGCCGATATGGTGGCGATTCAACCGCCCGTTATGCAGGGTGTCTTTTTCTACTCGCCCGATTATGACGACCTCGACTTGACCCCCGACGTCGTGGTGCTCAACGTGCGTCCGGTAGAACTCACCCGCATCATTCAGGCGTACCAATACAATACCGGCAAACGGGTCACGGCCAGTATGGGGGGATTACGAGCCGTCAACTCGGACCTGATCGCGTGCCCGTATCTGACCCAAGACATTAACATTTCTCCCTACTGTTTGGGCGCCAGACTGATCGCCCAATACGAGGCTGACCGTATGGGTATCGGGATGCCTTTTGACATATTCGAGGTGATTGTACGGGGTATGGAAGACTCGAAAACGGGTTTCCCCTTTTCCCTGTACCCGGAAGCGTCGAACGGATGAACAATTTGACCAAAACCCTCATCAATCGAATGTCCAAGGCGACGGGCACTGTTCTCACCGATGAACACTTGAACGTGCTGGAATATGCGTACAACTATTATGAAAAGCACAAAGTGGGACCGTTGTATCAAAACATCAAAAAGCATACCGGCGCAACCCGAGCCGATATCGAGCGCTTGTTTCCCTATGGCCTGAATTCGGTTTACACTTGGGTGGGCATTCCGATTCATTCTGCCGACAGTTTGTGCAAGCCGTTGGCAACCGTGAGCGTGGAAGATTTCAGAGAGGTTTACTTGGATCACAACGCCACGACTCCGGTGCGGAAAGAGGTGGCCCAGACCTTGATCGCGCATTACGCGGACCCCGCTAGTTTTGGGAATCCCAGCAGCAGTACGAACCTTGGCAAACGGGCCTATGATGCGATCTATGGCGCGCGCGTCGAGATCGCCGACTGCCTTGGGGTCCGGCCAGAAGAGATCATCTTTACCGGCTGCGGTTCGGAAGCCAACAATATGGCGATCAAGGGAATCGCTTTTCAGCACATAGACCAAAAAGGTCACATTATCAGCAGCAATGTGGAGCACCCCGCCGTATTGCGGACATTGGATTTTTTGCAAGAAATCGGTTTTCGGGTGACGCTTTTGAAGGTGAATCAAGAGGGCCGCATATCCTCCTCATCAGTGCAGGACAGCTTGAGAGAGGATACCATCCTGGTAACCATTATGGCGGCTAACAACGAAATCGGTGCGATCAATCCCATTGGCGAGATCGGCGCGATTTGTCGCGTCGCCGGTATTCCGTTGATGACGGACGCCATCCAGGCATTCGGCAAAACAGCGTTGAGCCCGAAAGAAATGGGGATCTCGCTCCTGTCCATATCGGGGCACAAGATCTATGCGCCCAAAGGCGTGGGGGCGCTTTACGTGGACGAGGAGATAACGCTCACCAAGCTGATTCACGGCGGCGGGCAAGAGTTTGGCCGCCGAGCGGGCACCGAAAACGTGGCCTCGATAGTGGCGCTTGGCCAGGCGGCTAAATTGATCCACGCTGAAATGGCGCAAGAAAATGAGCGCTTGCTCGGCTTGCGAGATTTCTTTTTGACCGAACTGTGCAAAATCGCGCCGGGCTTTGTCATCAACGGCCCTCTCGAAAACCGGCTGGCCAACAACTTGAACATTGGGTTCCCGAACGTGGACAGCGGCTCCCTGCTGCTTAGCTTGAACCAGATCGGCGTCTATGTGTCTGCCGGTTCTGCGTGCAGTGCTGGCAGCAAAGACGTATCTCACGTGATCAAAGCGCTGGGGGTCGACACGGATCATTACGGAACGATTCGTTTCAGCTTTGGATTGCGGACCACCCGGGAGGATTTGGAGTACTTTATCAAATATCTGCCCGCGATTCTGGAACAGTTATCAGGATGAACGGTATCACACGACGACAATTTCTACTCGGTGCCGGAGCATTGACGGCCTGCGGGGTCGGCACGGCCGCCAGCCTGTCTGGCAGCAGTTGGTGGGAACGTCCTCCAAGGGGCACGGAGCACGTCGCCCCCACCGAGCCACCCAATGCGTGGTCGGTCGAGGCGCGCTACTATGCATCCTTTGCCGGTGAGGGTGCGATCAACTGTGCGGATTGCCACGGCACGAGTGAGGAACCGTTGCCCGTCTCGTATTGCCACACCCCCCACACCGGCGCCTACGTGCAGTGCAACCTTTGCCCTCATAATTGCATCATTGCCGACGGCGAGCGGGGCACGTGTCGCGTCCGGGAGAACCGGGGCGGGCGGCTCTACTCGATGGTCTATGGCAACCCCTGCGCCAGGCACGTGGACCCCATCGAAAAGAAACCGTTCTATCATTTTTTGCCGACTGTCGCCTCTTTTTCCATTGCGACTGCCGGATGCTCTCTTCGATGTGCGTATTGTCAAAATTGGCAGATTTCCCAACTAGAGCCTGAGGAAACTCGGAACGTCGATATGCCGCCGGAGGACGTGGTCGCTTATGCGCAGCAGCAGGGAGCGCCCGTCATCGCCTACACCTATTCCGAGCCGATGGTCTTTTACGAATACATGTTGGACACGGCCCGCCTGGCGCGGGACGCCGGGCTGCGCAACGTCGTCATATCGGCCGGATTCATCAATCCCGAACCTTTGCGGGACTTGTGCCAAGTAGTAGATGCGATTAAAATTGATCTAAAGGGATACGACGAAAATTTCTACCGGGACGTGTGTGAGGCCGAGTTGGGACCGGTGCTAGAGGCAATCCGCACCATCTATGAAAGCGGCACCCACCTAGAGATCGTCAACCTGGTGGTGCCGACGCTGAACGACAGTCTGGAACAATTGCGAGCGCTGTCCCGATGGGTGGCGCAAGACCTGAGCCCAGACGTGCCCATCCACTTTAGCCGCTTTCATCCCGATTACAAACTGACCAACCTGCCGCCGACACCGGAGGAAACGTTGGACCAGGCCCGCGATATCGCGTTGGAAGAGGGTGTGCGTTTTGCCTACGTAGGCAACGTGCCGGGCCACTCTGGTAACCATACCTACTGCCCCGCTTGCGGTGAGACCATAGTTGCGCGAGAGGGGTTTTCGGTGGTAGAATATAACATACAAGCAGGTGCATGCGCCTACTGCGGCGAACCGATTTCGGGCATCTGGTGGTCCGGCGATCCTGAGGGAGAACCGATACACGTGGCACCAGTACCGCCGGATCAGTGAATTGGAATTTACAGATGGATTCTCGCCCGACACTGAACCGTCGGGCTAAAAACGAAACCCTCCTGCGGAGGCTGTTGGCCGAAACTTTATATCCCCGATATTGACCGGGAGCATACGATGACAGAACGCAAAGAACTCGAACAAGCAATCGCAACGATCGAGGCACAGCGCGCCGTTCTGGGCGACGAGGTGGTAGACACGATGGTGGCCGCCGCGCGCGAAAAACTGGCGACACTGGAAGCGCAGCGCGCCGTCGAGCAGCGCAAGCAAGTCAGTGTGCTCTTTGCCGACGTCTCTGGCTTTACGGCCATGGTCGAGATGATGGACCCAGAAGAAGTTCGAGACACAATGAACGCTCTCTGGGAGCGTATGGACCGGGCTATTATCGCCCACGAGGGCACCATCGACAAGCACATGGGCGATGCCGTCATGGCAATCTTTGGCGCGCCGACCGCGCGCGAGGATGATCCAGAACGCGCCATCCGAGCGGCCCTGACGATGCAAAAAGAGATCAAGGAATGGCGCAAAGAGATGGAAGCATCACAATCAATGTTCTCCAATCTCCAATCGCCCATCTCTATCCGAGTGGGAATTCATACAGGTCCCGTGTGGCTCGGCGCGGTGGCTACGACCGCCGAATATACGGCCATGGGAGACACGGTCAACCTGGCATTCCGATTGCAGTATGCGGCTCCTGTGGGAGGCGTCATTGTCTCGCACGACACCTACCGGCACGTGCGCGGCGTTTTCGACGTGATGCCGATGGAATCGATCACCGTCAAGGGCAAGAGGGAACCGATCCCGGTCTATGTGATCTTGCGAGCCAAGCCGCGCGCCTTTCGTCTCACGAGCCGCGGGGTGCGGGGCATTGAGACGCGGATGGTCGGGCGAGAAAAAGAACTGGAACAATTAAAAACCGCGCTGCGCGAGGTGATCGGCAAGAGAGAATCGCAGATCGTTACCATCGTGGGAGAGGCGGGCGTGGGTAAATCCCGGCTGCTGTATGAATTCGATAACTGGATCGCACTGCTGTCTGAGACGGTGTTCCACTTTAAAGGACGGGCCCGGGAGCAGACGAGCAACTTGCCCTATTTTCTCATTCGCGACCTGCTTTCATTCCATTTCGAAATTCAGGACAGTGATCCTGCCTCCGTGGTACAGGCAAAATTAGAGCACGGCATTGCCGAGTTCATCGGGGTAGATTACGTGGAAAAAGCCCACTTTATGGGCCATCTCGTCGGTTTTGATTTTAGCACCAGTCCCCACTTGCGCGGAATTCTGGGCGACGCGCGGCAAATTCGCGACCGGGCGCTTTACTATTTTACCCAGTTCTTTACGGCGGTGAGCCAGCGAGGTCTAACCATCGTTTTTCTGGAAGACATCCATTGGGCCGACAAAGCATCTCTGGAATTAATCGACCACTTGGTCCGAGAGTGTCCCCAGGCACTTTTGTTGATCGTCTGCCTGGCCCGCCCGTCTCTATTTGAAAAACAACCGTCGTGGGGAAAGAGGCAGGCGGCGCACACGCCCCTAGAATTGCTCCCGCTTTCGGAATACAATAGCCACGAATTGGTCGCCGAGATCCTGCGCAAGGCAGACCAGATTCCGGCCAATTTGAGAGACATGATCGTGAACCGAGTCGAGGGAAATCCATTTTACGTCGAAGAGTTCATCAAGGCACTGATCGAGGACGGCGTCATCACGACCGACAAAGATCAGTGGCAGGTACGGCCAGAACGGTTGACTGAAGTGCGCATACCGCCAACCTTGGTCGGCGTACTCCAGGCCAGGCTGGACCGGTTGCCGCTGACGGAACGGGAACTGTTGCAGCGTGCCTCGGTGGTGGGCCGGGTATTCTGGGATGGCGCATTGGAGCGCATCTACCGATCTCCAGAAGAACAAATGAGTCCAGATGAAACCCAGGCTACGCTGGAGATATTGCGTAAAAAAGAATTGTTATTTCGACGAGAGGAATCGGCGTTTGCAGACGAGCGGGAATACATGTTCCAGCACGCCATCCTGCACAGCGCCACATACGAGAGCGTGCTCAAGCGACTGCGGCGCGTGTATCACGCCCAGGTGGCTGCTTGGTTGGTCGAGCGCAGCGGCGAGCGGGTGGGCGAGTACGCCGGGTTGATCGGCGGACACTATGAACAAGCAGGAAAAGCGACCCAGGCCGCGGGATGGTACGGGCAAGCGGGAAAACAGGCGCGGAGCACCTACGCGCCCGAGGTGGCCATCGGCTACTATCAAAAGGCGCTGACCCTGCTCCCGAACGAGACGGTCAAAGACCCAGCGGCCTCTGCATCGCAACGGGTGGTCCTGTACGAAGGTCTGGGGGAGATGTTGCTGTGGCAGGCTCGTTACACAGAGGCCGCAGAGGCATGTGTCGCGATGCGGGCTACGGCAGAATCAAGCGGAGACATCGTGGCGCAAGCGCGCGCGTGGAACAGACTATCTCGAACGCAGAGTGCGCAAGGAAACTATCTTGCCGCTCTGGAAAGCGCCGAGCAAGCCGAGGCACTGTGCAAAACGGCCAGAAAATCGGCCTCTGCTGCTCGGGTAGAACTGGCCTGGGCACTATTCAGAATCGGTTGGAGCTACTATCGATTGGGAAACGTCAAGGCTGCATTGTCATCGGGTGAACGGGCGCTAACGCTTAGTACAAAGTTGGACGACCGTCGCAGGATAGCCGATAGCCTGAACCTGCTCGGCGGCGTACACAGCGTGTTGGGAAACCACGGAGACGCCGCGCACTATAACTCGCGGGCCGTCACCCTATATCAAGAGCTGGGAGATCAAGAAGGTATCGGCGCAATGTTGAACCACCTGGGCGAACATGCCCAACTGCGAGGGGATTACGGCGCGGCCGTCGCCCTGCACCGAGAAGCGCTCAAGATCGCTTACGAGACCGGAAACCGGACCCGAGAGATGGCGTTTTTGAGCAACCTGGGTGGGGCACGGGTCGGGATGGGCGAGTACCGCACCGCCGAGTACGACTTGCGGCGCATCATCCAATGGGCCGAGATCGCCGGGCAAGGAGGATGGCTGTCGAACACGTATCGCTTCTTGGCAGCGGCGTGTCTGGGGCAGAACCGAGTTGATGAATCGCTGGTTGCGGCCCTGCGAGCGTTGTCTATGGGGAAAGAAGTGGGCGCGTCCGATCTGATCGGCGGCGCGTGGCGCGTCTTGGGAATGATCGCGGCACGCGCCGCAAAGTCCGTCACCATCGGTGATCGAACGTTGGACGCAGCCGATTGCTTTGCCGAGAGCGCGCAGAATTTTGCCACCATGGGTGCAGAAGGGGAACGAGCGCGCACCTTGCAAGCGTGGGCACGGCACGAGATGGAACAAGGGAATTCAGAGCCCGGAGAAGAGATGTGGCACGAGGCACGCAGTATCTTTGTACGATTGGGGATGGAATTAGAAGTGGGGAGGATGGTCGATTGGACAAAGGAAAAAAGCACCGAATGACTGCCATCGGCAACTCGACTTGGGCTTTGCCAGTTTTCAAGCCCTCCTAAAATTTACAGTAGAGAAGATCATGAATCGCACGCGAGTTACAAAACAACCAGAAAAGCTCAAGGAATTCCATCATAATCTGCCTTTTCAAGGTGTCGTTGACTGGATCACAAAATCTGTTTGGGAGATTTATTTCTCTGGGATTCCCTTGCTGACAATACTCCTGATTGCCACCTTTCTCTCCGCTTGTGCAGCACCAGTCCCTACGCCAACCGTCACAGAGACGCCTCCCCCACCTGTCACCCCATTCACCTCTTCCACCGCACCTCCGGGCCGCATCCGGCCCGCGGCTGTCGCTGGAGAGTGGTACCCAGACGATCCGGACGAACTGACGCGGCTTGTGGACGAAATGCTGGCATCGGTGGATCCGGTGGATGGAGAACCTATAGCCCTCATCGTCCCCCACGCGGGCTATGTCTATTCCGGTCCGGTGGCCGCTTTTGGATTCAAACAACTGAAAGGTGTGGGCTATGACGTCGCCGTCGTCATCGCATCCGACCACGTGGCTCCCGTCTCAAGCCCCATCTCCGTCTGGGCCGAAGGCGGCTTTGAGACCCCACTGGGAATCGTGCCGGTAGACGTGGAACTGGCGCAAGCATTGTTGGATGCCGACGATCGCATCACATTTGACTCGAGCGCCCACACAAGCGAACATCCCATCGAGATCGAACTCCCCTTTCTCCAGCGGGTATGCCCCGAGTGCAGCATCGTACCGGTGTTGATGGGATCCAGCGACACCGAGACCGTGCAAACGCTGACCGACGCATTGCTCGCCGCACTCGCCAACACGCAGAAACGAGTCGTCATCATCGCCTCGTCTGACCTTTCTCACTATCCCAACTATGACGACGCCCAACGGGCCGACGGTGCCACCCTTTCGGCCATCGAGACCGGCGATCCAGCACAGGTGCGAGACACGATCCAAGCCACGATGGCTATGGGTCTGCCCGAGCTGGTGACTTGCGCCTGTGGAGAGGGTCCCATCCTGGTAGCGATGCGGGTGGCTCAGGGCCTGGATGCCGACACAACCACCGTGCTGACCTATGCCAATTCGGGTGACGCCAGCGGTGGTCGCAGCCAGGTTGTAGGTTACGGAGCCGTAATGCTCTGGCGCTACCAGCCGCCAATCCCCACGGAGGCCCAGCAGGAAGAGTTGCTGGCGTTGGCCCGCAAGACCATCGCCGAGTACCTGGAGACGAGCGGATTCCTAGACTATGAGACCAACGACGTGCTTCTGACCCGCCATTCTGGGGCGTTTGTAACACTGAGAGAACACGGCGAATTGCGTGGCTGCATCGGCCACACCCGCGCCGACGGGCCGCTGTATAAAGTAGTGCAACAAACGGCAGTGACAGCCGCCACCGGCGATCCCCGCTTTCCTCCGCTCACCCCAGATGGGCTGTCCAACGTCGCGGTCGAAATTTCCATCCTCTCCCCCTTTCGGCGCGTGACGGACACAATGCAAATCGAGGTGGGCGTACACGGGTTGATGATCTACAAGGGCAATCAACGCGGATTGCTCCTGCCCCAGGTACCGGTCGAACAGGGGTGGGATCGGGATGATTATCTAAACAACCTGTGCCTCAAGGCAGGCCTGCCCCTGGGCTGT
Organism: Chloroflexota bacterium; assembly: GCA_024232355.1. The sequence continues at coordinate 25,112 of JAAEPW010000076.1, read as the reverse complement.
TGGCAAGAGGGCGCCACACTGTACGCGTTCACGGCGGTGGTATTTGGGGAAGAAGAATGACAGGAAACTTTCCTGTAACGGAACTGTAATCTAAATCCATAAAAAGTATTGTATAGTTGAAACGGCCTTGTCCTCAATAGTCCGGGCAGGAAAAAACAGGCCTTTTTTCACGCAAAAATAGATACATTCGGGCAAAAAAGAGCAAGTAATGGACAATGTAGAAATCCAGCATCAGCGAATGAACCGGATACTGGAAATCAGCCGCGAACTGACCGCCACTGTGTCTCTGGAAAGTTTGCTGCAGAAAATCGTACAAGCAGCCGCCGAGTTGACCGGCAGTGAAGTGGCAAGCATCCTATTATTTGACGAGCAAACAGAGCAGTTACGCTTTATCGCGGCCAAAGCACTGGCTAGCCAACTCGCCGACATCCCCGTGCCGGTGGATGGCTCCATCGCTGGCCTGGCGTTTACGTCCGGCGAGCCGCAGATCGTCTCCAACGTCCGCACCGATCCCCGCTACTATAAACAAGTGGAACAGCAAATTGGTTTCGAGGCACACTCGTTGCTGGCAGCGCCGTTGCAGTTCAAAGACCGTCGAATCGGCGTGATCGAGGTAGCGAACAAACAAGATAATGGCATCGAATTCCACCAAGAGGATTTAGAAACGCTGACTGCATTGGCTGCCCAGGCGACGATAGCCATCGAAAATGCGCGGCTGGTGGAAACGCTGCAAGAGGCCCGTGATCTAGCCCAAGCATTGCGCCAGGCCAGCACAGCGCTGAGCAGCATCCTGAGTTACGACGTGGTACTCCGCCGTATCCTGGAACAGGTCAGCTATGTGATGCCCGACGCCGCGGCAAACATCATGCTTATCGAGGGGCCAGAAGTGGTCCGTGTTTTTCGTGGTCACGGCTACGAACAGTTACAGGTCACAGAGACGCCCACGCCCATCAACTTTAATGTGTCCGATGTGGCCGCCATGCGCAATATGCAGGAAACCGGCCAACCGGTGGTGATTCCCTACGTGGAACGCGATGAGGAGTGGGTATATTCTCGACCCGAGCACGTCTGGATAAAGTCCTATGCGGGCGCTCCGATCCGCATCCAAAATCAAGTGATCGGTTTCCTGAACGTGAATAGCGCCACGCCGGGCTTTTTCAGCCAGAGGGAAGGAGAATACCTGCAAGCGTTTGCCAATCATGCGGCTATCGCCATCGAGAACGCTCGGCTATATGGACAACTCCAGCAAGAGCTTGCCGAGCGGATGCGGGCGGAGCACGAGTTGCGTAGACATCGCGATCACCTAGAAGAGTTGGTCGAGGAACGGACTGCCGAACTGGTAAACGCCGTCGAACAACGCGAACGTGAAATCACCGAGCGCGCGCGGGCAGAAGATGCGTTGCAGCGTCGCAATCAAGAACTGGCCACCCTCAACGCAGTATCCCAAGCCCTATCCACATCGTTCGAGTTGCAGGATATTCTGGATCAAGCCCTCTTGCGCACCGTCAACACACTGGGATTCACGGGAGGCCTGATCGCTTTGGCCGACGAGCAGATGGAGAACATGGTGCTCTCTACGCACATGGGCTTGCCGCAGACTTTTATCGATCATCTCCAAACTCATAGTGCGCGTGGCACGCTGTGCGATTTTCTGTACCGAGAAGGGAAACCTCAGTACATAGAGGATCTGTACAAAAACGCATCGATAGACACCCCACTGGCCCTGTCGAATGCGGGTATGCGATCCTATGCGGTTACACCAATCATCTATCAGGATCGCACATTGGGTTCTCTATGCCTTTTCGATACCGAGCCGCACTCGATCTCAGAGACAGACCGCGTGCTGTTGACCGCCATAGGCCAGCAGATCGGCGTAGCGGTGGAGAACGCCCGCCTTTTCAGAGATACCGTGCGCGAACGCCAAGTGTCTCACACATTACTCGACACGGCCAAGGCACTGAGCACCACGCTGCGGCTGGATAAACTGCTAGAGCGCGCCATGGACGAACTTCAGCGGGTCGTGCCGTACGACGCAGCGTTGATCAGCATGGTGCGCGATGACCGCTGCTGGACCGTCGCTTCTCGTGGCGCGGAGCAAATCGCTTTGAGGGGATTTACTCTGGAAGAACGTCCTCTGGTGCAACGGGTCGTTCGCGAGTGCGGCCCGGTCATCGTGCCCGACGTACAACAAGAGCCGGACTGGTCTCCGGTCGTGGGGCTTGGCTCGGTCCGTTCGTGGTTGGGCGTGCCGTTGACCGCCAAGGGTGATGTCATCGGCGTATTGATGATGAATTCTCACCAACCCTTTACCTATGACAAAGAAGCCGCCCGGCCGGCCTTTGCTTTTGCACACCAAGTCGTCTTGGCCCTGGAGAACTCGCGTCTGTATGAACAGGTGCAAGCAAAATTGCGGGAGGCCAATCTGCTTCACAGCGTGACGACCGCCCTCTCGTACACCCTCGATCTGGACCAGATTCTGCCCTATGTGGCCCGTAGCCTGTGCGAGGTCCTGAACGTCACCAGCATCAAGATCTATAATCTGGATCAAGAGGCCGATCAATCGTTGCCATCGGCCAACACGACCATCATTGCCGATTATGTGGCTTTTGATGGCACGAGAGAGGAGCGACGTTTAAGCCTGGGGCAAACCCACGCACTGACCGATATCCCTGCCGCAGTGGACACTCTGACCCAGCGTCGTCCCATACAAGTTCGGGTGGATGACCTCCAAGTGGCCCCACACTTGCAAACCCAATTAAAGAACTATCGAGTAAAGGCCCTGTTACTTTTGCCGATGGTGATCGGTGATCGTGTATTGGGTTTTGCCCAGGTGTGGGAAAGCCACACCCCCCGCCACTTTACCGAGGGCGAGATATCTATGGGCCAAACCTTGGTCCATCAGGCGACCATCACCATCGACAACGCCAGATTGGTCGAGGTGCTGCGCCAGCGTACCACCGAACTTCAATCGCGCAACGAAGAGCTGGATGCCTTTGCTCATACTGTGGCCCACGACCTCAAGAATCCACTGAATTCGCTGATCGGTTTTGCTCGTTTTCTGGAAAAGAGATTCACCGAAATGTCAGATCAAGAGATGCGTGACGATTTGCAAATGATCGCACAGAGCGGGAAAAAGCTGGACACGATCATTAACGAGTTGCTCATCCTGGCCAGCGTGCGCCAGATGGAAAAGGTCAAGATGGAGCCTCTGGACATGTCCAGCATTGTGACCGACGCTCAAAAACGCATGTCCACGATGATCGCCGAACACCAAGCCGAGATCGTTGTGATGGACGACTGGCCGGTGGTGTTGGGCCGCGGTCAGTGGGTCGAAGAAGTGTGGGTCAACTATGTGAGCAACGCGCTCAAGTATGGCGGCCGGCCCCCACGCGTCGAGTTGGGCGCGGCAGAGCAGGAGGATAATACCGTCCGCTTTTGGGTGCGCGATAATGGCCCCGGCCTCACACCAGAGGATCAATCCCAGTTGTTCGTACCGTTCACACGGCTCGATCAGGCGCGTGCCAAGGGGCACGGACTGGGGCTGTCCATCGTGCGGCGCATCGTAGAAAAGATGGGCGGGCAAGTTGGTGTAGAGAGCCATGTGGGGAAAGGAAGCACCTTTGTCTTTATTTTGCCAATGACACCCTGTGAATAGGTACATTTTGGTGCGTTTGGGCGGGAAGGATGTCGAAAAATGAGCGACGTACAAACCAAACAGCAGCGAATGAACCGCGTCCTGGAAATCAGCCGCGAACTGACCGCCACGGTATCTCGGAAAAGCCTGCTGCACAAAATCGTAGAAGCGGCAGCCGAACTGACCAACAGCCAAGTAGCCAGCATCTTGCTGTTCGACGAGCACGCGGGCGAACTGCGCTTTATCGCAGCCCGAGCCCTGGCCGACGAACTTGCCAACATCCCCGTACCCGTCGATGATTCCATCGCCGGCATCGCCTTTACCTCCGGAGAGCCACAGATCGTTCCAGACGTCCGCACCGATCCCCGTTATTACAAAGCGGTAGAAGAACAAATTGGCTTTGAAGCATACTCGCTGCTAGCGGTGCCGTTGCAGTTCAAGGATCGCCGGATCGGCGTGCTAGAGGTGGCAAACAAGCAAAGCAACGCAGAATTCACCCCAGAGGATGTCGAGACGCTAGCCGTGCTGGCTGCCCAAGCGACGGTCACCATCGAAAACGCGCGTTTGGTAGAGGCACTACAAGAATCGCACGACGAGTTGGAAAAACGAGTCGAGGAGCGGACAGTCGAGCTTTCCGAGACCAACGCCGCGTTAAAACAGCAAGCCAGAGACCGAGAGCAAGTCGAGAAAACATTGCAGCATCGCAATCAAGAATTGGCTGTTTTGCTCGATGTTGCCAAATCGCTGAGCACAACTCTACGATTGGACAAGCTGTTAGAGCGTGCCCTGGATGAACTCGAGCGGGTAGTGCCCTATGATACCGCTCTGATCAGCATGCTGCGGGGTGAGCATTGGTGGATGGTGGCCTCTCACAGTCAAGAGCGCATCTTGCCGAAACGGTTCGACTTGGGGGAACTTCCCTTGGTACAACGGACCGTACACGAATGTGCCCCCGTCATTGTTCCAGACGTGTCTCAAGACCCCAATTGGCGCTTGCTCGAAGGAGCGGAATGGATCCGCTCCTGGATGGGCGTTCCGTTGATCAGTAGAGACAAGGTCATTGGTATATTGATGATGAACTCGCATTGTCCCAATACCTACGACCAAGAGACATCTCGCATGGTCTCGGCCTTTGGCCACCACGTGGCGCTAGCCATCGAAAACTCACGTCTCTATGAGCAGGTGAGAGTGAGACTGCGTGAGGCCACGATGCTGCACAGCGTGACGATGGCTCTCTCATCCACTCTCGATACAGACCAGATCATGTCCTATGTAACCCGCAGCCTGTGCGAAATCCTGAATGGCACCAGCGCCGAAATCTGCTGCTTGAACGAACAAGCCGACGCCATTACCCTAACTACCCACTATATGGCCCCAGAGAGAACCAGCATCGATCAAACGCGACATGCAGATCTGGGGCGCACCCGTACGCTGGCCAAGATCCCTTTTGTAACGGAGGCTCTGGCTCAGGGCAACCCTCTACAAGTACACGCGAATGATCCCCAAGCGGATCCCCACCTGCTGGCCGGATTAAGTGCGCATAATGCTCAATCTATGTTGCTGCTGCCGATGGTGACCAGTGATGTTAAACTCGGCTTTTCCCTGGTTTGGGATAACCATACCCCGCGCCGTTTCACCGAGAGCGAGGTTGCGACGGGGCAAATGGTAATGCGGCAAGCGGCCATCACTGTCGACAATGCCCGCCTGGTCAAGGAACTGCGCCAGCGCACTGTCAAGCTGCAAGCGCGCAATGAGGAATTGGACGCCTTTGCCCATACCGTGGCCCACGATCTCAAGACGCCGTTGAGTTCGCTCATCGGTTTTAGTAATTTGCTGGAACAAAAATACAGCCAGATGTCTGGTCAAGACCTGCGCCAAAACCTGCAAACGATCACCCTGACCGGAGACAAGATGAATTCTATCATCGATGAATTACTTTTGCTGGCTAGCGTCCGCAAGATGGAAGAGGTCGAAATAGAACCTTTGAATATGGACCGTATCGTGATCGAAACCCATGAGCGCTTGACTCCTCTGATCGCCAAATACCAGGCCGAGATCATCGTGACAAACGATTGGCCGACAGCGCTGGGGCGCGGTCCGTGGGTCGAACAGGTATGGACCAACTTTATCAGCAACGCGCTCAAGTACGGCGGACGACCTCCCCATGTCGAACTGGGCGCTACAAAGCAAAAGGATGACACCGTCCGCTTCTGGGTACGTGACAATGGCCCCGGGCTCACGCCAGAAGAGCAAGACCAATTATTCACCCCCTTTACGCGGCTCCACCAAATCAGTGCCGAGGGATACGGACTGGGACTGTCCATCGTGCAGCGTATCGTGGAAAAAATGGGCGGGCGGGTTGGCATCGAGAGCGAGATCGGTCATGGAAGCGCCTTTTTCTTTACCTTGCCAAGCGCGCCGCACTGATTGGTACGTTCCACTTTTCCACTCTTGTGCATTTCTGCTCAACCGCTGCTCCCAGCCACCGCACTTGTCCTGAACTGTCAAGTGCAGGGTCTCGGTGGCGTCCCATGCAAAGCATAATTCCTCTGTTGTGCTGCTGCCATCAGTGACCCTAACGAGAGATGTCTTGATGAAAAAGAAGAACTGCCTATCTCTACTGCTCATCCCTGCTATCCCCTTGTTCCTTATCTTGTTGACCATTCTTGCTCTGTGGCTCTCGGATCTTCTCGGTTTGAGCAAGAACTGCGACGTGGCACACAATGATAGAAAAACCTATGCGTCTCAGATATGCACCGACAAGAAAAAATATGACTTTGGTGAACCGATCCACATCACCTTCACCGTCACCAACATCTCTGACGAGACTCTCGATTTCAATGGCGGCGACAAACCGGCACTAGACATCCTCGTTGAAGGAGAGCGCTGGTTGGATGAACGGGAACTGACCTCTGAACTAGCCCACGTAACGCTAGAGCCGGGCGAATCGCACATTCTTAATTGGGTCTGGCCTACGCCACAGACGGATCTGGAGCCATTCAAGTCCTATCCAGTGCCAAGTATTTTTGTGTTTGGTACTGAGATTTCCCATCCTGGTGCATTGGAGGGTGACGTTTGGGTGCAATCCTACTACCGCAACCCTTGAATGGTATGTACACGCGTACACAACTTTGATGGAAGAATCAATGTATGACGCTCCCAGTTGAATCAATTTTCCGCCCGCTATTTCTGTGGTATCATGCCCCCACATGATAGACGAAGCGAGCCTGATCGCCGCCGCCCAGCAGGGCAAGGTAGACGCCTTTAACGAGTTGGTGCTGACCTACCAGCAGCAGGTCTATAACCTCGCCTATCGCATCATGAGCGACCCCGCCTCGGCTGCCGACGCCACCCAGGATGCCTTTATCTCTGCCTACCAGAGCCTCGACCGTTTTCGGGGCGGCTCCTTCAAGTCCTACATGATGCGCATCGTCTCTAACCGTTGCTACGACGAACTGCGCCGTCGCAAGCGCCGTCCGACCACGTCGTTTGAGGATTTTGGCGAGGTGGACGAGGAGGCGAATCCGGCGCTGACCAACGGGCACGAAAGGCCAGATGAATACATCGAACGGCAGGAAATGTCTCACGTGATCCAGGCCGGTATCGAGATGCTTCCCGCCGACCAACGCATCACATTGGTCTTTTCCGACGTTCAGGGAATGAGCTACCAAGAGATCGCCGAGACGATGGACGTAGCGCTGGGTACGGTCAAATCACGCCTGGCACGGGCACGGGGCAAACTGCGCGATTATCTTCGCTCCGAGAGGGAACTTTTACCGACACGCTATCGTCTTGAGTAAAGAAGCACAAAAACGTAGATTTAGGAATAGGAATGGGTCGATTGTTTGAACAGCGAGACAGAGAACGAGAGCAGCGGGACGAGTTGCTATCGGCATATCTGGATAATGAATTAAGCGCCGGGGAACGAGCGCGCCTGGAAACCCAACTTGCAACCGACCAAGTGTTGCAAGCCGAACTAGACGCGCTGCGCCGTACTGTGACGTTGGTGCGCGACCTGCCCCCCGCTCCCCTCCCGCGCAACTTTATCCTGCCGCAGACAATGGCCGCTCGCCCTCAGCCCGTACCACAGGCCCGTCCGCGCCGGGCCTGGCTCGCTCCGTTCCTGACGACCGCCACCGCCGTGGTCAGCTTGATGTTTGCCATCGTGCTGGCTGGCGATCTGTTGTTGCTTTCGGGCACACGCCAGTTTGCCTCCGCACCCGGTTGGGAAACGGCAGAAGTGATGGATGAAGAGATCCCGATGGAGATGCCAGCAGCCGCGCCCGTTGCCGAACAAGCCGCAGCCGAGGTCGAGGTTGTGGCTGAAGCTGAGGCCATAGTGGAAGCTGAAGAAGCCTTGAATTACGAGCTATTGCCCGCAGAAACCCAAGTTCCGATGCCAGCAGAAGCCTCATCTGAACCGGAAGCAACGGCCACCAGCGCGACAGAAGATCATGCGATAGAAGCGTCTGACAGTACGAGTGCGACAGTGCCCGCGATGGGTGGAGGCGAACCGAGCGAGCAACCTACGCTTCCGCCCCCTCCGCCCAGCCCAACCGCGGTACTCTTTGCCCTGCCCGCCACAGCGACCGCGGTCACTGCTGATCCTCCTGCACCCAGCGCTAACCCAACTGCGGAACCTCCTACTGTGCCCCCCACTCCCCTACCCAGCCCGACCACAAAACCCACCTCCGTGCCCCCTACGCCCGTCCCCAGCCCGACTATAACACCCCCGCCCCCCAGCCCAACCGTAACGGAAAAAGCCGACAAAGCCCCAGACGCTTCGCCCACGGCGGCAGCGCTCGCGAGAGCGACCGAAGGTGATCCAACCCTCACCCCGATGGAATACAGCACACCAGCAAGTGAGGACGAAAATACAAGCGAATTTGGGGGCGAGGCAGAAGACGTATCCGGTCTGTTCCCCACCACGCCCCCGCCGTGGCGCGTGCTAGAGATCGTCTTGGGGCTGGCAACCCTGGGGCTGGCGATAGCCACCGTATCAGCCTGGCGCGCTCGCCGTCAATAAAAACGGCGGACGGTTGCCCGTCCGCGACCATCAACGCCAACCAGGGAGGTCATCACTTGTCCAAAACCCCCGAACTCAACTATTGTCCTCGCTGCGGTCACGCGCTGGAAGATCGAAAAGCCTTTGGGCGCGTGCGGCGCTTTTGCTCTGCCTGCGACCGGGTGGTCTTTCGCGATCTCAAAGTCGCTGCCGGCGTGATCGTCGAGCGCGATGGGAGCGTCCTTCTCGTGCGCCGGCGTATGAGACCCCACCAGGGCAAATGGACCTTTCCCGGCGGCTTTGTCGAGTCTGGCGAACATCCGGCCGACACCGCAGCGCGCGAGTGCCGCGAGGAAACCGGGCTGGAGGTCGAGATCACCGACCTATTCTACGTGACCGGCAGACGAGAGCACGAGTACGGGGCCGACATTGTCATCGTCTACCGCGCCCGGCTGCTGGGAGGCGAGCCCAAGGCCGCCGATGACGTGGACCGGGTCGCTTTTTTCACACCCGGTCAAGATGGGGACGGACTCCCCCCGTTGGCCTTCCGTGCCACCCAGATCGTGCTCGAAAAATGGAGTAATTCTCGAACAGAGATCATAGAATAAGTCTTATCATTGGTCAGGCCTGTCGAGTATGACATCACCGTTGACTTGATGGATATGGGAACAGCCCCCGCCACTAGAGCGGGGGCTGTTTCTTTTGCGTTTTGTTTCTGTGATCTGGGAGATCGCTTTTATTCTATTGAGCGTGGTTGACTGCAAGCAGGGAACAAGTCATCTCGCTCGTCTCTAACATTGCCTTTGAGTGCATCAAAGAATCACATAACTGAAACCGCGGATGAACGCAGATGAACGCAGATTTTTGCTAAATTCGCCACTTTTGCATCTGTGTTGATCTGTGTATATCTGCGGTTCCATTCTAGTTGTGTCATTTCGCGTCGATGTACAAAGGTAATGCTAAGGCGTTGTTCAGAAACAACGTTGTACTTTTTGCGCGATTTCACTTGAAAAATAAGAGTCAAAATCAAAAAGGTGTTTTTGAACGACTCCTTAAGCCTCTGGGTCTATGCCTTTGACGAGCCAATCCATAGCCTTTGGTTCCCAATCATCTTCCTCAGCGTTAAAGTAGCGCTCGTGCTTGGGATACATCCCTGTTTCCCTGCCTATTCGCTTGAATTGTAACGTGGTTACCAGATCATCAAGGATCACTGATGTTCGCTTTACCCCGCGTTCCACCGCTGCCTTTTGACCATGCGACATGAACTGCTGGGCATCTTCTGGAAGCGGTTGGCATCCTCGCATATCTGCCAAGACGTAAAACTCGGGCGGAAGATTGGGCATCATCTCGGCCAACTCGCCAGCCCATTGCTGCAACTCTTCCAATTCGATGAACCCACTAAAAGTCATTTTCATTCCATAATCCGTTTGTTCAAGGTTGTACATTTTTATTTGGGTGTGTTTCAAACAAGTTGAGAAGACTTGCCAGGTTACAATGACGATCTGGAAAAACGATTTCAGGCTTCTGAAAGGCATTTTTGGTCATAATTATGTCGACAAAACCTGGCAGGTCTAAATCCTCCAATTGAGATGAAACACACCCAAATTATATTTGCCGCGGGTGTTTTTTGACAGGGTACAAATCATGTCGCTTTGTTTATACGACAAACCTTGATTTTTCTTGTATCGTTGATCGAGACGAAATATCCGTTTGCATTTCTTTGCACTTGATGTATAGTTCTGTAGCGAATTATCAGAGGACATCAACTGGAGAAAACTAGATGATCATCCAAGTGCAAAACTTTACGAAACGCTACGGCAACTTTGTGGCCGTAGACAACCTCTCCTTTGAGGTGGAACGGGGAGAGATATTCGGCCTGCTGGGACCGAACGGCGCGGGCAAGACCACCACCATCCGCGTCATTATGGACATCTTTGCCCCCGACGAAGGGAGTGTAAGGGTCCTGGACCAACCGCCGGGCCAGGCCAAAGGGCGGGTCGGTTACTTGCCGGAGGAACGGGGACTGTACCGCAACCTAAAGGTGCTGGACACTCTGGTCTACTTGGCCGAGCTCAAGGGTATGCCCCGGTCGGCGGCGCGGGAGCGGGCGATGAGCTTGTTGGAGCGGATGCGCCTGGACGAATGGGCCAAACGCAAGGTCAAGGACCTGAGCCAGGGTATGCAGCAGCGGCTCCAACTCATCGCCAGCCTGATCCACGACCCGGAGGTGCTCTTTTTGGACGAGCCATTTCAGGGACTGGACCCGGTCAACGTGGAGCGCGTCAAGGATTTTGTGGCCGAGCAGCACGAGGAGGGCAAAACCATCGTCCTCAGCTCGCACCAGATGAACCTGGTAGAGGTGCTGTGCGACCGGATTCTGCTGCTCAATCGGGGGCAGGCGGTGCTCTATGGTCCTCTGGAAGAGATCAAACGAGAGTATGCGCCCAATACCATCCGGATCCGCGTCTCCCACGTCCCGGCAGATTTGCCCGGCGTGGTGGATGTGGAGCCATACGACGGCGCGTTCAACTTGGCCCTGGCGGAGGGGACTCGTCCACAGGATGTGCTGCGCGCGCTCCTGGACCAGGATGTGGATATTCGGGCCTTTGAGGTGTCGCCGGTGCCGCTGGAGGATATCTTTATCACCGTGGTTGGTGACACAGGAAAGGAGGCGGACGATGAATCGGCGTGAAAAACCCCAGCGCAAACATAAGGAGCTTCCGAGTACTCAACCTGGGGTTTTTCATCAGGAAAAGCCTGGTCGAGCACTGGTATGGACAAAGGATTGGCCTTTTCTCCACCGGGTAAACTCGGGGAGCTTTTTCGGCTTTTCCCGTAAGGTTTGGATAGTCGCTCGCCACGAATATTTGGTCAACGTGCGGCGGGTTGGGTTTATCATCATGACGCTCATCGTGCCCTTGCTGGGTGCCGCCGTCTTGCTGTTTGGGACGTTCTTTGCCGGGGAGGCCCAGCAGCTTGGCAACCTGGTCGCCGAGCAATTCGACATCGGCAGCCAGGTCACCGGCGTGGTTGACCAATCGGGCTATTTCTCCCCGCTCCTGCCCGAGTATCAAAATAGTGAGATGTTCATTCCCTTTGAGACCGAGGCCCAGGCGGAAACCGCCCTGCTGGCCGAGGATGTCTCGTCGGTGTTGGTGATCGGGGCAGACTATTTGGAGACGGGCCGGGTCGTGGTCATCAGCACAGGGAGCGGTTTTGGCGCGGCGGCCGTCAGCGACTCGTTCACGATGCGGGCGTTCTTTGTGGACCATCTGCTGCAAGACGAGGTAGACCCCACGCTGCGGAACAGGGCGACCAACCCAATGGACGTGGATCCTCGGGTGCTCTCTTCCGGCGGAGAAACCCAAGGAGAAGGCCCGATGGGTTTCATCTTTACCTTTATCATCCCCTATTTCCTGTCCATCTTTTTGGTGTCGACCATCTTTATCTCGTCGGGCTATTTGTTGCAGAGCGTGGCCGAGGAGAAGGAGAGCCGGGTGGTCGAGATCGTCGTCTCGTCGGTGCGGCCGGTGGAATTGATGGCGGGCAAGGTGATAGGTCTGGGGGCGCTGGGACTGACGCAGGTGCTGGTCTGGCTGCTCAGCACGGTGGGGTTCAGCGGCGGGGCAGTGGCGCTCTTGGCTATCGCCGGGGCAGCCGTCATCCCGATGCGCGTGCTGGTTCTGGGAGTGGTCTATTATATACTCGGCTTTACGTTGTACGCCATCTTGATGGCCGGGGTCGGCGCGTTGGGCGCGACGATGCAGGAGAGCCAGCAGTTGGCTGGTGTGTTTTCCTTCTTTGCCGCCGTCCCGTACATGATCAGCGGTTTCCTCTTTACCAACCCAAACATGATGATCGCGCGGGTGTTGAGCTTTTTTCCCCTCACCGCACCGACCATGATGATGCTGCGCCTGCCACTAGCAGAGGTCCCTTTGGTAGACGTGGTGGGCAGCATTGTCCTACTTTTGCTCGCCATCCCGGCGGCGCTGTGGGCAGGGGCCAAGCTATTCCGGGTGGGATTGCTTATTTATGGTAAACGGCCCACGCTGAAAGAGATGTGGCTGATTCTGCGAGGGTAGCGAGTCGATGCAAAACCTAAAGCGCCAACTGGAACAAAAAACGATCCAACTGGCCGTGCTGCGAGAGATCAGCCAGGCTATCAACGCCACCTGGGACTTGGATACAACGCTCCAACTCATCACGCGCAAGACAGCCAAAGTGATGGGGATGGATTCCTGCTCCATTTACCTACTGGACGAGCTTGGTGAATACCTGGTCTTGGAGGCCACCACCGGGCTGGCGCAGGAATCGGTCGGGCTCGCCTTGCTGCGGCCGGGCGAGGGGCTTACGGGTTGGGCGGTTCGAACGGGAGAGTCGGTGGGCGTGGCCGATGCAGCCAAGGACCCGCGCTTTAAATATCTGCCAGAGACGGAGGAAACGGTCTTTCAATCGCTGCTGGCCGTGCCGATGGTCAACCAGGGGCGCATCATCGGTGCGATGAACGTACAGGCCCAAACCTATCACCAGTACGATGCCGACGAGGTAGAGCTTTTATCCCTGATCTGTGACCTGGCAGCCGGGGCGTTGGAAAAGGCGATGCTCTACGAGCGAATGCAGCGCCAAATCTCTGAGCTTTCGACCTTGGCCAAAGTGAGCGAGACGATCACCTCGCCCCTCTACCTGGACGAGATACTGGGGTTGATCGTCGACATGGCCGCTCGCGTGATGCGAGCCAAGGCATGCTCCCTGATGCTGTTGGACGACGAACAGGGCGTGCTGACCCTCCGAGCCACCCAGGGATTCAGTTCGGCTTATGGAGACAGACCCCCGATCAAGCTGGGGGAGGGCATCGTGGGCCGCGTGGCGCAGACCGGTCAGGCGTTGAGGACAGCGGACGTGCGGCAAGATTCCCGCTATCACTATCCCGACGTCGCCTGCCAGGAAGATCTTTGCGCTCTGCTCTGCGTGCCGCTGCGGGTGCGCGAGCGCGTCATTGGCGTTCTCAACTGTTACACGAGAGAACCGCACACGTTCACCTCACCAGAAGTCGAGCTGTTCCAGGCGTTGGCCAACCAGACCGCTCTGGCCATCGAGAACAGCCACATGGTCGTCAACATTGCCGTGGTGCGAGAGATGCACCATCGCATCAAGAACAACTTGCAGACCATCGCCATGCTCCTGCGGCTCCAACTCGGAGAAGGAGACAAGATAGACGCCAAAGAGGCGCTGCGCGAGAGCATCAGCCGCATCCTCAGCATTGCCGCCGCCCACGAAGTCTTGTCCGACAAGGGCTTTCGGCTGGCCGACGTAAAACAGGTTCTCCAACACGTGGCCCACAATGCGGCCCAAAACCGATTGTATCCTCGCACATCGCTGGATATGCAAGTGCAGGGAGACGAGATCACCCTACCTTCGCGTCAGGCGACCGCGCTGGCCCTGGCGGTGAACGAGTTGATCCAAAATGCGCTCAAACACGGCTTTGTGGACCGGGAAGAGGGACGTATCACCATCACCCTGCGCCAGCACGCCGCGGAATTCGAGGTCGAGGTGCAGGACGACGGGGTGGGCCTTTTGTCCGATGAGCCACCCCTGCGCGGGCTAGGCTTGCAGATTATCGACACCCTGGTCAATAAAGACCTGGGCGGCCAGTTAAAGGTCGAGTTGGGCAAAGGGGGTACGTGCGCCACCATCGTCGTGCCGGGGCAGAGTGGTGGGGAGGCAAGAGGATGAGACCGCTGCGCATTTTGGTCGCCGAAGACGAGTCCTTGATCCGTATGGGATTGCGCCGTATCCTGGAGGAATCCGGCTACCAGGTCACGGCCGCGCCGGATGGGCGCACGGCAGTGAAACTGGCCCGCCAGACCGGGCCGGATTTGGCCATTCTCGACATCAAGATGCCGGGCTTGGACGGCCTAGAGGTCGCCCGGCAAATCCACGCCCGGCATCCCTTGCCCATCGTGCTGTTGACCGCTTACGGCGACCGAGAGTTGGTCGAACAAGCGGCGGACCTGCCCATTATGGCCTACCTGATGAAGCCCGTCAACGAGCACGAACTGTTGGCCACGCTGCAAGTGGTGATGGCGCGCTTTGACGAGCAGCAGCAGGTGCTCCGGCACGCGGTCGATCTGGAAGAGCGGCTCGCCACGCGCAAGCTGGTGGATCGGGCCAAGGGTATACTGATGGAGCGGAAAGGCTTGAGCGAAAAGGACGCCTACCAGCGCATCCAACGCCAAGCACGCCAAGAGCGGCGCTCGATGCGCCAGGTGGCCCAGACGATCTTGCGCCAAGCGCGCGATTGAGCAAAATGATTCTGCTTTTTTCCGATGAAGGAAAAGTCTCGACCCGCCCCTACTTGGGCCGGAACGCCTCCTGCACCATCTCTTCACTGAAAAAGCCGCCTGTCTCGCCCTCTGCCGCGTAACGGTAGACGGCTGCCACATAGATGCCGGTCAGCGTCGAGTTGACCAGCCCCAGCAGGACCAACGCCATCACAAACGTCAGTACCGCCAGCGCGATGAATACCGTCGAGCCAGTCGAAGCGACTAGAATGATGAGGGGTATGCCCACCAGGCACATGACAAACGTCAGCAGGCCAAAGACCGCGCCCATACCCAAGTTGCCGGCGATCTGCTCGCCCCACGTCTGCTTGAGCAGGTTCGCGCTGCGCTTGACGGCCTCCAGCGGCCCCACGCCCTCTACGACCAGCACCGGCACCACCAGGTACGTCGCCAGGCTCCACGCCATCCCCAAAACCGAGGAAACGATGCGTCCCACCGTCTTGCCCCGCTCCGATAGCCAGCGCAGGATCATGCCCACTGTGGCCGAGAGCAGTGCATAGGCCAAGATCGAGCCAATGTGATTCATCGCGATGCGGAACCCATCACCGACCGTCGGGTCACCTCCGCGCAAGCGGATCATTGCCGCACCGACCAAGGCCGAGTTGGCAAAGATGATGACCGTGTACTGCACCACGTAGAACGTAAATCCGACCACAAAGCCAAACACCTGCGACCGCCCCTCCAACAGCGCGTCGAAGAAACCGGCCAACAACATCGGAAAGGCAAAGCTGATCATCACAATCAGTACCCCAATCGCTGACACAATGGGGAACACGACCAATTCCTTGTCGGCGCGCAACACGGCGGCGCTCGCCTTGATCAACGTCCAACTGTTTCCTATCCGCTCGAACATTTTACTGCCTCCTTTTTTGCTTTACCGTCAAATTACGCCTGCCATTATTGTATACAAGCTTGACGCAGAAGGCAAATACTCCAGAGGGGGGTTGTCGTTGAATGAGGCTAATTCGTTGGTATTGGAAACCTGCTCTTGGTCATTCACCCGACACTCCCCAAAACACGTCGAGATAGTCATAGTCCAGAGCAGCCAGCGGACCAAGGAATGGCACAAGATTGACGTCTATGGCCCCATCTAACGAGACAAGTCGAGTCTCTTGATTACAAGACAAGGCTGCCAGACGCTTTGTCTGATCCCACTCGACCTCGATGTGGTAGGGAGAGGCACAAAGGCCCTGCTCCGGCCCAGCCGGCGCATAGCTAAACCCGGTCTCTGTTTGGCGACCAAGATACAACCTCGTCGTCGATTCATCCTCCAGGGCAGAAGGCAACATCAAAAAGACGATGCCATCAGGCAATTCCTGGGCATGATATATGTACCCCCCGGCCTCATCTCCGTCTACCAATAGTTCATAGCCCATCGAGTCACGTTCAATCCGAACGAGATCACTTGTACTGCTGTTCACCGCACCACTGAGCAGGATTTTCTGGCCGTCAAGCGTCCAGCTACCATTCATCCAGGCAAAACCTTCGGGGTCGTGTAGGTTGGATTCACCGACACTGGGGCTGAGCGGATATAACAAAAAGATGTCCCTCCATTCCCAGTGAGAGGTCTCCAAAATCATTGCTGCCCCGTCAGGTGACCAAACGATGTCTGAAATAATGCGTATCTCGTTCACGTCCATTGTATCGTAATCCATATACCGATTTCTCAACAACTGGACGCGCGATTCATCCTGCAACGTCAGAATCCAAAGCCCGGTGAGTTGAGCGGCCAAATCGGGATCGCCAATGCTGCGCGCAGCTTCCGTACCACTATAGGTCACACTATAAGCCAGGCGTGTGCCATCGGGCGACCAAGCCACGCTGTTGATCACGAGAGACTGACCTTCCCAGTTCCCTACATCGTAGATCAAGCGAGGCTCCTGCCCGGGTAAAGCGATGTACAGTTCTCCATTCTCTGTGCTATAAGCGAGCCGTCCATCGCCGGCCCATACGTCGACAGACATGATCTCTAGATCAGAAGGGGTGACACGCCTGGCCTGGGTATCTCCAGGGTCAAGACGCCACACAGTTTGCTCATCGAGATCGTCGTACCCTTTGGGAAAAAAGTATAGCGATGCGGGCAACTCGGCAAGCACTGGCGGTTCCGTAGGATCTGGTTCTGCTATACTAAGCGGTGATGGAGGAAACGTTGGATCTGGCGTGACAGGCGCAACCACCGTGAGCCTCTCTACATTGGTAATCCCCACCGTGCATGACGTCAGTAACAGAGTAAAAACTAGGAATAGGCTTTGTTTCATTTATTTTTCCTTGATCAAATTATTTTGTATCGTTATCATACAGTACCCAAGTTACCACAAGTTCACTACAAAGTTACCACAGAGTTACCATTTGACAGTGTCAGACCTCCCCATCATAGTTCATCTGATTCCTGTTCAAGAATCACTCGTTTCCGTTCAACACCCCACTGGTGCAATACTGATGCGCTCGTCATCGCGGATCACCATCTGCTTGCGTTTCGGAATTGGTCACGCTCGGGTTCCTGCTATCAAAGAGTAGCTGGTACGCGTTCCGTCGTTGGTGGTGAGCGCATTTCTTAAACGGTGATGGCTCTTTGGGATTTCGCGGGGTCAGGCGCAGACCCTAAAGGTTTTGGTGCAAAATATGACGAAAAAGGACCATTATCCGGCACAAAACATTGTCTGCACAGTCTTGAGCGAAACCTTTAGGGTCTCACCCCGCAAAGTCCCAGAGAGCCACGATGATTTGGATAAAACAAGCATACTTGACGAATCGGATATGCTGATGTAGAGTATGCCGATGGTGCACATGTTTAAACCAATACGCTGGAAAACATTCTTTCGTGATTTTGTCGTAATCCAGGTGGGTTTCGCTCTCTTTGGGTCATCGATTGCTATATTGATCCGTGCCAATCTGGGAACCAGCCCGTGGGTCATGTTGACAGTGGCACTCTCACAAATCTCTGGCCTGACACCCGGAATAACGACTATGATAATCGGCATCTTTGTGCTGGTTGGTTCACTGATTCTACGAGAGCGCATAGGCTGGGGAACGTTGGGCAACATCTTGTTCATTGGCCCGTGGATGGATCTGGCACTATCCATAATCCCACCGGTGACGGGTAATTTGTTGCCGCAGATAGCCATGCTGCTGGCGTCGGTTTTGCTCATGGGGCTGGCCTCTCCCATCTACATCGGGGTGGATGCCGGGGCAGGACCGCGTGACACCTTGATGTTGGCTGTGGAGAGACACAGCGGGTGGAGTCTGCGTCTAGCGCGCGGCAGTATTGAAGTGATCGTTCTAATGCTTGGCTGGCTGCTGGGTGGCCCAGCTGGGATCGGCACAATAATTTTTGCACTTTTGATCGGTCCTGCAGTGCAGTGGGGTTTCAAGTTATTCAATGTGCAATCACGCCGTCCGATAGAGTCAGAACCTGCGAATGCCAGCCCATAAATGGTATCACTGGTACTAGCGTTTTCTGTGATCTGATTAAGAGTTATACATGTTGCTGTCTTATCAAGACCCGCCGAGCGCTGCCCCCTCCCCGGCTAAAAGCTTAACCCCGCTCCGCGGGCTTTTAGGAGCCTCCGTAGGAGGGTTTTGCTCTTGGCCCGACGGTTCAGCGTCGGGCGATCAAAGTTAATCACTGCCTCCCAAATGCTCTTGCACTAATAGTGCTCCGAGATTCGCCCACGTTTTCCCAAAATAGCGTGCACCTTTTCCAACTCTACCGGAATGTCGATCTGTTGCGGGCACTTTTCCAGGCATTTACCACAGTTGATGCATAAAGATGCGTTGCCGTTCGGATTCTGTTTGTCGAGCTTTTCCTTGGAACCAACCAACTTGTTGTATCCTCTTTTCACCATCCAGCGCATCATACGACTTTGCTCTATAGAAACGTTGTTCAGGATAGCAAAGTTTTGGGGGATATTGACGCTCGCCGGACAGGGCATACAGTACCCGCAAGCAGTGCATGGCACAAGAATCTTGCTTCGATACACCTCGGCGAGCCTGGCAATCACAGCCTCTTCCTCAGCACTCAAAGAGCCGATGCCAGACCGGTCAGCGCTGGCACAGTTTTCGCCGACCATTTGCCGGGATCCCATACCACTCAGCACCACCGAAACTTCCGGGCGATTCCAGAGAAATTGCAACGCCCAATCTACCGGCGTGCGGTCAATCCCTGCTGATCTCATAATGTCGAGCGCTTCCGCCGGAGGATTGGCCAACACCCCGCCCTTTATCGGCTCCATGACGACCACAGCAATACCTTTGCTGTGCGCATAGGTCAGGCCGTCTGTGGTCGCTTGTATGCCGGTGTCCATATAGTTGTACTGAATCTGTGTCATATCCCAATCGTAATAGTCGATGATCTCTTTAAAGACGGGGAGCGTGTCGTGGAACGAGAACCCAATGTGGTGAATTCGCCCCTGCCTCTGAGCTTTTACCATCTTTTCGATCAGCCCCAGCCGTTTCACCTTTTCAAATCCCCCCGCGTTCAACCCATGGAACAAGTACATGTCCAGATAATCAGTTTGCAGCCTCTCCAGTTGCCTGTCCAGGTAGCGGTCAAAATCTTGTGCTTCCCGGACCATAGGCATGAACAACTTTGTGACCAAGTAAACGCGCTCGCGATAGCCATCTTTTAATACCTGCCCAAGTATCTTTTCGCTGTCTCCCAGATGGTAGGGCCAAGCCGTATCGATATAGTTGATCCCCAGGTCGATGCCATAGCGGATGAGGTGGATAGACTTTTCTGTGTCGGCCCTCATCCGATTGATTCTTCTCGACGGCAAGCGCATACAGCCAAGTCCCAACGCCGAAACCTTCCAATCCAAAGACCCCATTTTGCGGTATTGCATAGTTGTCGCTCTCCTTGTTCGTGATTATGTAAATTGAACACCATTTGGGCGCGTTTGTCAAGGAAATCAACTGCTTTAAAAGCAAATTTCTTGACAAACGGGAAAACTGTTGTATAATATACTTTGTAAGTAATCTTTACTATCAAAGAAAACTCTTATCCTGATGAAACGTCCAATCTCAAAAGCCACACGCAAACAAACAAGGGTGTATAACAGTCGTTTGGTGCTCAAAACCATCTACGGCCGGGACACCATCAGTCGCGCCGATATCGCCCGCGCAACCCAACTCACCCGTCCTACCGTGTCCGATGTAGTCGCTGATCTGATGGAGAGCGGCTTGGTGGAAGAAGTTGGATACGGGCCATCGGCGGGCGGCAAACCCCCGATTCTGCTGAGTGTAGCAGACGACTCGTATCACTTGATTGGCATCGACCTGGCCAGCGGTGAATTTCGTGGTGCGGTGGTCAACTTGAGAGGAAAGATCAAACACCGGCTTCACCTGCCCCTGCAGGGTCGGGATGGAGATGTCGCACTGGCGCTGGTATACGATGTGATTGACGAGTTGGTCGCTGCAACAGACAGCCCCCTGCTGGGCATTGGCATTGGTACACCGGGGTTGATGGATCCCGTCAATGGCATCGTGCGTCGAGCGGTCAACTTGGACTGGAACAACCTTCCCTTGCGCAGTCTTTTACAGGAGCGCTACAACCTGCCCGTTTACGTGGCCAACGACTCTCAGGTCGGTGCCCTGGCAGAACATACCTTTGGCCAAATCAAAGACGTCGAAAATCTTGTGGTGGTCAAGATCGAAAACGGTATCGGTTCTGGAATTGTGCTCGGCGGTCGGCTTTTCTATGGCGACGCATTTGGCGCTGGCGAGATCGGCCATATCACCGTTGTCGAAAACGGCGAGCGGTGTCGGTGCGGAAACCTGGGATGCCTCGAGACAGTATTGAGCGGCAGGGCCATTGTCCAGCGCGCTCAAGCGATTGCTCGTGACAACCCGGATTCGCCATTGCATCAATTTGTCTCGTCCTCCGACGAGATCACAATCGACACAGTTTGCCAGGCATCCAATGCCGGTGATGAGGCCGTGCAGCAGATGATAGAGGAAGCAGGGCGCCACTTGGGCACCGTGATAGCCAGCCTCGTCAGTGTGCTCAACATCCGGCACATTTTGGTGACGGGCAGTGTGACGTGTTTTGGCCCAAGCTGGATCGACGTGATCAAACAAGAGATGTCTGAGCGATGCTTGACGACGTTGGCCAACGAAACCGAGATCGGGATTTCGAGCATCGGCAAAGATATTGTCATTCTGGGTGCATCGGCCCTGGTTCTGACGTACGAACTGGGATTGTTTGCCCCATCGGCAAATGAAATTCAGTACAGAAACGGAATTGTCTAGAGACTGGATCGCAAAGGAATGGATATGGATCAAGCTTTTAAACTGGTGGAACCAAAGTTTCTGCCCCCACTCGACGCAGACTTTCGGCCAGCCGTTTTGGCGAACCGGGCGTTTCAAAAAGAAGTCAAGAGTTCCGGTATTGGCGTGCCGCTCGTGTTTGGGCTGGAGCGACCTGGAGGGTCTGTATCACGCTTTGAGACCAGGGTTTTCCCAGAAAGCCACCCTCGATCTCAAGCAAACTTGACGTATGCTGAGCGATTGTTCAAGTTTTTGCTCTGGCAACGAGGCGGTTGGAAGGTATACGTGGGTGGCCCAAAGAGTATTGGAAATTATCTCAAGAATTGTTATGCGCCCGGTGACGCCCGCGAGTTTGATCACAACTTTATGGGAGAGAACGTTTATGAAAAGACGTTCACGGTGATTCCTTGTGATCCTTCTCAAGTCCCGGCTGAACGGGAGCGCGGCAAGCCGTTAGGCCGACACCTGGACGGATGCCGCATTGGGTTCGACCTGGGCGCTTCGGACCGCAAGGTCTCGGCCGTAATCGACGGAGAGGCGATCTACAGTGAGGAAGTTGTGTGGGAGCCGGGCATACAAAACGATCCGTCGTATCATTATCGCGAGGTTATGACGGCGTTACAGACCGCGGCTTCCAAAATGCCTCACGTGGACGCGATCGGCGGCAGTTCGGCGGGCATTTACGTCGATAACAAGGTCCGGGTGGCCTCACTGTTCCGTGGTATCCCGGAGAACCGGTACGACAAGGTCAGGAATCTGTTCTTTCGCATCCGTGACGAGATGAATGTCTCTTTGGAAATCGTGAACGATGGAGACGTGACCGCGCTGGCAGGCTCAATGTCGTTGGAGGATAATGGCGTGCTCGGTATCGCGCTCGGATCGAGCGAGGCCAGCGGCTATGTGAATATGGAGGGAAACATCACCGGCTGGCTGAACGAGTTGGCATTTGCGCCAGTGGACTATAGCCCAAATGCCCCCGTGGACGAGTGGTCCGGCGACAGAGGGTGTGGCGCGCTGTATTTCTCGCAACAATGCGTGTTCCGCCTCGCGCCCAAGGTTGGGATAAAAGTTCCCACCGACGTCACGCCCGCCAAAAAGTTAAAGTTTGTCCAGGAAAAACTGGAAATAGGCCACGAGGGCGCGACGAAAATCTGGCAGAGCATGGGCGTCTATATGGGATATACCATTGCCCACTATGCCGATTTCTACGACCTAAAGCACGTGTTGATTCTGGGTCGCTGCACTTCGGGAAAAGGCGGCTCCCTCATCGTGGATGGCGCCAGAAAAGTGCTCTGGTCCGAGTTCCCGGAACTGGCGGACCGCATCAACATCCAGTTGCCCGACGAAAAAAGCCGGCGTGTCGGCCAATCTATCGCAGCGGCCAGCCTTCCGGCGCTTGGTTAAGGATACAACAAATGAAACTAACTCTCGATACAGCAGAAATCTTTGTTCCTGATGGACTCTCCACCGGCGAGGCCCTGGCCCGGACGACGCATCTGGCGATCGGCGCGCACCAGGATGACTTGGAGATCATGGCTTATGATGGCATTCTCAAGTGCTTCCAGCGCGACGACAAGTGGTTCACTGGCGTTGTCGTCACCAATGGCAGTGGGTCGCCGAGGAATGACGTGTACGCGAATTATACGGACGGGGAGATGCAGACTATTCGGCGCAAGGAGCAAAAGAAAGCCGCTGTGGTGGGCGAGTACGCGGCCCAAGTGCTGCTCGATTATCCCAGTTCGATGGTCAAGGACAGTGCAAATAAGGCAGTTGTGGAGGATATTGAGACGCTGCTAAAAGTCACCAGACCCCAAGTGGTGTACGTACACAACTTGGCCGACAAACACGACACCCACGTGGCCGTAACCCTGCGCGTGATTGAGGCTGTCCGCAATCTACCGGTTGACGACCAGCCAAAGCATTTATATGGCTGCGAGGTGTGGCGCGATCTGGACTGGATGGTAGACGCGGAAAAGGTCGTCTTTGATATCTCGGCTCACGAGAGCTTGCAGGTGGCATTGTTAGGTGTGTTTGATTCACAGATTTGTGGCGGGAAGCGATATGATCTGGCGTCAATGGGGCGGCGGCGCGCAAACGCGACGTATTACGCGCCCCACGAAACGGATGTGGCTACCGGAATGGGTTTCGCGATGGACCTGATGCCCCTGGTCCTGGATCCCTCTAGGGATATACACGAGTACGTTCAGGGATTTATAGATCGGTTTGCGCAAAAAGTCGCAGGGCGATTGGAAAAATTTCAGTAGGTGGTGTGCGATCCGCGTCAGGTAGATCGAGCGTCACGACGGTGACCGCCGCGTTGAGCGAGTTGATCGGTTCGAGGGGCCAAGACTGACATCTGCTGACCGCGGGCGGGTTCATCTCGATCATTCTGCCGATGGGTCGGTCAAAGGGTAAAAAGACACAAGACGCAAGAGACGTGATGCTCCCGCTGGATTGCCGAATCCTCTTACCCAAATTCGGCATTAAGTTTGAGCTTGATTGCATAGTTGGCTCAAATGGTTCCCCCATAGCCGGTCGAATTGGGCAAAGTCCATTACCTCAATTATCGCCTTTTGCTACCTCTGTCAAGAGCATAGAATGGAGGGAGTAACAGCCGATGAACAATAGAGCATTGACCCCACAGCACCGGACGGATCTCGTGGGGAGCACGATCCCACCCGTCAAGTGGCGAGAGGCACTTGACACGTTTCTGAACACTCTGAACAGTCCCAGGACGGCAATGGCCTATCAGAGAGCCGTTATTGAGGCAATGGGAGCTATGGAAGTTGATTACGTTTCAGACGTCACAGCAAAGCTGTTAGCAGAGTATCGTGGCTGGCTGGTTTCACGTCTGGATGCTGAGAGAGAAGATAAGCTTTCACCCGCAACGGTGAACCTGAAACTCGCAGGATTGCGCCAGTTCTTGCGCTTCTGCTTGGTGACTGGCATCACCGGCCTGAGCAAAGACGCAATCGCGTTTGTCCTCAAGTCCCCCAAGTCAACAGTTGAAAAGCCGTATGAGGTATTGAACCAATCCGAGAGAGTTGCACTTTTGACCATGGCCCAGGATAGCAACCCTAGAGAGCACGCTTTGATAACATTGGGGCTTGGCGCAGGGCTCCGGGTTTCCGAGTTGGTCAAGGTGCGATTGGAGAATTTTTCCCAGGATGAGGCGGGCAACTGGTGGGTATTGGTCAAGATGGGCAAGGGGCGAAAGGACAGATTCGTACCGGTAGCAGCATCGGTGATGGATACCATCAAGGTCTGGATTGCTGACAGCGGGCGCGATCTGACCAACAAGACGGACAAGGATACGTTTCTCTTTTGCACTCGTCAAAGTCCCAGGATGACATCTGTGAGGGCGTGGCAGATAGTCAAGGAACTAGCGCGAAAAGCGGGCATCCAAAAGCCCATATCACCACACAGTCTAAGACATACAATGGCAATCGAAACACTGAGAGGTGGAGCGAGTGCGGTAGTAGTGCAAAAGATGCTTGGACATTCTACGCTTGCGCCAACACAGCGATACCTCGATCACTTGGAACGCTCAGACCTCGCTAAATGGGCATTTTCACCGGTGGGATGAGTTTAATATAACTACTATTTGCTAAAACTGGTGCATAAATGGTACTGAAACAGCCGCCCCGACTTGGGGCGGTTCTTTTTTGACTTCTGTGGGGAGTGGGGATATACTAACTATCCGTTAGATGAAAAACTGCCTTCTAATCAGGGAGTCAGTCCAAATTTTTAATAATGACATTTTCAAACTTACCATTCCCAAATGCTGGGGTTTGTCACTTGAATACCAGTAAATATGGGGGTGGGCATATTTGAACAAAGGTTTTTATGAGCTGAGGACCGACTCCCT
>JAAEPW010000075.1 GCA_024232355.1 Chloroflexota bacterium | reverse complement strand
GAGTGCCACAGATCCCGAAATCACGGTAGCGCCTTTGAGCCTGACCTTTGGCAATCAGAATATAGACGCCGGCGCGACCGTCTCGCAGACGGTGACCATCACCAACGACGGAACGGCGAACTTGACCATCAGTGACGTGACCCCAACAGGCGACACCGGCGAGTTCAACCTGATCGATAGCGGCGAATCAACCCTGACGCCCGGCAACACGCGCACGATTGAGGTTTCCTTCGACCCGTCCAGTGTGGGAGCCAAAGCCGTCACTCTGACCATCCAGTCGGACGATGGCGACGAGTCTACGGTGGATGTGAGCTTGGACGGCACAGGGACGAGTGCCACAGATCCCGAAATCACGGTAGCGCCTTTGAGCTTGGTCTTTGGCAATCAAAACGTGGACGCCGGAGCGACCGTCTCGCAGACGGTGGTCATCACTAACGACGGCGGCGCAGATCTGCACATCAGCGCCGTTACCCCGACAGGTGACACCGGCGAGTTCAACCTGACCGATAGTGGCGAGATCACCTTGCCGTTCGGCAGCACACGCACGATTGAGGTTTCCTTTGACCCATCCAGCATAGGGGCCAAAGCTGTCACTCTGACCATCCAGTCGGACGATGCCGATGAGCCTACGGTGAACGTGACCCTCAGCGGCACGGGAGTGACACAACCTGCCATGACGCCGCCTGTTCTGGTCAGCCCGGCGGACGGAACGCTCACCAGTACGACCTCACTGACCCTCACCTGGCAGGCCGTGACCAGCGCGACCGGTTATTGGCTCGATTGGAACGGCACGGTCAGCAACAGAGGTAACGTCACCGAGTACGCCACCGGCGTCTTGGCCGATGGAACCTACACCTGGACCGTGGCCGCCTACGATGCTCTGAACAACACCAGCGCCTACACCGACGTCTGGTCCTTCACCGTGGACGCCACCGCGCCAACTGTCACCCTCGTCGGCCCGACCGATGGGGCGACCGACGTGCCTCGCAACGCGCCCATCGAAGTGGATTTCAGCGAAGCGATGGCGACCGGCAGTGTCAGTTACACCATTATGCCCGCTGTCACTGGCCTTGCCCCGACCTGGGAGAACGGCGACCGCCGCCTGTGGCTGGGGCACGACGAGTTGGCCACTAGCACCCGCTACACCGTCAGCGTCGACACCGGGAGTGACCTGGTTGGCAATCCGTTGGGTAACGCACCCTACACCTGGGTTTTTGCCACCGGGGCTATCTCCGTGCGCGAAGCGGACTTGTCGCTGGGCAAGGTGCGCGTTGGCACAGGCGACGTGACCGCCGGGGAGCGCATTACCTACACCCTCACCATCACCAATGCCGGGCCGACCAGCCCCGTCACAGCCACGCTCGTGGACACCTTTAGCGACGCTGCGGCCCTGGCCGGGGTTGGTGGAACGGGTTGCGCCTGGGCCTGGACATCTGGCGAGACCGATGTCACCTGCACGGTAACGGACGTGATCAGTGGGACACCTGCCAACCTGACGCTCGTTGTCACCACCACCAGCACTTTTAGTGGCACGTTGAACAACACTGCCAGCGTGTCACCAGTTGGTGGAGTACTGGATCTGTACCCGGACAACGACGACGATGATGCCTCGGTGCGTATCGTTCTCCTGACTGGAGACAATTACTACATTTACCTACCGCTGGTGCTCAGGAACAGCTAACTGGCAAAAGTCCGGTACTGACCCATTAGGATGCGGATAATTGACAAGGGAGGAAAGATGAAGTAAAGTCATTCGAAATGATCGGGGGGGGGGCCAATGACAATATAGGGCGTAATCCAAGTCAGTTT
>JAAEPW010000074.1 GCA_024232355.1 Chloroflexota bacterium | reverse complement strand
GATTTCTACCTGGTCGGGATGATCGAGCAGCCATTGCATCTGCTGAACGAGGGCATCATGGTCGCCGCTCTGAAAGCTGTACCCTACATCCCCCACGGCCTCCAGGTTCTCCGGTACATCACTCACCAGCAGGCAGTTGCCATAACTCAGGGCTTCTAGCAGCGAGATGGACAGTCCTTCAATTTCGGATGGCAGTACGACCAGGTAGGCGTTGGAGTAGAGTTCTTGCAGGGCAGCGCCCTGGACAAAGCCAGGAAAGTGGATGGTGTTCAAGCCATCCGCTTCGGCCAGCAGTCGTTGGTAATAGCCGTCGTCGTAGGTGGCTCGACCGGCCAAGACCAGGTGTTTGTCACTTTGCGTTTGAGCAAAGGCTTGTATCAGGGTGTGGCATTGCTTTTCGGGCGAAAGCCGTCCGACGAACAGGATATAGTTGTCTTTGTTCAGGCCCATCTCTTTGATCAGGTGGGGTGGCTGGCGCACGGGCGCTTCAAAGCCGTTGGGGATGCGGATCGTCTTTTTGCCGTGTCGCTCTGCATAATGTCGGGCCAGGGCCTGGGAGACGACGATGGTGATGTGGGGGAAATGACAGGTGGCCCATTCTCCAAGTTTTAGATAACGGCGTGCAAGCCATCCCCATTTGGCCCGCTCCCAGTCCAGTCCTTGTACAGTAGCCACTACTTTGCGTCCAAACAAGCGCGGTAACCAGGCCAGCGTGGTGGGACCTAGCGCCTGATAGTGAAATATTTCTTCTCCCTGGAACAAGGCGTCGAGGGTCGCCAGGAAGGTGTGGACGATGGTCTCCGCGTGCTTGGTGGAAATGGTGGGGACAAAGCGTAATTCCATATCCCGGTGATTGCCCCGTTTCGATACGTATTTGGCGTGACAGTAGACGGTCACGCAGGCTCCCTCTTGAGCCAGGTAGCTGCCTATCTCTTCGACGTATTTCTCGATGCCACTATAGTTGGCGGGCACTCCGCGAGACCCCAGCATGGCGATGCGCAGCGTGGGCAGGGCCAGGTGATGTTCCAATCGCTCATGGAATTGCTCGATCTGCTCGAAATTCAAGCGGGGGAGGGTTGTTTCCGTAAAACGGGACCAGTCTTTGGGCAATGCGCGCCAGATCACGGCGTTGCCTGTGGGTTCAAACAAGAGTGAGGGTAGAGCATACTCCTCAAGGTCCGTTGGTGGAGCCAGCCAGACCACGTCCACGTGGTGGCGTTTGATGAGGTCGGCCAGGTTTTCGGGTTTGCCAAGCCAATCGGGACCGGGTTCGTAACCGACACGCCCGATGATCTGTTCTCCCAGCCAGGGGTGGTGTTCGATGTGGCGGGTCAATTGCGCGGCTTGCGGCTCGTCGCCCACTATGATGCAACGCCGCATCCAAAAGCCGCTGCGGTACATTGTCAGTTGGAGCCGACCTAGCAAAAGCCTCGTGCCCGTCAGGCTCACCAGCAGACCACTCCATATCAGGCCCGTGATCAATCTGGAAGGTGTGGGTACCAGTGCTGTGCGGGGAACGCCGAATCGCAGGATAAAGAGCAGGACTGTCGAGATTGGAAAGGCCAGGAGGACCGCTTTGAGGGCGACGGGCAAGGCTTCGTTGGCCTGCCAGCGCCGAGGCGCGCGGTAAGCGCCGTTCAGGATGAGGGTGGGGAAAAGAGTCAGGCATACGGCTGCCACGAGCACCAGGTGAGAAATCCACAGGGAGGGGGTGTGCGGGTAGGGCAGTAGTGGAGTGTTGTAGCGAATGTAGATCGCTGCTCCAGCGGCCAGGCTCAGGCAGAACAGGTCGGCCAGGAAGAGCAGGATGGCGGTGATTTTGTCTCGGTAATGGTTCATCTGTTTGTTAATCTCTCGTGTGATAGGTGAAATTGGTGTTAGTGTTTGTCAAAATGATTTTGCACGACCGAGGTATTGTCTTGCCCGTCGGTATAGCATGGACATAATACGTGCTGGTATTGATGTGATGCGGTTATGGATTGAGTGTGGTAGTACACTTTGGAATAGCATCTCTTGCTTTTTCTGTATCGTCAATTCACCTGTGCGTTCAAAGGGCAACAGCAGTGCTAGAGCAAAACCACCCCACATTTGGCGGTAAAAATCTGCCGTGGACAAGATGGTCCCCGTTACAAAATCGAGTTGAACGAAATGAACGTGAGGATTAGCTGCCCAATTTGCCTCGATGATCCCCTGGCGACAGCCTGGATTGAAACTGTCGTGCATCAGTATATAAAGTGGTTGATTTGGACGAAAGGTTAGCACAGCTTCAATGTCTTGTTTGACCGCGTTCCGAGAATGTTTGCCATCTATCAGGACGAATTCTAATCTAGTTCCATTTTCTTGCAAGTTACGTATCAATGGAGGTAACGTTTGTTGTGATTTGCCCGTGATAAATTCGACATTTGAAAATTGTGGCCCCAGTCGTTCCTGGCAGGATGGATCAATATCCAAAGTATAAACTTTGTTTGACAGCTTTGCGATTGCTGATAGGCTTCCACCTTGTGCCGTTCCGATTTCGATGGCACATTCAGGCTTGATTTTTTCGACAAGTTGAATGAGTGTACACCGCTCCACCGTGGACATTTGCCACTCTCTGATGTGATTACCAAAGAGTATTTGGTCAATGTTACTATTTGCATAGTTTTGGAAATTGCGCGATGTCATTGCTATTGCTCCTCAACTGGATCATTCTACTTTTTTTGCCTCACTCGCGTTGATTCATTTGTCAACCTTTCGTACAGCGGGTAAAGTTGACGGTAGTGGTTTTCAGGACCGTATTGAGCCAGCACCTTGCGGCGACCATTCAGTCCCATGCGGTGCGTTTGTTCTGGATTGTCCCACATATGGCGCAGGCAAGCGGCTAGTTCATTTGTATCGCCAGGGCTAAAGAGCAGGCCGTTCTCACCATCGTCAATCAGTTCTGGTATACCCCCGATGCGCGATGCTACGACGGATTTGCCAGCGATGAGGGATTCAAGAATAGAAAAAGGGAAATTTTCATACCACTCGGAGGGAAGCACCGTAAAACGCGCTCTTGCCAGGGCATTG
The DNA here is from genome assembly GCA_024232355.1 of Chloroflexota bacterium. Next base: position 1,795 of record JAAEPW010000074.1, on the reverse strand, counting down.
TTGAGGGCCTGGTCTGTCAAGTATCCGGTGAATTGGACATTGGTTAGTTTCCACTCGGCTGCCTTGTGTTCCAGCATCGGGCGCATTTTGCCTTCGCCTACGATGAGCAGTTGCGCCTGGGGCAGTTGGCGCATGGCCCGGATCAGGGTCAGCAGCCCTTTTTCATGCGACAGGCGTCCAATATAGGCCAGATAGTCCCCATCACCCTGGGGAACGGTGTGTTCTTGTGGGTAGAGAAAGTTGGGAATGTGCACTATTTGTTTTGCCGGTATGCCAAATGATTGGGCCGTGGACTTTAAAAAGGCGCTGGGGGTGATAAAGCTTGCGACGTGACGCTCATAGACGCGCCAGGTTTTGTGTAGGGTCATCTCGACGGCGGCTAACAAACTCCACGCCAGCGAACTGTGCAGACAGCGATGTCTCACTGCCTGGAAATAGTTTCCATTGCGACAACGTGTGCAAGGGGATTTTTGGGTATAGAGCAAGTAGTTGGGACAAATCAATTTGTAATCGTGGAGTGTTTGGACAGTGGGAATGTTGCGACGGTAAATGGGTAGGAGTATAGAGGGCGAGAGTTGATGGTAGATGTTGGACAAGTGAACGATGTCGGGCTGAAAAGTATCGAGAACTGGGGCGATTTGCCGAGCAGCCTGGGGAAACCATAGCACCCGCAGGGCAGCGCTCAAGCGACCCAAGGGGGTCAGGTCTCGAAAGTCAACGTGAGGGACAAAGTAATCCTGGTAGATGGCTGGTCGATTTTGTGGATGGCGCATGCTGAATATGGCAACGGTGTGTCCATAGGTTTGCAAGAGCCTTTCCAGGTTGAACAGATAACGCTCTGTGCCAGACCTCAGATAGTTGTATTTGTTGACCAAGAGGATGCGCATAGTTGTTTCTCGATTAGCCAAAGAGGTACTTTTTGAAGCGTCGCAGGTATGCCACACGCAACATAAGTAACAATTTGAATGGTAAAAGTCCTTTGAGGTACAATAGCCAAAACTTGCGCCACTTGAGCACGCGCCAATCACGCTCAACGGCCATTCTCAAATGGCTCAAGCCCTCATTTCTAGCCCAATTGTGCAATCTGAGATAGGTATCAGCCAGGTGCATTTCCCAGGCAGCTTGGGCGAGTTTGGTGTCCGAGTCATTGTTTTTGTTCTGGTATCGCTCGGTGACGATATGTTCTTCCGCTGACCAATCGGCGGCTTCACCGACAGTTTTGGATGTGCTATGATAGCGAAATTGTGCCACAGGTACGTGGAGGTAATGAACTGGGGCCGTTTGCAAAGCACGACACATCCAATCCCAATCAAACACGTAGCGCAACGTTTCGTCGAGTTTGCCAACTGTTTCGTATAAAGCGCGGGTAAAGTAGACGCCGGGCTGTTGCCAAAAAATGTTGTGGCGCCAGGGTTCGACAATGTTCTCAAAGGTCACGTTTCGTGGAGACTCTAGCCAGCTATAATCATTGTCGTCGTCAATGTTCATCACTTGACCCGACAAAATCGCTTCAGGCGCTTTTTGATGAGCCAGGGCGAGATTTTGTAGGGCATTTGGCAGTAATGCATCGTCACTGTTGATCCAGCCGAGCAGATCACCTGTACAACGGGCGAACCCTTTGTTGATGGCGTGGGCTTGTCCTTGATCTGTTTCGCTGACCCAATGAGTGAGCCAGGGAGCGTATTTTTCAATGATTTCCACGCTTCCATCAGTGCTGTTGCCGTCGATGATGATGTACTCCAGGTTGGGATAGCCCTGGAGTAATGTTGAACGAATCGTTTCCTCGAGAAATTGT
>JAAEPW010000073.1 GCA_024232355.1 Chloroflexota bacterium | reverse complement strand
CAACCGTGATCTCGAGCTTGCCGTCGCTGCATCCACTGCCAAACCAATCGGTGCCTGGCGGTCCATCGTCGCCGGTGTGTTCGCGTATGGCCCAGGTGGGGCAACTGGAGTTAAAGTTGTAGCGGATATAGATGGTGGTTGATTGGGTCCCACTCCACGGGCCTTGCGCCCAGCAGTCGTCGTCGTCGGCGCGCACGCGATAATAATAGGTGCCGCCGCCCGATAGGCCTTTCTGAAAGGCTTGGGACGTCGTTGCCGGATCATCAATGGTCCAGCTTCCCGTGAGATTGGTAAAATCGGCGTCCGTCGCCTCTTGCAGCACATAGCGGTCAATCGTGCCGTTATAGCTTTCTAGCGACCAATCGACGGTGTAGGAGCCGTCATTGTCTGCATTGCTGATGCTGTTTAGCGTTATCGCCGGAGGCGAAGGTTGAGCCGACGTTGTGTAGCTCCAGGGCCCCGCGACCCAGTAGTCGAGCTTGTCCACCCGCACGCGATAGTAGTAGAGGCAGTAGGCAGACTCGACTAGCTTTGAGGTGGATCCCGTTTGCCAAGAGTTCTCGAGGGAGGCAAAGTCGGAAAAGCGCGACTGTTGGAGCACATAGTGGTCATAGTCTATGGTGATGTCATCCCAGGAGACGGTGTAGGCGCGGTTCACGGGTGCTGGGATGGGGCCGGACCAGGCGGGCACGGGCGGAAAGGCACGGGCTCCGATGGGAAGGTAGACGTAGAGCCGGGTGATGGCCTGGGCAGGTGCCTGGGCCAAGGTCATGCCGTCCGCGCCGGTGATTTGTGCCGTGTTGGTAAAGCGAGGGTTGTCTTGTAGCCCTCCCGTGATCTGGACAGTATAGGGGATGGTGACCTCTTCCAGGGGCAGCAGCAGCGTGCTGCTGGGGTCCGTTGTGCTGGTCCAGGTGATGACGTCGTCTGCCTGTCCAGAGGTGCCCCAGCTTGCGCTCAAGGTTCCGT
>JAAEPW010000072.1 GCA_024232355.1 Chloroflexota bacterium | reverse complement strand
GTTGCACAATGCTGATGAAAAGGAGAGTCTGCTGCCGTCGCCACCCCGACAGGAGGGAGAGGCGGCGATGCTGGCCCAAGCTCAGGATGCAGATGAGGACGCAATTCCACAGGGTGGGTTTATCCCGCCGTGGACCGGCTATGGCCGTTTCAGTACGGTCATGGGTCGACGTACTAAGGCCGAGTTCCGCAAGGAATTCTACAAAAGAAACGCCTATGTTCGGAGTTTCTTCGTAGCAAGAGACAATCTGAGGGCGTATCAGGAATGTCACGTCACGCATCAGCGCAGACGCTTTGCTTGAATCATCGCATACAAACAGGACCGAACGGTGGCCACGGGAAGTATCGCACACTCGCCGAGTAAAAATCGGCTGGAGGAGACCAACTGTGGGCCAATCGGTGAAATACCCGGCCGTTCAGATGATGGATATAGCACCGATTATGACTCCGAGGGCGATGAGGGCATGGAGCGGGTATTGGCGTCGATGCCATCTCACCCTCCCCGACTGGTAACGCCACCCACTACTGATGATGGAGCTGGCGAAGACGAGTTTCAGCCACC
>JAAEPW010000071.1 GCA_024232355.1 Chloroflexota bacterium | reverse complement strand
CTCATTGTCTTCGTCGTCCTTTGGCCGTGTCAGGTACAGGCGCGAACGCACCGAATTGTTCCAGGCGGTAGAGCCGGATTCACCAGTTCCATCGGCCCTGCCGGCCTTTGACGGGTGAGCGGAAAGCACCACAGTGCCGTCAATATCACAGGCCAGACTATGCAGCATTTGAATAAAACGGCGTACTTCCGGGCGTGCGTTTTCATTGCCCGCAAACAAATCGTGCAGGCTGTCCAGGACAATCATTTGATACCCCCCGTCAGACGCTACGTCATGAACCTCCTGAAAGAACTGCGACGGATCCCATTGCCAGTACTCACGGTTGAAAATGTGCAAGGCGTTCTCCTTGGCAACGCCAGAATACCAGCCCATATTTTCCAAATCGCACCAGTCCAGATCGTAGTGCTCATTGATTGCCAGTTGCCGTCGGTGCAACTCGTCCTCGTCGTCTTCGCAAAATATGCCAAGTGCCTTGAAGTTTGTAGTCTCGTGGCCCAACCAGCTACGTCCTGCTGCGCAGCATGTCAT
>JAAEPW010000070.1 GCA_024232355.1 Chloroflexota bacterium | reverse complement strand
GGATCATGGGGCGCGTCGTTCGCACCGGCGAGACGGCGTTGGTGGACGACGTGCATGCAGACCCCGACTATGCCCCAAATCTCCCCTCTACCTGCGCCCAACTTACGGTCCCCATCGTCAAAGAAGAGCGTGTGCTGGGCGTGGTGTCGCTAGAAAGCGACCGTCTGCACGGATTTAGCCGCGACGATGCGCGCTTTACCACTCAATTGGCCGAACTGGCGGCTATAGCCATAGACAATGCGCGCTTGTTCCAGCAGGTGCGCCAGGGACGCGACAACCTGCAAGCCATCCTCGACTCTACACGTGATGGCTTTTTGGTCGTTGATCGCAACGGCCGTATTGTGCTGGCCAACCCTATGATAGAGAAAATGAGCGGCCTCTCGACCCAGAAACTCGTCGGGCAACGGGTCAGTGACGTGGTCGCCGAGTTGGGCCAGCACATAATGGCGCTCCTGGGCTATGCAGACGATGAGACACAAGCCGTCGTGCATTCACTGACATCCATGTCTGATCTGGTGACCAGGCGCACTTTTGAGACGCTGGGTTCTCCTACTTATCACATTGAGCAGGTGGGATCGCCGGTGATAGACAGAGACAACACCGTGGTGGGACGACTCATCGTCTTTCGAGACATTACCGAAGAACATCGTCTGGCCGAGATGCGCCAGGACCTGAGCGACATGATCATCCACGACCTGCGCAGCCCGCTGACGGCCATCGTCGGTGGATTGCAGGTGGCTGGCGACTTGCTCGACGCCCGAGCGGATGGGGCGATGATCCACCGCGCGTTGAACCTGGCCGATGAGTCGTGCAGCCGGCTGATAACGCTAGTGGGTTCGCTCCTAGACATCAGCCGGCTAGAAGCCGGCCAGATGCCTCTGGAGCGCCAACTGCTCTTGCTGCCCCAATTGGCTCAATCCGCCATCCAGCAAATGGAGCCTGTGGCCGAGGATCACAATATCGTGCTAAAGTTGCAAAGCGACTCCCCCATGCCGCCTGTAGAGGCGGACGCGGAACTGGTTAGCCGTGTGCTGGTCAACCTGGTGGATAATGCGATCAAACACACCTCAGACGACAGCACTGTCACCGTCAAAATCGCTCCCGAATCTGTCGAGGGGGAGCCAGGCCAGGCGGGCCTTGACGGGGAGACCGAGCCGCCCGAGCAATACGTGCGCTGCATGGTGTTGGATGAGGGGCCAGGTATTCCAGACGAACATCGTGACACGGTCTTTGAACGCTTTGCGCAGTTGAATGGCCGACGCAGAGGGGCTGGGTTGGGATTGGCTTTTTGCCGTCTGACGATCCAGGCCCACGGTGGACGTATATGGATAGAAGACAACCCCGGAGGACAAGGTAGCGCCTTTATTTTTACACTGCCGGTCTTGTCGCTAGAGGTGTTGTCACGTCTTGACACAGTCCAACAGTCAACTTTTGAGTCTTGATGTGACGAAAAAGTCTGAACGGCGATCCGACATGATCCCCGCGCATTTTTGACGCCTTTGTTCAAGATAACGCTTACTCTGAGGAGAGGACAAACTGGCTTTGGCAGCTTTCAAGGATAAATCTAGACGGGCGTTGTATGCCCTGCTGGCAATCGCCTTGCTTACCTTGCTGTTGACCAACGTCGCGCAACCGGTCGACTGGGAAGAAATGCGGTCGCCTATTTTGCTATTCTCCGTCACGCTCGCGTTGGTCGACTTTTTCGGCCTGGTCCTCTCCACAAGCTATGCCAGTGTGGTTCACGTCGTCTTGTTGACGGTGTTCCTGGCGACAGGATCGGCTCCGGCCATGTGGACCGTCGTTTTAGGGACCGTTCTTGCAGAGGCGATCAGGCAGTTTTTGGTCCGGCAAACTAACTTGATGCGCGGTTTTCGTGTGCAAACAGGGCACTCTGTCGTCTCTAGAGCGGGAGCGAACGTCATTAGCCTGTGCGTGGCGGGGTTGGTTTACCAAAGAGTGGGGGGAAGCGTTGCCACTGTAGACTGGGGCTGGCGCGATTTGCTGGCCATGGTCACGCTATTCGGCAGCTTTTTCCTCATTCGCAACATCCTTGATGCCTGGCAGCTCTATGCCCGTGGCGAATCTGTCTCAAACTATTTTCAGAGCCGTCTCAGACAGATAGTGATGCTGCAACTCTTGCCACTCCCTTGTGCGGCCGTCCTTGCCACGGCCAATTTGAACCTGGCTCCGTGGGTCTTTTTTGTCTTTTGCGCCGCGTTGATCGGGATCAGCACCCTGGCTCACCGTCTGCGCGAAACACGCCGTGACCTGGAAAGACACGCGCGCGAGCGGCGCATCCTCGACCAGGCAGGACAAGTGCTCACGACATCCAGCCTAGAGTTGGACGTTTTGCTCAACGCTCTTTACCATCAAGTCCGCCAGTTGGTCGAGGCCGACCATTTCTACGTTGCGCTCTATGACGCTACGACCGAGGAACTGACTTTTCCTGTGCTCATCGAAGACGGAAAACGCAAGCGCATCTCTGGCCGGCGCGCCGGCGACGGGCTCACCGAATACGTCATCCGCGAACGCAGACCCATCCTCATCCCAGAGAACACGGCCCACGTCATCGCCAACCTGGGGCTCAAAGTGATCGGGCAACCCGCGCTCTCGTGGCTTGGCGTTCCATTGGTCATAGGCGACAAGGTGCTGGGCGTGATGACAGTGCAGAGCTTTAGCCGGCCTCGCGCTTATGACCAGGGAGATATGTCTCTCCTCTTTACGCTGGCCGCTCAAGTAGCGATAGCCCTGGAGAACGCACAGCTCTACGGGCAGATGCGACGCCGCACGGCAGAGATGGCCTTGCTCAACACCGTCTCGACCGCCGTCAACTCGACGCTGGACCTGGATCAGGTGTTACAAATTGTCGTCACGTCCATTATGCCCATCATGTTTTGTCAAAAAGCGGCTCTATATTTGCTCGACGGCCCCGATGGCAAGCTGCAGTTGAAAACTGTACAGGGCTTGAGCCAAGACTCGATCTCGCTGTGGCAACATGCCGTGCGTTTCCAGCGCGTGCGTGATCAAAACGTGGTCATTGTGTCTGATGTCACCACCAGTACACTCTCTGCTGCTGAGGTAGAACTGGCTTTGAAAGAGGAATATCGCGCTTTTGCCGAGATACTGCTCGTGGCACGAAACGAACCGATCGGCATGCTGGGCGTATATTATGACCGGGTTCACTACCTGGACCTGGCCGAGCGCGATTTGTTGGTCACCTTTTCCAACCAGGTCGCGACCGCTATTGCTAACGCTCGACTCTATCGCCATACTGATCAGGCGCTGACCCGTCGCGTTGAAGAGTTGTCGGCTATCGAACGTATCGGGCGAGAGTTGACGTCTACTTTGGAGCCTCAACAGGTGATAGACCTGGTGTTGGAGCAGGCCATGAGCGCCACCAACGCCACCCAGGGCTACATCGCAATGGCTGACGGGGCACAACGGCAGGTCGCTGTCGTCACTCAGCGTGGTTATACGCCAGAGGCGGTCCATGAATTCTTGCATACGCCGCGTCTGCTAAACAGAGGCGTCATCGCCCGTGTGCTGCGCGATGGACAACTGGCCCTGGTTCGCAACGTGCAGCAACATGCACCCCACGCTCCTCTCGATCCATCGGCCCAGGCCTTGTTGACCGTGCCGATCTTGCGCGAGGGAGCGGTTCTGGGTGCTATCAATCTCGAAAGCAATCGCGTCGACGGCTTTGATGATCAAGACGCCAACTTTGTCTCGCAGTTGGC
>JAAEPW010000069.1 GCA_024232355.1 Chloroflexota bacterium | reverse complement strand
GTAAAACGCTGCACGTAGCCTACGGAGTGCCCTTGCCACCAGGCTTCCAGGTCCACCGAGAGTCTCAGATGCCGCTTGAGTTGGGTCAGCAGTCCCAGGTACCATTGCTCAACACTGACATCGGTGCCAATCTTGGTTAGATCAAGGATAACCGAGTGGACCTTTTGGGCCCGCAAACGCCGGGCAACCCGAATCATCAGGCTGGACTTGCCCATTTGACGGGCGGTGAGCACGTAGCAAAATTCACCGTCCAGGGCCAGGTTGAACAACTCCTCGTCCTCCGGACGCTCCACGTAGGAAGGTGAGCCAGGGCGCAAGGTGCCGCCGGCCACATAGAATTCTGAGGCTTCGATTACTGAGCTTGTCATAGTTTGTCCTTAAAGTACATTCTATACAGATCACAGCGGCAGGTGTAGACATCGCCGCTGCCCTTGACCAATCCGGCCTGTAATAAACGAAAAAGGGACATCTCGTCCGGGCTGTTTTTTTGCTCGACGATATGTTTGAGCGCCTCTTGCAGTTCCGGTTCATTGCGAAGCAGCCAGTGATGGCGCCGCAAGTGGTCGCCAAAGGGGCCATGATCAAGGATGGCCGCCTGGGTCAGGTCGGTCCAGCTCATGCTCTCGGTTACCAGAGTGTAAAGCGCCTTACGGGTAAGGTAGGGTTGCCCGCCCAGTAATTTCATCAATTGGGGAAAATCAGCCTCAGACACTGGCTGGCCGTGTCGATGGTTAAGATCACGGAGCTGGGTCTTGTTAAAGTCTTCCAGATAAATTTTGAGACCGACGTTAAAGGGGGATTGGTTGACATCGGTGATGAGCAGGTAGGGTTCGGTGGAGATCACCATTATCATATTG
>JAAEPW010000068.1 GCA_024232355.1 Chloroflexota bacterium | reverse complement strand
ATCGCACTTCCCCTGTCAGAATGCAAGATGAGTTGATCTTTCTCGATCTCCTGCTTGGCACACGTCTCGCCAATCAGCTTTTCGGCCAGCTCTCCCGATTCTTGTGCAGCGATCATCCAGCCTACCAGATAGCGACTGAACAGGTCGATGATCGCATACAGGTAGTAAAAACATCCCGGCCCCTTGAGATAGGTGATGTCCCAGCTCCAAACTTGATTCGGTGCCGTTGCCCTCAACTCCGGTTTGACTCGTTTGGGATGACTGCGCTGCCTCCGACGCTCATGTACCCAGGATGTCAGTCCAGTCGAGCATAAATACAGTATTCATATTTGCCTAATTCGTGCGATCAGAGTATGATTGGGAGAATTACATTTGCCGAAATGGGGGGGGGACGATGAGCAAACGAGAAGAGCTATACCGACAAAAGTACTGCGCGATGGAGTTGATGGACAAAGGCAAGTCATGGCGAGAAGCGAACACACAATCCGAGTTGGGATATTCAAGAACAGGGATACAACGTCTACATCGTGAATGGTGCAAACGAAGAGAGGCAGCCTTGATAGATCACCGCGGGGGCAGTCGGTATCGCAAGGCAACAGCGGAAGTACAAGAGAAGATAATCGAGTGCTGTCAAGAGAACGAAGAGATACGGTCACCCCAATTGAGGACGGAGATCAAAGCTAAATTCGGGGTCGAGTTGCATGCCAGCTATGTAAGCATATTGCGACATCAACTGGGACTACCGACACCAGGGAGGGGAAGGCCGAAAAGAGGGACGACAATAGCGACTCCAATGGCAGAAACAGAGGAGGATTTTTCCCCCAGAGAATGAAATGACCCAAGTTCATCGCTGTGATGCGGTGGGAATCAATATGGTAATGGGTATGCTGGTGGCAAGTGAAGGGTGGCAAGTGGTGAATGGATCGCTGGAGCACGTCGTGGAGCAAGAAAAGAAACACAGAACACTGAAGGGAATGGGGAATCCGACAGCGCGCCAACAACACGTGCTGACAGAGATGGTCAAACCACTACTGGGAATGTTCAAGCCCTGCGATCTCAACAATTACAGCGGAACGATATTGGGGCAATTGACGGGACGAGGTCGCCCATACAGCGGCGACGAGATGGCACATTTTCTATCGAGCGGTGTGGCAGTGGGATGGGGCGAGAAGCTGACAACTGATGTGACCTGTTGGGCAACCCAAGTGTGGGCTGACAACACACAAGTCGAGGGTACGACAGCGCACGTCTATTGGGATTGGCATGTCAAGGTTGTTTACTCAGACTATCATATACCGCGCACCAAACACGGTACCAGCGACCGAATCGTGGGGGCGCGCAAGCAGTTGATGCTACACGATGAGGCCGGGCATTTGTTGTTTCTAAAGACCTATCGTGGAGATACCCACCTGATCAATGGAATGATTGATGGAACGACCTATTACGAAGGACTGGAGGAAAGTCGGCGTTTGAGCCATCAAATCTTTGATCGGGAAGGTCTATCGGTGGTCTACTTTAAGGAGTTGCTGGGAGATGACGAGCAAGAGCGCCAGTTCATCACGTGCTTAAAATCGAACCAGTACGATGGTTTGAACAGCTTCGAGGCATGTAGTTCCTTCGAGCCCTACCGCTACGACAAACATGGAAAGCCGATCCAAGAGATCGCCGAGGGCAAGTACAAAATGTCAGACCGGCGCAAAAACGAAGATGACTTGGAGCTACGAGTTGTGCTACTGCGCCGACCCGCTAGCACGACAAAGGAAGAGACAGAGGAAGAAGAAGCACGCCTATTCGCCATCATCACATCCAACTGGGATATATCAGCAACCGAGGTTGCCGACCGGTACCGTGCTCGACAGCCACGGCAGGAGAACGGTATCCGTGACTGGTGGTTGACTTTGGGGGGCGACATCAACGTTGGCTACGACAAACGTCCAGTTGAGAATAGCGAGTTGGCTGCGCAGAAAGAGAAACTGGAAACACGGCTTGAGCGCCTGGAACGCTACATTCCCAGTTGCGAGGCACGCCTGACACGTGCCCGCCAGCGATATCAGCGACACCTCGAACGGTATCAGACTAGACGGCAGGCCGCCCTGGAAACGATTGACGAAGAAATTCAACAACGTGCAACCGACGGCGTGGATGCACTGACTATTCACCGTTGTGCACAAGCGGAAGAAGACCGTTTTCGAGAGCAGTTGACGCCGCTACAAGCCTCCATAGAAATCGCTACCACAGCCGTTGAACAGGAGGAAAAAAAGTTAGCTCGTTACTGTGTTGAACGAGAGGAAAAGAAGCATACCTTGGCAAAGGTCACTCGGCGGATGACGAACCATCCGATGTACGAACTGGACGACCGCAAAGATCAACTCGTCAGTGCTTTGCGCTTGTGCTTGGTCAACGTCCTGCAACTGTTGCGGGACACTGTCTTCCCCGAGTCATATGCCCAGTCAACCTACAAAACTTTGATACCTTTCATCCAAATGGATGGTTTTGTCATTGAGCACATAGATCACATCCAGATATTCTTCGATGGCTTCTGGCAATCGGCCAAACAGCGTGACCTCGTCGTGTATTGCTTCAGATGGAATTGGAGAACAGCCACATCTGAGTTAGTATACAATGGGAGGAGAAACAATGACAAAGAAAAGGAAGCAATACACAGCAAGAGAAAAGGTGGGGATTCTTCGACAGCATCT
>JAAEPW010000067.1 GCA_024232355.1 Chloroflexota bacterium | reverse complement strand
ATTTTGATCGACTATCACTTCGAGCGCCGGGTCCTGAGGCTGTTCTTCTTGAATCAATTCAGTCAGCAAATTCATTTGCAGACCGAATTCGCCCAGTCTCAAATTCTGCCAGGCAACCGTCGGATCAAGCTGTGAATCGAGCTGATCGACTTCATGGCACATCAGACCTGCCAAACTGTTCAATGATTCCGCTGCCTCGCGCTTGTAGACATTGAGCGTGAGGGCCTTGTTGAAATCCGGCATGACATCTCGCCCCGTGATTGTCAATAATCTAACGCGGGTGGCCATTAGCGCCGGCAAGCCCAGCAGCGCCATGTGAACTGCTTTGTCGACCACAAAGAACACTTGGTCGAACACCGTGTCAAACGCACTCACTTGTGCAGCGAAATACGTTTCGCAAAGCGGCACCTGAATACCGCCAAAACCGTGTAAGCTAAGCAAGTTGGACGCTCCCTCACGCCAAATTGCGTTTCCGTCTTGATAGATGTGATATGCAAATTCCTGTGTGACAACAGACGCGGCAGCGCCGCAGTCTGCAATGGCTCGGACATTGACCCGTTCGACGTTACACTGCTCGTGAATCAGGCCCGGTGCCATGCCGGGTACTGAATCTGGATT
>JAAEPW010000066.1 GCA_024232355.1 Chloroflexota bacterium | reverse complement strand
CAGGTCTCCCAGGTCAGTGTAAACTTTTTCTGACGGTTTTTGTATCCGCGCTCCTGCATCCAGGGGTAGGCTAAAGCTAAAGGTGCTGCCCTGGCCTAACTCGCTTTCGATCCAGATTTCGCCACCGTGCCCCTCGACAATCTCTTTGGCAATGTACAACCCTGTTCCCTGTCCTCGCACGTCAATGGTGCGTTCCAGGCTGACGCGATAAAAACGGGTAAAGAGATGGGGCTGGTCTTCTTGCGCAATGCCCACGCCGGTGTCTTGCACTTGCACTGTGACAGAGTTTTCGTTGGCGCTGAGCGTGAGCGTCACTTTGCCTCCATCCTGGGTATATTTATAGGCATTGTCAACCAGGTGGAACAAGGCCCAACGCAAGCGCCGCTCGTCTCCCATCATCCCAGGAATCGGGTCGCTCACCCGGACAGAGAACTGGATATTTTTCTCCTCGAATCGTTCCTTTTCTTCCTGACCGACGTCCCGAACGACGCTCTCTATGGTCATCGGCTCGAAACGCAAACCCAGGTTGCCGGCTTCCAGTTGGGTAAAGTCCAACAAGTGCGCGACTTGCTCTTCCAGGGCCTCGGCGTGGCGGTTGATCGTCTCTAGAAAATCGCGCACCTGTTTGTTGTCGGGACCTACCACTGCCTTGAGCAATAGGTCGCTGTAACCCTTGATGGAGGTCAGAGGGGTGCGCAGTTCGTGGGAAATCTGGGCGATGAACTCGTCCTTGAGCTTGTCTACTTCGGTCTCGCGCGTGATGTCGCGTATGACCATCACGTTGCCATAAGATTTGCCATCGGGCATGGTGACAGGTGAGGTCTGGACGCTGATGACGCGGTCGCCAATTTCAAAGCGCCGCGCGTCGCCAGGGGGCTCAACCTCGCGCACGGGCTTCATAGCCGTAAATTGGGCTGAGAGCAGGCCCAGCAGTTCGTCGGCGGCGGGGTTCATCGTCGTGACCTGGCGATTCTGGTCCTCCCACAACACCCCTTCGGCGATACT
>JAAEPW010000065.1 GCA_024232355.1 Chloroflexota bacterium | reverse complement strand
ATATACTGACCGTCGAATGGACCACCCTCAAACAGTGGTTTCCGCATCACACCTCACTATCCCCCGGATATTCAAAAAACTCCCATGCTCCATCGTGAAATCAACCAATCGTTTGTACAACACCGGGTCGTCCGGAAACACAAATTCGAAATCCCATCCCCGGGGTATATAGATCCGCTTTTTGTATTTCATCCCGACGCAGAGCCTGACCATTTCCATAAATTCCCAGACCTCGAACACTGACCCCGGTGGCGGAGTATCCCCTACGCGCTTCGCCAGTGTGATGCTCCGTGGTTCTACCTGCCGGAGCTCTTCATACACCTGTCGGAATTTCTGTTTTGGGGTCACGGTGTTCTCCACTCTCGGAACTTCCCGATCAGGCGTTGCCACCAATACCGGAGTTTCCCCGGTGGTGGGCCGGGGTCGGGGACCTGGCCCGAGTGCTCTTTCTTTTGCATGTATGGGTATTCAGGTTCTCTTAGACCTTCGGCGATATCCATTGCTGTCCACAGTGCAACCCATGACTCTACTTCGTGTAATTTACTCATAGCTCATCCTCCGGCAGCGGCGGCGGTTTGATTTCCTCGGACCAAAATACATCACGCCCGTCGTAATTCAGCGCAAAGCCTGCGCCGCGAATCGTGTAGTAGTAACGGTGACACATCACCGGCTCGACAACGGTGGGGCCCACATCACACGCAATTTTTGCCCAAAACCACCCGTTCCTCCGCGGGGGGGCTTTGGTCCAGTGGGGAGGAACGCATTCGCTCCCGTGCGCCTCACACATGTCGCACGGCATATATTCGCTATTTCCGCGCATCCCCGGGCCCTTGTCACCGTACCATCCGGTGTCGTCGCAATATTCACATCTTTTTTCCATCACTCATCCTCCGGAAGTGGTGACACCTTAATTTCTTCGGTGTACCAGAGCATTTCCGGACGTTCTTCGTAATCAACCCACCTCTCGCCATCTCTGTATACATCCTCACGACAGCGGAAAATCTCCGCCTCTTCCCAGTTGGGCATCGCCCCACAAAACCACCCGTTCCTCCGTGGGGGCTCGGTGGTCCAGTGGGGTTCCTTGTATCCGTCCGCTGTAACTCCGGTCATCTTGCCCCAATTTTTCATCACTCCACCCTTTTTCCTCTACAGCCACATATCACCCCAAACATCCACGGGGCAATGGAACCCATATCTGTTTTGCATATCTCAAAAACATTCCAGATGATTGCCAAGCACCAACCCCAGGGGGTAAATGTCCAAAATCTCCAGATTGGCCATAGAAACATCACTCCCCCTCCACGATCCCCGCAAGCAGGGGGTATCTGACTAGATAGTGCTCTTTCTGTGGTATGGGGCGGGTGTAGCGAATCCAATTGATCTGGGCGGCGTAGTTGTAATCAGAGCCGTCGGCAAAAATATTGTGGTCCCTATACTCGTATCGAAAACACTTTGATGCATCCGTATCGGTGTCCACGCACTCTGGTGCCGAGCTTGCCCGACGAAAACCGGTTTCTTGTTCGAGTACCTCCCAACCTTCACCCTCCGGTAGTGGTGTTTCGACAGTGTTGTCCAGGCGTTCTATTTGTAGCCAGAGGTGTGTCTCGACCTCAGGGGTGGAACGATTATGATGTTCGTGCCCCCTCCCACACTCACAGACGAAGTCGGGGGTGGGGTTGGGGGCGTCCTGTAGTTTTTCCAGATATCGAAGCGGTTCAGTGAATCGGTTCTCACCGAGGCGCGTATCAACAACGCAACAGTATTTATCGTCGTGTATTGACTCTATCACCCCTCGTACATCGCGTTGGGTGCTCTTCACCCGATCCCCCACCTTGAATTTGGGCTCGGCCGCAAGCAACGTCACCCAATCGGAAAAAAGCATCTTTCTGCGGTCGCCACAGCCGCAAAGATGAGTGTAGGCACTCCCGACTGGCGCGATAAAATCCCGCCTTTCACAAATGGGGCACTTGTAGTTTGATTTGGGCTCGGCCGGCTCGTCTTCGATGCGTTCGACTTTATCACCTCGACGCATCTGCATCGTGTAGCCTCTCCCCTCAAATCGCACTTCACAATCGCCATCGCAAAACACTTTCTCGACTTCAAACACTTCACCTTTTAATAAGCCAAGTGAGGTATTTTCGTTTAGTTTTACCTCGGCATCAATAAACCGATACTTCTCCCCAATTTTAAACATCGTCTTCACCTCCTATCTCATCATTCGCAATTCTGTCCGCCTCGTCGGCCATGTCTTGCACAACCTCAATTGCCGCCAGGCCCAATGGTGACTCATGCAGACACTCTCTACACTCACCACAAGCACATTTAAACTTACGCATATGCATCTTCCGAGCCATCATTACCACATAGTGCATTGCCGATGCCATTGAGCGCTTATTCATCGTCGCTACCCCCTCCCATCAGTCGTTCGTAGAGTCCCTCGTAGACCCATTCGTCACCAAGGGCACAATATTTCAATTTCACCTGACATTTATCTTTGCAACTAATTACCAGTCTCTCCCCGTCTGGTGTTTCGCATGCCGCAGAGGGCATATCCTCGGGATGGAACAACGTCGCCAGCCCGCAGCGACATATCAGCAAAAACCTATCGTCATCACCAAAACGTGACGGCGCCAACGTCTCACCCCTCGGAGGATTCATCAGATTCGGGTCATCCCATCTTAAAGTCATGTCACCTCCCAGCGCGCCGCACGCGCTCTTTTTTCGCGCGGCATTTTTTGCAATCGCGCCGCATGTTGTCGCTTCCATCTAACCGCTCGGAAAACTTCTCGACCTCACCACACGATTCGCAGTAGCCGATCTCGCCGGTTTGCATCATCCTGTTGAGCTTTGCCGGTTGCACGGAGAACTTTTTCGCCAGCTCCCGGAGCTCATCGAGT
>JAAEPW010000064.1 GCA_024232355.1 Chloroflexota bacterium | reverse complement strand
GAAATGTGGAGCAAATTCAGCATACTCTTGGGCCTGGACTTGGCCTACGACGGGTGAAACAGCCTGCGAAGCAGGGTTTAGCTATCAGCACGGTGGTTTAGCACCGTGCGAAAGGAGACCTATGAGCGAAGAAATTTGGGACGAACTCTACAGCCTGCGCCGCAAGGCAAACAGAACCGAACAGCACATCAAAGAACTGGAATCAGCACTCGCGCACCTGGTACACAACATCGAGTGCATCTGTATCACTCAGACTGCCCGACTGCCCGGCAGCCTGCTAGACCTGGTCAGAGAGACCAGGCAACTATTAGAAAAAGGAGACCCAAAATGACCCAGCAACAACCCCGCAAACGGCTGTACAGTCATGTTACCCGCACCCGCTTTCTCCACCTGGAGGACGCGCTGTCCATTGGCAAGATCCGCCTCTTTGCCGGAGAATACCGCAAGGGAAACGGCGCCAGCGCCACCGCCCACCACTTTCTCGACCTCGACGACGCCCGCCCCCTCCTGGCCGATCTCTCCTGGGGCAAAAAAGTCGAATTCACTGACTACAAGGGCACCACCAACGGAGACGGTCCGCAAAGCCGCGTCCTCAAGATCAAGGCCAACGGAGACAAAATCTGGCTAGAAATCCAAAACGGCCCCGGCGAACTCGTAGGACAGGGAGCCGTCAAACCCAAGGGCAAACCCACCGCCGCCGTCAGCATCCCCCTCACCGTGTGGGAATCCCGCAAACTCGCCCACGCTTGCCTGGCCTACATCCGCGCCTGGGAGACCACCCACCTGCTCGACGTCGCCCCCACCCCGCCCCGATCCCCAGATGCTGTCGGATGCGCAGCATCCGCGGTCACCACGAGTGCAGATGTGGTGACAGAAAACAAGATCCCGGCGATG
>JAAEPW010000063.1 GCA_024232355.1 Chloroflexota bacterium | reverse complement strand
TCAAGAACCCGAACACTGCGGGTCGCTACTCAGTGCCCCTAGTCCAACTTAAGTGGGGGGAGATGCGGTGTTCGGGGGTATATTGATAGCGTTCTGTCCCAGTATTGAGCGGTGCATTGTATATACATATCACGTGCGATACATTACTCTGTACTATATGCTGATTTCCGGTGCTCGTGCTACTGGGTAGCTACCGGTGTTTTCACAAACCCGGGATTCATTCTCTTGCTCATACCATGCCGTGAATAGGTGGTTTTGTACATAAAGCTCTCTCTGTCAATCACGGCCACTGCAAACACCCCAAATGGCGATGCGTGTGCTGTGCGCTAGCCATCCCCTGTATGCCTCATGTCCCCGTTCCCACCTCTTCTGCTGTCCGAATGGCAGGACGAACAACGAAGATGGCGCCTTCCGCCACACACTCTGCACACGTCCGTGGGTCATCAGTGCTGCGCGGAATTTCGCTGAGTGAACCAGGACTTGAACTTCACAGTTCCTCGTTCACCGGCCTAATCCCCAGCATTTCCCAGACGTTCATCGCCATCTTGGAACGCCGAGTTCGCTGGCAACACCAGCGACCGTCCACTCGACTACCAAGTGTCGTGGGTCGTGTCGTGCCATCCGTTTTGCATTCGCAACGCCTAGCGATCTATAAACGTTTCTTTTACGCATGCACATTACATTTTGTAACACTTCT
>JAAEPW010000062.1 GCA_024232355.1 Chloroflexota bacterium | reverse complement strand
GTTCAGTTGAATGGGATTACGATGTAGACGAGGTTTCCATACCTCGTAGAGCCTTACGCGCTATGGAAAGCGCGGCTACAAGCTCAATTTCGAGCCACAACAGACTATTCTCTAAAAATCCCACCCAACTGAACCAGTGCCCCTTGAGCTTTTCCGGTTATTTTGTAACTCGTGTGCGATTTATGAGATTCTTCGCCATAGATTTTGGGAGGACTTGAAAACTGGAAAAGCCTTAGGCACTGGCGTCGGCTTTTGCCTGAGCGTTGGCAACGAATTTTTTCTCATCAATGACAAATCGCTCGTGGGTGGCTTTGCCAATCTGCTCAACCTCGTCCCACGCCTCAATGTGAAATGCCAGGCGACGCCCCTCTACTTTTAACAACTCGGCACGGGCACGGATGTGCATCCCCACCGGGGTAGGAGCCAGATGACGAACGTCAATTCGTCCCCCAACAGAAGTTTGGCCTGGGGAGAGGTGATCGGCCAGCGCCTGTACTGCCGCGCCCTCCATCAGCCCCATCAGTGCAGGTGTGCCCAGGACGGGCACACTTCCACTGCCCAAACGAGCGGCCGTATCCGCCTCACTCGCGATCATTTCCGTCTCGCCGGTCAATCCGGGCAAAAGTTCGCTCATCAGTCACCTCGCCAGAAATGGAATGATAAACTTGAATAGACAATAAACGTCCAGCGCTGCCAGTCCGGCAAAGAGAGCGACCATAGTCCCGGAGCGTATCCGTTGGGGTAACAGCCCGGTCAATGTGCCTAAACCCAACGCAACTGCCGTTCCGATGGGAATAAGCGCCGGGAAGAGATAACGTCCTTGGTGTTGGACAAAGGTTAGGTTGTAGCCCAGATATTCGAGCAGCGTGAACAAGGCTGCCGCGAGAAACAAGGTCAGGCCGGCACGTTGAGCCGGGATCAGCTTGGGGCGGCGACGGTCGAACAACCACCACAGAAAACCAATGGCCAAGAGGATAGAGAGCAGCAGCAATGCTTGGTAGAAACGAGTTGGGAGTACCACGGCCATCCAGCCGAACTGCCCCCAAAAGCTGTTAAACGTAAAGCTCCAGGCCCGTTCCCAGTAAGCGGGCCAGCCATAGAATGCCAAGTACTCGGATGTACGCATTTGTCCCTCGACAACCGCGTTGTGTTGCGCCATTCCCAGGGGGTCCATCCAGCCATAAGTGAGGCCATTGCGGATAAACCAGGGCAAAGAGAGCAACAGAGTCGGGACAAACATCCAGGCCAGTTGTCCTATGGCCCACTTGAATGTCTGACGCTCTTGCCGCCAGCGAACGATCACCGCCAGCGCAGCCACTCCCACGACAAAATAAACCGTCGCTTTGGTCAGCAGCGCCATCGCCAGCAGCAACCCGATCGGCCAGGGGCTCTCGCGCTTGCCATTCCCGCCCACATAGACCACCAATGCCCATAGCGTGCTCCCCGCAATCAGTTCGCCCAGCGCGTCATTTTCCACCCCGGACATCATTGCCACGTGCTGGGGGATAAAGGCGATAAAAGCCGCAGCCATCAATGCCAACTCGGGCCGCTCTGGAAACACAGTTCGCACCGTTCCAAAAGCGACCACCAACAGCCCTGCCCCCAATAGCACCGAGAGCAACCGCAAGGGCAACACCGCACCGTCAAAGATCCAATAGATCGGGGTCGCTAGCACGTAATACAGCGGCGGTTGGTGATCCTCATACGCCACCGATTCGATAGTCAGTTCTGGGGGAAAACGCTCTGTCGTGAGCTGGCTGATGTACGACTGATCATAGTCCCCGGGTTCGATGATGGGGATCGTTAGATTCTCAGCCAGGGCACGGATATAGTTATAGTGAGCGGGTTCGTCAGGAACTTGCCAGATTGGGGTGAGAGCGGCGTAAAGGATAGCAATCACAATGTAGGTGGCAATGATGATAACCAAGAGTACGCGAACGTTAAGGGGATGCCTTGGGTACATGGGGAGTATTCTACTCGATAGGGGCCAATTGACAAGCGTTGCAAAATTAGGCTGTAAGGATCAAACTACAGCAGGTGACACCGCCTTCGGCTTTGGCCAACTCGGACATGTCAACTGTTCTGACCGTTATACCTCGATTCTCTAATCGCTGCCGTGTCTCTACGTACGCCTCCGGATATACGGTTGTTCCACCAATCAGCAACGCATTGCCGCCCATCGGTTCTGTTGATGCCACGTTCACCAGTTGCATGCCCTCAAATACCCCTACATCTACCCAACCTTGATTAACCAATAGTGTATTCCCTCTCACTTGAGTGACGGCTGATTTCAAGTGCAGGCATCTCTCCATTTCCACAGCCATCACCGTGTACCCAAACTGGTCAACAAATTCACGCAATTGCTCGATACCCGATTCGTTGCTTCTGCCCGACAAGCCGACGTACATCCTTCTGTCGATACGCAACACGTCTCCTCCGTCCAACGTGCCTGGTGTCTGAATGTGGTACAGCTTGCGATATACCTGGAGCGTTTGCGCGACCGAGACCGTCTCTTGCCTTCGCGATTCAACACCAGGGCGCGTGATGATGGCAAGTTCATCCAACACAATGGCCGTATCTTCGACGAATACCGAATCTGGTAGTTCTGGTTCCAAGGGCAGCCTGTGAATCTTGCAGCCCAGGTCGATCAAGCAATTCTCGTATTGACGGTGCTGCCTTTTGGCGAGGTTGACGTCGATAGTCTCGCGCGGCAAGTGAGTTAGCTCGCAATGCTCGATACTTGGACTGATTGGACGTGTAATGGCAACAAGCATAATTATGCTCCTCTAGTTTTAGTTGGTGGTTACGAATGTTCTCGCTGGCGGTAATCTTGAATTCTTTCTGGGCGTGCGGTGATAAATTCCCATTTCTCGCCGACCCAGTGCGCGCTTATCTTTGTTTTGGGGTACAGGTCCTTTCTAATGTGTAATCGAAGAATGCCTTCTTCTTTTTTGACAGCATCCCACGTTTCTGTCACATCGATACCGCGACTTTTACAGTCGGCGTAGGCTCCGTATGCTTTAAGGTAATCGTTTATGGCCTATAGCACCTCATCTGAGGCGTATAACCACGCGTGCTGGGATTCGATCACAAATGGGGCAGCATCACCGGTGCTAAAGAGTTCTACGGATGCTGCCAACAAGTCGTTGTAGAGTTCTTCTTTTCTGAGCCGTTCCGCTGAGCGGCGTTCTACAGATTTTTGCGCCACCCAAACCACAAACCCGATCAGTGCCGAAATAATCGCCACCACAATTGTGCTAGAGATGGATGATATAGCGTCTTCCATAGGATATTTCCTTTCTGTCACATTGGCAAGTAGCTGCACGAAATAGCACAGGCCACAAGATCAACTGCCCCATAGTATAGCATGACCATGCCGCGAAGAAAAATTTGTTTGTGTCTCTTGTCAGACTGTGTTACACTGCTCCAAGCTAGTTTTTGAAAAGGCAACCAAGAACCATGCTCAAAACCACCTGTTACGGTGATGTCACTCGCTTTGATTCGGGGCGCACGCTTTTCGGCCGTGGGCACTACTGGACCACCGCTTATCTGGTAGATGGCCTAATGGTCGACACTGGCTGTACCTTTAGCGCGTCAGAACTGGTGGCGGCACTGGCGGACGTTCCCCTGACCCGTGTCGTGAACACCCATACCCACGAGGATCACATTGGCGGCAATGGTCTCTTGCAACGCCAGCGGGATGGCTTGGACATCTTGGCCCATCCCCAGGCTCTGCCCGTTCTGGCCGATCCGCGCGGCGAGCAACCGCTGCACGTGTACCGGCGCGTAATGTGGGGCTGGCCCGAGTCATCGCAGGGGCGGCCCGTGTCCGATGGGGATGTGATCGAGACGGAGCACTGCCGTTTCCAGGTGGTTTACACACCTGGTCACAGTTCCGATCACATCTGCCTGTACGAGCCGCAACGGGGATGGCTGTTTACTGGGGACTTGTTCGTCGGTGGGCATGACCGTGCCCTACGCGCCGGGTACGACATATGGGAGATCATTGCATCATTAAAACGAATCGCCGCGCTGCCAGCGAACACACTTTATCCAGGCAGTGCCCGCGTGCGTGATAATCCGGCTCGAGCGTTGGCGGAAAAGATTGCTTATTTGGAAGAGTTTGGGAAAAGTGTATTGGCACTTGATCGAGCGGGAAAGCACATATCAGAGATCGTTCGCGCGCTGTGCGGCGGCCCGATGTTGATCGAGTTTGTCACCCGAGGGCATTTCTCGCGGCAGCGGTTGGTACTGTCGTACCTGGGGATGAATGACGATACGGATTAGACTGGCACGATCTTGCGGAGGCGGGCCGGTAGCAGTGGCGACAGCATCGCCCATTCCTCTGGAATGATAGCGCGTAAAAGCAGCAGGGCAACTGGGTAGACAATCAGGCTAGCCAACAGTGCCAGTAGGAAGCTGTAAGCGGTTAGCGTCCAAACCGTTGCGCCCATCGCCAGCCCTGCCACCACGGTCCGACCCAACGTCCGTCCCCATCCCATTGGCCCCAGTTGACGGCGCAGGTCGGCGTAGAACAGCATCGCCAACAGCAATTCTCCACTGACGAGGATCCACGCGGACGCGACGTAGCCGAATGCCCCTACAAAGAGCAGGTTCGCAATCACGGTAAAGATTACGCGCGCGCCAGAGGTCACCATCACGTAGCGCTGGCGATTCAGGGCGATGAGCACATAGTTGGTCAGGCTGTTGGTCCAGCCAAAGATGATAGACCAGATCAAAATTTGAAGGGTCACTGCGCCGTGAGGTAGAAACTCGTGCCCGCTGAGCATGCCCACTAGCGTCGTCGCCACTAGCGTCGTCAGCACAGCGACCGGTAGTGCGACCATTGTCAGTAGCTTGACTGACAGCCGGTAAGATCTCCGCAGCCCTTCCCGGTCCTCGGTTGCCAGGCGTGAGACCACCGGAAAGACGGCCATTGTGAAAAACTGGGGGACAATGTTCAAGGCGTCTACCCATTTGCGCGCAGAGCTGTACCAGCCCAAGGCTATGTCGCCTTGAGCGCCTTGTAGTTGTTGCAACATTAGGGCGTTAACGCCGGGAAAGAGCGATTGCAGCAAGAGTGAGGTCATCAGTGACCAATTTTCGACCAGTATAGCGCGCTGCTGTCGCCACACCGGGCCTCCCTGGGCGGACGGTAACTCGTTCCAGATCATGCGCCGTGCCAGGATTGTCAGGATTGCCAACGTCGCCAGATTGGTCAGGATCGTGGTCCCCGCCAGCCCGGTGATCCCCAATCCGCCGACCAGCACCAGCACTCCCAAGGTGACCTGGAACGTAATAGTCACCGTCTGGATGGCGGCCGGGTATTCGTGCTTTTCACACGCCCGAAAGAGCGCAGCCAGGCCGTTCGCCAGGCTGCTGAACAACAGTCCGGCGTAGAGAAGCACCAGTGCCCACACCGTCTCCGCTGCCAGTGGCTCTCCCCAGGCTTGTCGACTGGCCAGGAAACTGACAAGCAACGGTATCGCCGCTACAAAGAGCAACAGTCGCAGCACCGTCGTGTTGGCAAAGACCCGTCGTGCATTGCTGCGGTCGCGGGCCGCCTCGCGCATCAGGTACATGTCCAAGCCGAATTCAGTGATGATCCCGAACCAGACAAAGATGGCGACGGCCAGATCGTAGCGACCGGTTCCCTCCGGCCCCAGGATACGGGCCATCAGTGCGACAAAGGCAAAGTTGATGGCCTGGTTAAAGAGGTTGAGGATAATGGGCGCAATTGAATTCTTGGCCACCCGCCGGACGGTGCTGGCGTCGTCCTCCTCGCGGTAAAAGAAACGCCATAGGTAGAGGCCTACCAAGAAAAGGACCAGCATTCCGGCGATAAAACTGATAAAGGCCCCTATCTTGACGCTATTGGGACTGTACTTGAAGCGCACTGTCCACGAACCTGGTTCTTCCAGCCGCACACCTCGGAACGTGCCGTTCACTCGATAGATAGAGATTTGAGTCTCGGCGTCCGCCCCCATCCCTTGGGGGCGTATGTAGGCTTTCCAATCGGGGAAATACGCGTCGGCCAAGATCAGCCAGCCAGGCTCGCCGATTTGTACGTCTATTTCGACCTCGTTGATAGTGTAGCGCATCACCGTTTGGCCAGTGGCGGTGGAAGATTGTGGTGCAAAGTCAAGAGGATACGCGCCGGTATCGAGGATCACATAGTTGCGTGGGTCGTAGTCCTGTACCGTGGCTGCCAGATTGTCTGTTTCCATCGCCGCCACCGATGGCATCGTGTACGCCCTCGGCATCACCCCCAGGTTCTCATAAACTCGCACCGCGTCGTCTTGATAGACCAGTTGGTATTTGGGGTTGGGAATCTCTATCTCGGTGACGACGTACTTGACGTTGAGCAAGTCGGTGAGCGGGCTGTCGAGGCTCGACCATTCGCTGAAAGATGCGATCCGGTTGTATTGAGTCTCGGTCTGTTCCTCGATGAGACTCAAATAGTCTGTGTACTGCCGGGTAAAGAGCGAGTCGTAGCCGGCGACGTACTGGAGATTGTAAAACATCCCCACGTTGGCGTTCATCGTTTTGGTGGTGCCGGGTGGGGTAAAGTTCGCATAGCGCCATATAGATGTGTCTTGTCGCAGGAATTCGACCACCGGCGGGACATAGTCCAGCAACGCCGGGTCCGCAGCCGGGCCAAACCCCATACCAAATGTCACAAAATCCAGCACCAACAAGCCCACCGCCAGGAATTCCCACGCGGGCCGGCGCCGGATGAAAATCGGGCAGCGGCTCACCCGCAGGACGATACCAGTTCCCGTCAGTAACAACCCAAAGAGCGCGATCCACTTGAACTCGTAGGAATAAAAGGCGCGGTGGTCGAGAAAGGCCGTGGGGGCCTTTGCCAACGATAGGAATACCCGCTCCACCAGCAGCTCGATCTGGGCAAAAAAGACCCGACTGAGAATCAGCCCAACCAACGTCGTCACACCGCCCCAAAAGGCCAGCCCTGCAAACAAGGTCGTCAGAGAAAAAGAGGATTTGAGGAGAAAAGTATCAGAGATTGGTGACCAGAGACGCTTTCCTGCTTTTTGATTTTTGTTCCCTGCTTCCTGAAGACGATTTCGGCTCTTGGTAACAGCCTCAACTCCAAAACCCGCCAGTACGGCTATAGCAAACGTGAGGGGGAAAATCCAGCGGAAGGGAGAATGAGATTGCTCAAGCCCCGGCAGCACATAAACGAGGGCGTAGAGCGGTGTGCCAAATATGCAGCCGAGGGAAAAGAGGGATAACAGAGTAAAGAAAGGGATAGCGTATCGGGCGCTGTGTTTTGTGTTGGGCGTAATGCGTGAAACGCGGGGCGCAATCCACGCTAGCACTCCGATAATTGCCAGGAACAACGGTAGCAGACCCAGGTATGCTCCACCCTCGACGTAATTTTTGATACCCCATTCGTGGTGAAGGATTGGTTCTCCGTTCAAGTTCGCAGTGACCGGAACTGTGCGCCATTCAAAGAGATCAAAATGATCGTGATGGGCCGGGCTGCCGAAAAAGTTGGGGACGCCAAACGTGATCAACCGCCGTGCGGGATAGGCCCATCCTAGTACCTGGTCAAGGCTGGCTGCTGCCTCACCACTGCGAAAGCTGCCATCAACCACTTCGTACAGCGGCACAAACTGCACGGCTCCCAGCGCCAGGCCAAGCACGAGCATTATGACGATCCAGAAAATTGGACGTTGGCGGCCAAGCAACCAACTGGCGAACGGATTCTTGTCAGGTAATTTGTCTGTTGGTTGAACGATGAGCCGCCACAACACGTACGCTCCTACCACCAGCAGCGTGAAATAGGTGTTTTCAACGTGACCAGCCAGCATTTGGCAGCCCAACCCCAATGCTCCCAAAAGTGCCCAAGGCAACGTCGCGGGTCTTTGTCCCAATGCAGGCCGTTGTTGCACGATCAACTCGACCATCGCCAAGACAAAGGGCAGCCATGATGCCGCAGCAATGATCATTGGATGAGGGACCGATGACGTGATCATAAAGCCACTGAACTGGAAGGTGATCCCCGCAATCAGTGCCCCCAGCCGCCGAATTCCCAACACACGTGCAAAGAGGTACGCAAAAATTCCTGCCAGTCCCAATTGCAGCCAAGCAAAAATCCCGTAGGCACGCCATAGTGGGAGAACGTAAAAGACTAAACTCAGCGGGTAGAATGCCGAGTGTTGTCCGTTGGCGAGAAAGGGGTGCCCGGCAAAGATGTAGGGGTCCCAAAGCGGTACCTCTCGGTTATGGATCGCCTCAACGAGGAAATGCTTCCAGGCATAGTTCTCCAGAATCAAGTCGACGACCAGGTGGTTGTGAGGAAAATCTGCTCCCAGATTGGTGGCTGCGGTTCGGTAGGGTTCGTCCAAGAAAAGCGCGTCGGCAGGGAGCAGCGTGCGAGATCCCAGAGCGACCGGGGCAAACAATAAGAGAGGCAATAAGAGCAGCAGGACTAGAGCGCCCAGATCGAGTAGGGCACTGCTTTGCTTTCGGATCATACGGTCAGCCGGTCACGTGGTCGCAGGCGGCGATGCCGCTTGCGTACTTGAAACACCCGCAATGCGGCCTCAATCTTGACGGACATTGTCATTTTGGACTGGCCAATGCGTCGATCTTCAAAATAGATGGGAATTTCCAACACGTGGTACCCCAATCTTTCGGTCACATAAGCCATCTCAACCTGAAAGATATAGCCCTGGGAGTGAATACGACTCAGGTCGAGGCCCTGCAAAGTCTCTCGTCGCCAGCACTTGAACCCTGCGGTGGCGTCCCGAGCCTTGCATCCCAGGATCAGCCGGGTGTAAATACTATTGGCCCACCAAGAGAGCAGCCATCGGCCCAAACCCCAGTCTTCGTCCGTCTTGCCGCCATGAACGTAACGGGAACCAACGACCACATCGTGGCCCTGGATATGATCCAAGAATTGGGGAATATAGCTGGGTGAATGGGAAAAGTCACAATCCATCTGGATGATGAGGTCAGAGCCGTGCTCCAAAGCCCAACGGAATCCGGCGATGTAGGCCCGCCCTAATCCACGCTGCTCTGTGCGGTGCAACACGTGCACTCGATTCGGATACTGGGCAACCAACTCGTCGGCGATGAGGCCAGTGCCGTCGGGCGACTCGTCATCCACGATCAGGATATTCAAAGAGGAGATATCCAAGTCGAAAAGCGCCTCTACCATAGACCTGATATTTTCGACCTCGTTGTAAGTAGGGATAACAACAGTTAATTTCATAGTGTTTCTGCTCATTGGATCAGGGCCTTTGCAAAAAGACTCCAGTTGACAGATCTGAAAAGTAGTCCTGTCAATTGGAGCCTAGGTCCGGTCGCCGGGAATATGGTACATTCTGTTGTACTCAAACCAGGATGATTAGGCACTTTTTTCTTGAGCTTTGATGATCGTTTTTTTCAATTCCTCAATGTTGGAAAAAGATTGCTCTGCCTGGGTAAGAACTCCCATACTGACGTTCATACGCGGCAAATCCGTATCTGGGTCCAATTGCCCAGCTTCCCAATCAGAACGTGGGTAGAAAAAGGCCATTGCTTCGTCCAGCCGCACTGTGAGTGCTTTTTGTACATCTTGGACTTTGTCAGGTACAATCACGACGAAGAAATTGACGTCATCCAGATGACCTACAAATGCGTTTGGATCTCCACTTTCACTTACAACGTGACTCAACATGAGCCCTACGGCACGTACTACATCATCCCGTGCCACAAAGCCATACATTTCTGCAAATTCTTTCAGACCTTTGAGCCCAACCGAGAGTATTCCCCAGCCCAAAGTGTCCAATAGTTCCTGTAGACGTTCATCAGCCAGTGATAAAGCAGGCAAACCGGTGATTGGATGAGATAACCGCTCCTGGTTAGAACGGCGTAACACGTTGCGTACCCTTAATCGTAATTCCTGGACATCGAATGGTTTGGTGATATAGTCTACAGCACCCAATTCCAACCCTGTTAGCTTGTCTCCTCGCTCACGTCTTTCAGTCAGGAATATGATCGGCACGTGCTCGGTTCGCCGGTGGGCGCGCAGACGACGACAGACTTCGTAGCCATCAATATCTGGTAGGCGAATGTCAAGCATAATGAGGTCTGGAGTTTTGTTTTCGACAAAGATCAAGGCGTCATTACCCCATCCCACTGCGGTGACATCGTAGCCCTGAGCCTCAAAGTACGAGGTCAGCATTTCGGCTGTATTCGATTGGTCTTCAACGATTAGAATATGAGGAACTTCTGCCACGTTCTTACCCTCCCCCTCTATATTGAGGGACAGCTTGTTTAACTTTTCTATCCAATGGGTTCCTTATAGATAGCAAACAAGCAGCGCTCCGCCCCCATAGCTATGCACTCTGTCTCATCCACCCGAAATTTGCGTCCCCCACTGACCCAATGTAGCCCTTCCTCAAGTAATCCTTTGGCCGCGAAACAAATTGGTCGGTCCGCTGTGCGTCCCCAGCAAACCGGGCTAGGGGCCATTGTGTAAATATAATGGTCGTCTTTATCTTCGACTGTGCTTTTTTGATCACTAAATTGAGAGAATACCATCGCCATCGCTGGGAGACCGGCTTTTAGTTTCGCTCCCAATGGTAGCATTTTGAATGCTAGGTCACCGACACCGACCATAGCACCCATTTTGCGTCCGCCTTTGGCAAAGCCGACTCGTCCGGCCCGCAACTGGAGCCCACGCCCGCCACGCGGTCCGTACATTTCTTCCAGTGCGCTACACAGGGTTGAGAAATCTGCAAAATCGAACTCTTTCTTGATATTGGTAGGTGGGTAGTTGCCAATCAGGTGCGACAGGCCAGCCAAGTTCAAAATAGCGTTCACTCCATTTTTGCCCATTATCTCTTCCATTGCTTCAAGCATATAATGGACAATCATGTTGGGATAATAGTGACCACTGGGTTCGATACGCGGCATCTATGCCCTCCTTTGTTTCCTGCTAGGGAATTGTTCAAAAATGACTTGGTACGTGTTTTCCAAGTGAAATCTCGAGTGCTATGATGTTTCTGAACAACGCCTAAGCTTCCAGGATTTTGGTCAACTCTTCAGACGCACGGCGCGTCTCCAAAAATAGCAAACCCAGTTTGGCCTCTTGACGGGCCAGTACGGTCAGGACTGCCTCCTCACCAACAGCTCGAAGAATTACATAGCCTTTCTTTCCTCTCACGTACACCTCGTCTAGCACTCCCCGCCCCAACTCGCTGGCAATGCGCTCACCCAGAGAAAGCATCGCAGCAGACATCGCGGAGACTCGATCTTCTTCGATCCCTCCTGGGAGAGATGATGCTATGGGCAACCCATCCACACTTACCAAGACAGCAGCTTCGATGTCTGGTGTATTCTGCATGTCTTGCAACCGTTTCACTAGACGGTCGGTCCGGGATGTTTCTGCCATTGCTATCTCCTTGGGGAATGATGCAATATGTACATTGTGTATGGATAAAAGGTGGATGTATTCAACAGGTTACCCTATGGGGTCTTTGTAGACGGCACACGTGCAAGCTTCCTTGCCCATAGCCACACACTCGATCTCTTCTACTCGGAACTTTTTTCCGCCGCTGACCCAGTGTAGTCCTTCCTCAAGCAAGCCCTTTGCTGCAAAGCAGATTGGCCGGTCAGCAGTGCGCCCCCAGCAGACTGGGCATGGCTTCATAACATAAGCGTAGAATTCACCTCGGTCTTCGACAGTGCTAACCTGATCACTAAATTGAGTAAAGACTTTGGCCATCGCGGGGATTCCGACTTTTAGTTTAGCGCCTAATGGTAGTACTTTGAAAGCCAAGTCCCCCATACCAACCATCGCGCCCATCATTCGCACACCTTCAGCAAAAGATGCTCTACCAGCCCGTAACTGGAGCCCACGTCCGCCACGTGGTCCGTACATTTCTTCCAGTGCCCCATTCAGAGCCGAATAATCTGAGAATTCGAACTCTTTTTTTAGGTCTTTGGGTGGATAATTATCGATCAGGTGTGACAGGCTAGCCAAGTTTAGAATGGCGTTCAGCCCGTTCTTGCCCATTATCTCTTCCATTGCTTCGATGTAGATACGAGCAACCATATTGGGATAATAATGACCACTTGGTTCAATTGGCGGCATCTACGCCCTCCTTTATCTTTTGCTAAAGCGTTGTTCAGAAACAACGTCGTGCGTCACCATAGTTTTTTCACTTGGGAAATACGTGTCAAAAATATTTCTGAAAAACGCTAAGCTCCCAGGATTTTGGTCAACTCTTCAGACGCACGGCGCGTCTCCAAAAATAGCAAACCCAGTTTGGCCTGTTCACGAGCCAGCACAGTCAGGACTGCCTCCTCGCCAACATCTCGAAGAATTACATAGCCTTTCTTTCCCCTCACGTACACCTCGTCCAGCTCCCCCCGCCCCAACTCGCTGGCAATGCGCTCACCCAGAGAAAGCATCGCAGCAGACATCGCGGAGACTCGATCTTCTTCGATCCCTCCTGGGAGAGATGATGCTATGGGCAACCCATCCACACTTACCAAGACAGCAGCTTCAATGTCTGGTGTGTTCTGCATATCTTTTAACCGATCCTCCAGACGTTTGGTTCGGGATGTCTCTGCCATTACTGCCTCCTTGACATATTGACTCTTGGTGATGATGTGTTTAGAATGGCACGCATGCGTTGAGGTTACCACACATAATGTAAATTGTCAAATGCACACTTGCCACTCATCTTTGCTGTGGTATAATCACCGCCTGCATTTGCCGTAATATTCTAAAATAAGGAGTAAATTTGTGGACATTATCCGGAAAATCATAGATTTCGTCTTGCACGTAGACGTTTATCTGAACGATATCATCGCTCGCTACGGAGACTGGACCCTGGCGCTGCTTTTTATCATCATTTTTTTAGAAACTGGTGTAGTTGTGACGCCCTTTTTACCGGGCGATTCGCTTATCTTTGCAGCCGCTACGTTCGCGGCGCGCGGCTCACTCAATCCTTGGATGCTGTTTGTTTTGCTCTCCATTGCCGCGATTGCCGGGGATACCGTTAACTATTGGATTGGCCACCGGGTGGGGGCCAAGGCCTACACGGGCGAAGTCAAATGGATCAAAAAAGAGTATATGGAGCGCACACACGCCTTTTTCGAAAAGCACGGTGGCAAGACGATCTTTATGGCACGTTTCGTACCCTTTATCCGTACCTTTGCGCCGTTCGTGGCCGGAGTCAGCCAGATGACTTATGGGTTCTTTATCCGCTGGAATATCATCGGCGGTATCGTCTGGGTGGGTCTTTTCACAGCGTTGGGCTACTTTTTTGGCAATATCCCGATTGTCCAGGAAAACTTTGAACTGGTCATAGTCGCCATTATCGTTCTCTCGGTCATTCCGGCAATAGTAGAAGCACTAAAAGCTCGGAAGGAAATGCAAGAGTCAAAATTGGAGACGGAAGGCTAGATCGAGCCGAGCCAAAAAAGTTAGCAGGGAATTTTACTCCAGATCAGTAGTTTCGATCTGGAGTTGTTTTGTATCTGCTGCTAATTTCCGTCCGACCAGGGGGAGTGCAAAGATAAAGGTCACACTCAATAGTCCTAGCCCCCCTAGAACAATCAACGTTCCCAGACCAGCAATAGCGGGCCAAATGCTATTTTCTCCGTGGATCAGCACACTGGCGCTCAAAAGTACAGCGCTCACAGTAATGGCATTCCATATCCCATGAATGATCACAGCGACAATAAACGATCCCAACAGACGCAAGGGACGTCGTTTGCTCCAGAGTTGCCCCCAACCCCAGCCGACCAATCCACCGGTGGCGCAGTGCATCATTGTCGCGCCAAAGCGGGCCACAGCTCCCAAAGCCCAACCTTCAGTCCCGCCCAGTGAGCCATTAAAGACGTTCTCCACCAGCGCAAACCCGGCCCCACCGGCTATGCCCCACAAGAAAGCACGCGCTGGGTTTGGACGAGCCCAACGTGCTACCACACCGGCCGCCAACGTCTTGAAAATCTCCTCTATCAGTGGAACAGGGATGGTGAGCATCCCGAATGTGGCAATGGCAATGATTGGTGAGAGTAGCAGCCTGATCAGATTTGTCGAGTCTGATAAAAAAGCTGGATCTTGCAGTTGTTTTGCGAGCACAGCAACCTGATCTGTCCCATTAGGTGTCATCAGCATTACAATAGTTACAACGATAACGAGTGCGAACGCAACCAATCCCTCGCTAACCAAAGCACTCAAAAAACCTACGGTGCCGCCACCAGTTACGTTGGCAATGACTTCTCGCCAGGAGCCTCCAGCCCCGCCCAATGCTTTTCCCACCAG
Source organism: Chloroflexota bacterium (assembly GCA_024232355.1). Next base: position 12,822 of record JAAEPW010000062.1, on the reverse strand, counting down.
CCAGAGTACGATCAATGGCGGAAGGGACATTGCTAAAACGTGAACGGGAGGCAATAACCAAGTTGGAACCAGAGATGCTGAACTGATCACTGCTCCCAGGCCGACCAAGAGTACCCACGCAAGCCACATCAGCCAGACACGAGATGGAGCAAAGGGTCGTGAGGGGCGCATCTGCCAAGCGGCCCAACTGTGTACTATCACCGGGATACCAAACCCAAGACCCCAGCCTATTATGCCTGCTATAGGCAGTGTGTCACTGACAGTCAATGTATCTCCACTAGAGAGAACAAACACTGCTGATAGCAGTCCGCCTCCGCAGCCCAACAGGATGAGAGCCCCACCCAGGACACCAAAGACGAGCCACAGTGTGCGTTGATGCATCTCTTTTACCCCTTTTGCGACTGGTACGTTATTGCTTGGGTTATTTTCCCGCAGGTTACTGTTTGATATGCTTGAATGCTCAATTGAAACGCACTCAAACATGTGGGAGGATGAATAGTAACCCGGACACTTTTTTGCCACGAAATTTTGTCTCTTGGAGACTCGATCCGCGCAAAAAAGTGTCCGGTAATGAATTGTTTCTTTGAACTAGCGTTCTTCAATCAGGATTGTTTCGATAACGTCACCTGGCGGTAGAACGTTGCCCTGACCTGGATCACGGGGAGTGATGCTGTCGGCAGCATCCATACCCTCAATAACCCGTCCGATGATGGTATAGTTACCATCGAGTTGTGGAAGAGCGTCGTAGGTGATAAAGAACTGGCTGCCGATGCTGCTGGTACCAGGTCCACCACTGGCCATTCCGACTACTCCTGGCCCATCATAGGTAAACGCCGGAACGATCTCGTCATCACAGCGATAACCTGGGGCACCTATACCACTCCCGGTGGGATCACCAGCTTGAGCCACAAAGCCAGGTAGGACGCGATGGAAAGTCACGCCATCATACCACCCGTCTTGCGCCAAAAAGACGAAACTGTTCACGTTCACAGGGACTTGATCGGCGTACAATTCAATGACAATGTCACCGTGTTCGGTGCGGATCGTCGCTATATAGTCCTTGTCTGGATCTATAACTTGTGGCGGCGGCGTGGCATACATGCGGTCTTTTAGCTTGAGCAGGTCAATAAAAGCCGTGATCTGCGTAGGATGAAGCCCGAATTCATTTGTGGGATAGACCACGCCGTTGATGATATAACTTGGAGTACCAGGTAAGCCGGACATCTGAGCAACCTGAGCGTCGGTATTGACCCTATCCAAGTAGACATGGTCGCTCAGATCTTGAGAGAAACGCTCGGCATCTAGCCCCAATTCTTCGGCGTACGAAACCAACTCGGCCTGCACCGCGCTCTCTGAAAGCTGGGTCCACTGTTGTTGACGCTCAAAGATCAGGTCGTGCATTTCCCAAAACTTGCCCTGGGCTCCAGCAGCTTCAGTGGCTTCGGCCGTAATGGTGGCATTGTCGTGGAAACTCAATGGAAAGTGACGAAAAGCAGATTGAAAATCTTCACCGTATGTATCTTCCAGATACATTCGCAGCGTGGACATCGCTGCGCAGCCGGGTCATTGAAAGTCGGCGTACTCTATGATGGTGATCGAAGCATCGGATGGACCGTGCGTGTGATCGTCCTCCGAGATCGACGGAATACGAGATTCGACCGGAAAGTCGAACGGCATCGCCACGCAAGCAGCCGAGCCGGCTGGGACCGGTTCGCTCGCAGGAGATTCGGCCTCGCTTGTGGGAGGTTCAACAACACCCTCCTCCGGAACAGCTGTAGGTGGCGGTGGGGACGTTGGCGCCGTCGTTGGAACAGTTGTGGGCACCGGGCTCGGCAACTCCACACCGCATCCGGCTAGTCCCAATACCAGAGCAATTAGTAAGAGCGCAAATTTGCGCATAGTAGCCTCCTTGTCTCAAGATAAGCGATATTCTACCACAAATAATACTAGGCACAATGCACAATATCGATATCTTGGACGCTTATGCGGTCAAGAACTGACTGTCATCTTGGGTCGGCAACCTAGCGCAGTGCAATTCAGTCCCATCAGTGTGGGACCGTACAACGCCCTTTGCAAATGATTCAATCTTCCCAATACTTGTACTCACCGGTCAGTGTAGGATAGATATAGCAATGGCCGGTGTTTCGTAGGGGTGAGCCTTGACGATGGCTTGGATAACAGTCTCAATTCGTTCCTTACGGCAGATGGTCTCGATGCGACTCACGTTGGTCTCGTATTCCTCACCCGATGCCCCGGCTTTATCCCAGGCTTTGTCCAAGACACGATACCGGCCCACACATTGCGTGACGTACGTGACTCGATCATAGTGCCCATCGTCTACCGTGCCAGCGCCAGCGTCGCACATCGCTGCTTGTACGGCCTGAGTATATTCGATGGGCACATGGATGACTATTGTCACGTATTCTGTCATACACGTTTCCTCGCAGTTCGGACAGTCAGAGTTCTAAAATCCGTGGGCACGCACCTCCGCATCAACCGTCACCACGTTGCTGGCAGAACGGCCCCAGGTGGTCAGATCGTACATCGCGTAGGCCTCGACGGGCATAGCGACGAACTCACCCTCGTGGGTGGCGCGGGCGAGATAGCTAAATGTGTGCTGTCCCTTGCCCAGTTCGGTAATAAAGAAACTGACCCGGTCGCCGTGTATCTCCTTGTGATTGTAGCCGTACTCTTGCCAGTAGTAATGCGGGTCCTCATGCACACTGGCTTTGTGGCTGGTAGTATTCAGATTTTCGTTAAGCGGCTCCAGCCCGCCGGGCAGATTGTCCTCCACGATGATGTAGAATCCGTCGTCGGGCAGTGTCACTTGCAAGTGGACCTGCACCAGTTGGCCAGGCTCCACCCGGTTGATGCGCCGCTGTGTTTGGGCATCTTTGTAAGTGCGGGAGATTTGGATGTTGCCAGCGGCCTCGATCTGCGCTTCGGGGAGGTAGATCTGGCTGCTGATGACGTAATAAAGCTGCCCCTCGCCGCTCTGCTGGATGCGGATGCGGTTGAGGCCGCGCTTCATCTGATCGGCCAGAATCTCCAGGCTGACGGCCGGCTCCCCCCGGCCCAGCGTGCCGCTGATGATGACTTGACCATTCAATTCCACGCTGTAAAGGGTATTGGCGGTGGCGAACTCGGTCGCCAGCAGATGGTCGGTCAGGGCAAGAATGGCAAAGGAGGTCTCGTTGGTGGTGCCCCAGCCCTGTCGCCGCCGGTGAGCCATCAGCCAGCGGACGACGCCGGATTCCAGTTCGTGGCCCGGACGGATGCGGGTGAAAGCGCTCAAGGCCAGGGCCGTGCTGCGCGTGGTGGAGGCCATCGTCTTGTGGTGATAGTAGCCGTCGTGGTCCGAGTTGGGCCAATAGACCCGTCCGTTCTCGGTAACGACGGCGGTCTCTACCAGAACGTCCAGGACCTCGTCAGCCTCATCTGTCGCGCCCATCTCGTACAGGGCCAACGCCAGCGCTGCCTGGCTAAAAGTGTCCAGTTCAGTCAGGTCGGTCAAGAGATCGTGGGCAGCCGCTAGGTCGCCGTGACCGGCAACCGCCATGCTGTACAGGGCATAGGCGCGGGTGCGGATGTCCATCTCATCCAGGTGCTCGGCCAGCCAGTCGGTGCCGCGCTCGATGACGTCGGGGTCTACCTCGTGGCCCGCCTCGGCGGTGACCGCCAGGCCAAAGACAACCCAGGCCGTCTGGTAATCGTTGGTGGCGTCGTCGTACCACCAGCCCCAGCCGCCGTCGTTGTGCTGAAAGCCATAGAGCCGTTGGATGCCGGCGTTGATCTTGGGAGGCAGATCGGCCTGCAGGGTCGGATTGCCGATGCCCAGTTGGTGAAAGGCCCGGCCAACGACGGCGTTGGGCAGGGCACGGCTCATCGTTTGTTCGACGCAGCCGTAAGGGTAGCCGGTGAGGTATTCCAGCCCGTTGAACAGGCTGCCAGCGATGGAACGGTTGAGTTCGATCCTGACGCTGCTCAAATCGAGGGCCTCTGCGGGCAGGCGCACCTTTGTGATCAGCTCGCCGCTGAATGCACCGACCTGGCTTTCCACGTCAGGCACGGCCAATGGTCGGATGGGCAGCGTTAACTGGACGGCGTCCCCGGCCTGGCCTGCCGCACTTGTCCTGGACGGCAAGTGCAGGGCCGCCCAGACGGTGACCGTGGCCTCGCCCGCTTCCTGCGCCGTGGCCGACCAGCCTACGATGCGTTGTGCTCCAGAGGCCAGCCGGATAGTCTGGGTGACCGGTGCTTGGATATCTAGCAAGTCGCTGGCGATAGAGACCTTGACATAGCGGGCCTGATCGCCATAGTTGTGGACGATGGCCGATATCTGCACGCTGTCGCCGTCCGTCAGGCTGCGGGGCAAGATGGGGCGCACGATGATTTCTTGCTGGGTCAGAACGTTGGCGATGGCCTCACCGACTTGGGTATCGGCAGTGGTCGCTTTGGCCGTGAGCCGCCAACTGGTCAGGCTGTCCGGCAAGGTCAAGGTGATGGCGACCTCTCCGTTCGAGTCGGTATACAGGACGGGGTACCAAGCGGCGGTATCGGGAAAGTCGCTGCGAGGATTAGCGCCGAGGCCCCCATCACCGCCGCCACCGCCCCCCCTGCCGCCTCCCGGTAAATGGCGACGGAGCGCCATCCCATCGTAGGTGCGCACGATGTGCGCCCGCTCAAAATAGAACGCGTCGTGGATGGGGCCAGACATGTCGTCGCTCAAGCTAAAGATGGCCTCGTCCACCAGGGCCAAGGAGACCTCGGCAGAGACCGGGTCGCCGCGGGCGTTGGTGACGCGAACGGTAAAGGTGGCCTCTTCGCGGGGGGCGTAGGTTGGCTGGTCCGGTGTGATGACGACGTGCAGTGTCTTGTCGGTGACGGGCACGCGCAGTTCCACGCTGGCAGTGTGTAGTTGGCTATCGGGCTGGCTGACGTACATATCCGGGGTGAGGGTGGTGTTCCGCTCCTGCCACGCGTTGACGGTGATGAAAATATTGGGCGCGTCGTCGGGCTGGATGGGCACCTCAACCAGAGTGAGGGGGGCGGTGAGTTCGATCAACTGCTCGCGGCGGGTGGTGCCGCGTTCAAAGGTGAGCAGGGCGGGACCGCTCCAAGTGGATTCGATGACCAGTTGCGCGGTGTCGCCCGGCGCGTAACTCTCGCGGTCGGCGGCGATGCTGATGCCGCTGCTGCGACGTGTCCACCGGCGGGACTCGCCAAAGACGTAGAGCCAACTCGTGTGGCTGAGCTCGTTGCCGAGATCGTCGGTGCCGCTCAGGTAGAGTTGATAATAGCCTGGCTCCTCGACGGTGAACGGCAGCGCGGCCTGGCCCTGGTTGTCGGTGGTCAGATCGACCGATTGCAAGACGATGGTATAGTCGTTGGTGTCCGAGTCGTAGCGGCGCAGTTGGAGGCGCAGGGAGCGGCCGCTGGCTGGTTCATCGAATATGGTGGAGGCTGTAGCCCGAACGGTAAAGGGTTGGTCGGGGGTCTTGAAATAGCCGCCGGTGTTCAGACGGACCTTTTCGGCACCGTCAAAGACCTGGACGACCGCAAAGCTGCTGACGGTCTGGCGGCTGCCGTCGTCGGCGGTGACCTCGATGCCCCAGGTGCTGCGGCTGAGACTGCTGCGCCAGTGGACCTGGCGGCTATTGTGGCCCAACGCGGCGTCAAGGGTAAAGGTGAAATGGCCGTTGGCATCGGTGGTGCCGTTGATCTCGGAACGGTTGCTCTGGTACCAGATGTATGGATCCTCGCTGCTCTCATCCCACCAATATCGCTCGCCCAGTTCATACTGTCGGATGACCAGGCGGGCATTGGGCAGCGGTTTGCCGAAAAAGTAGCCGGCGTCCACAGTGACCGCGATCTCTTGGCCCGCGATGTATTTTTCCGCGTCGGTCGTGACGCTGACCTGGTAATCGGGCTTGCGATAATCTTGCACCTTGAATGCTTGGTGGTGACTCTCGCCGTTCACCACTATTTCGATGGCATAGTCGCCCAGCATAGCGCCCTCAGCTATCGTAAACTCGCCGTCTACTGTGCCAAAGTGGTTGGTGACGAGTTCAATGGTTTGTACGACGTTGTCACGGGCGTCGCGGACGCGCACGGTGATGGGCGTCTCAGCGGCGGGCAGGCCGAGTACTGCATCATCATCCTGGCGCACGATGCCCTTGAATGACACAGTCTGGCCGGGACGGTAGATGGGGCGATCAGTGTAGATGTAGGTCGCCCAGTCCAACGCTTTGGGCGCAGGCCGCCACCAGCCCCACCACTGGCTGCCGGTGGAACGCCATTCGTTGCTCAAGCCTGTGGCCGTGACGTCGCTCCCATCGCGGGCGACCACGATGAGGGGCTGCGGATCGCGGCGGATCGCGGTGCGGTAGACGCCGTTCTGGTCGGTATAGCCTTGGCTAACAAGTTGCCCATCCCGCGCGTAGACGCTCACCTCGATGCCGCGGACGCTCTCACCATTGACGTTGCTGACCCAGGCAGCGATCTGTCCCTCGGCCTGCTTGAGGGCGATGGTGTTGCGGGTCAGGAGGAGAATGAGCTGGTCGTTGAGGTGACCGGCGTTCAGGTTGAGGACGTAGAGGCCGGGTGGCACGTCGGCGGGAATGATGACCTCGTTGATGTTCACATATTGTTTATTGCTTTGCGAGGTCTCGATTTGCCACTGCCGGGCCAGCGTGGTGCCCTCGGTGCTGACGGGACGGTCCTCGCGACCGGCCACACCCCGGAAACCGGAGGTGTACCGGTCCAGGAACTGGTTCAGACTGAGGCGGTACAGCTCAAAGGTCAAGGTGGCAGGGTGGGCTTGCGAGACCTGGAATTGGATGGCGCGTCGTCCGTCGACGTCCAGTACCTGGGCGTTGGGACCCCAGCCAAAGGTCGCCAGGTCTTGAAATTGGGTCGTGTGGAATGACCAGGTGTACGATTCTTGTAGGATAGGGTTGCCGTCAAGGCCGTCAGCATCTGTGCCGATGGTGACGGTATAAGTGGTATATTCCGTCAGGTAGCCGCTGTCGGCCTGAAAGATGAGGGTGGTCTCGCGCCACTCGAAACTGCCCGGCAGCGCGGGGGTGACTTGGAAGGCGTCCTCGGTGCTGGCGGGGTCCATCAGCCGGTCAAAGATGACCTCGATGATGGCGTTGGGGTGGGTGTCCTTTCCCTGGCGCCTAATAGACAGTATGGGCGGCGGCGTGGTAAAGTGGAGCGGGTCGACGGGGGGGAGTTCATCGCCGTGGGCGTCCAGTAACAGGCCATCGAGATGGATGGCGTACTCGGTCTCGTTGGGCAGGGGGGCGATGGGCGTGATAGTGGCGATGGTTCCAGTGTCGTTCCAGGTCAGGTCACCCTCGATAGCCGGCTCGATGGCGAGCGCGCGCTTGACGCTTGGCACGTTCATCGGGTAGTTAAAGCGGATGACGAGTGGGGTGCTGGTGTCCCCATCTCGAACGGGCCAAACTGTATGCTCGATCAAGCCATCCAGGTGATAGCCCCAACGATATTCCTGTGGTAGAGCAAGGCCATAGAGGTCTGTGGCCGTTTGTCTCAAGATAAAGTGATAGTATGTGCCAGGTATATGGGGTTCGAGGGGCTCGATGGTCAGGATTTTGTCGTCCCAGCTCATGTTGAAGGGAACGTCCGGCTCTACGTCCAGCGCATCGGCAACGCTCTCGTGATCCATTGCCCGGTCAAAGCGCAGTTGAATCTTGGGACGGCGTTGGTTGAGAGACGTGTCAACCTGCTTCTCCAGAACCTTGGGGGCAGACATCACCTGGACCCGCCATTGTGGAGGGCGGGCAAAGGTGCTGCCGGCAGCGCTTTCCAGGGCTTGGTCTAGGTAGACGAGATAATGCTGGCCGACATCCAAATCCGAGGCGGGTGTGAACACGAGTTTGGTATGGATTTTGTTCCAGATGAGTTTACCGTCCACCACAGGCGAGATGTGCAAGGGAGATGTTGTACTATCCGGGTTCATTGGTTGGTTAAAATTCAGGATGATGGGGGCCGACGGTGGCAAGTTGTTGAGATCGGCAGTGCTGGCAATCTGCGCGCCAAGTGGTGTGGGGATAGGCGAGCGAAATGAAATAGCAGCGGGAAGCGGCGATTTTCGCGTGAGCAGCGTGGGGGTTTTGTCGCAGGCGGCCAAAAGAATTGTAATGATGAGCAAAAAGAGCGAAATAAGAAAAACGGTTCGACGGGACATGGCATTCCTCCTACTGATCGGGTATAGAGCCTACAAGTTGGGTTGACAATTTCATCTATAGAATACCCCAGGTCGGGGAAAAATGCTGTACGAGGGAGAATCGCACGTCGGGCAGCAACTGGCCGAAAGGGTTGCTATTGCCCGACGTATGCCCTACGGTGAACCGACGTAGGACACGGGAAATGGACGCCAACCAGACGCAAAAAACGCCCAGGCCATAACCTGGGCGTTGAATGAAACTCAGTCGCAATCTGGCCCTGATATGAACAGTTCTCTCGTGGCCGTCTGACCCCCAGAGGTCACCATCACTGTTCCCACGGTAGATCCACCCCCGCCAATGACTTCGAAAGCCACAGAACTGGATGTTGGCCCGCCTTTGAGTTGACCTTGCCAAAAATACGTGTAGGAACAATTTCCACCACGTCCCTCAGCGTAAACTACAGCTGTCCAACCACCACTGACGCAGGTCTTGGTTGTCTCCCAAGCATCGAGCGTCAGTGTGCCGCCGGTGCATGTGGAGGATGGAGGTGAGGTGGGTGATTGATTGCCGCCGGTAGGCGTCAGCGTGGGCCTAGGTGTGGCCGGAGGTAAATTATCCAAGTCACGGTTGATCTGTAAATTCTCAATCTGGGTCCAACCGGATGCGCTTTCATCCAAGGTGCTGACGTACACCCAGTCGGGAAAGTTTGGGTCGTATCCAGCCAACTCGACCACTGTGTCGGCAGACAGAGTGCGGCGCACGTTCCACCATGTGTCGGCCCCTGGACGGAGTTGAGCACCACCGTCCAGAACAACCGCGGCGGCCTCAGGAGTCGGCGTTGCGGTGGGGGTGGACGTGGGCGTTGCGGTGGGGGTAGGTGTTGAGGTTGCCGTCGGCTGGAACGTAGATGTGGGTTCCAGGGTGTCCGTCGGTTGAGGAGGAGGGGAAGGAGTTGGTGTGTCGGTCTCAGTTGGAGCGGGTTCCGGTGTAGGCTCGCTGGTAAGAGTCGCTGTGGGCTGGCCGATGATCGAAGTCAAGAGCGTGCGGTCACCGAACAACCAGATGCCCCCCACGGCTGCCGCCCCCAAAAGTGCGACGATCAAAATCATTATGCCGATGGCTTTGACGATCCGTGCCCACAAGGGAGCCTTGCGTTCGCCGGATGTCGGATATCCTGCGATCACGCGCGTGCCGGTGGAGGGGCGGCGTAGATGGGAGGTTGTGCCTCGCAGTGCGAGCCGCATCTCTGTTGCGTTCCAGAACCGGGAATCTGGCTGTAGCTCCAATGCCCGCATCAGTGCCTGCTCCGAGTTGGAACTCACTCGAGGATTCGCTGTGCGCACCGGCACCAGTGCAGCGGGGTTCACGATCCGCTGCGTGGCCGTTGGAGGAGCCCGGCCGATTATGGCGTGATAGAGCGTTGCTCCCAAACCGTAGATATCCGAGCGGGGGTCGGTGTGACCGGTACCTGCGTCGTATTGTTCTGGCGGAGCGTACTCGGGTGTGCCGGCCCCTCGCACTGCCGTTCGCGTTTGGGGGGCGTTAGGGTCCCACAGTTTGACCAACCCGAAATCCACCAGTACCGCCCGTCCATCGGGCCGGATGATCACATTCTGGGGCTTGATGTCGCGGTGGAGTACTCCCTGATTGTGGCAATAGATCAACGTGTCCAGCAGTTGGTCTGCCCAGACCATCACTTCTTCTTCTGGCAACGCGCCCTGCCGCTCGATGCGCTCGGCCAGGCTGTCCCCTTCGATGAACTTCATCACCAGGTAGGCGCTGCCCTCCTCCTCGAAAAAGTCGGTGACGCCGACCAAGTGTGGATGGTCGAGGCGGGCCAGGGTGGTCGCTTCTTGCTGAAACTGTTGGCGAAATTGGCTCAACATGGCCGCGTCCAGAACCGGTTGGGGTATCATCTCTTTGAGCGCGACGGTTACGTTGAGACGGGTGTCCCAGGCGCGGTAGATCGCTCCCATCCCCCCACGTTTTACGGGGGAGACGATACGGTAACGATTTTGAAGGATTTGGTCAATATCGGGCATTATTTGTTACTCCGTTTCAATTTCATAGGCTTTAACAGTGTGCCCTTGGTGACACACGCAACAATATTTCCCATTCAAATACGAGTTTTATCGAATCATCTCTGATATAGGTGTTACCACATTATGTGATTTGAGCAAGATGAATTGGTTTACGGTTGCTTGCTATTCCGTTTCCGCCACGTCCCGCATTATCTCGGTGATGTCGATATCCACTGGGCACGAGGTGATGCACCTTCCACAGCCCACGCACCCCAGCGGCCCAAAGTCCTCCGGATAGTAGCAAAACTTGCAAAAGAAACGATTGCGGATGCGGCCCGGTTTGGTGGGGCGAGAGTTGTGACCGCCAGCGGCGCGCCGGTAGTTGGTGCTGGTGCAGGCATCCCAGGCACGGATGCGCTCGATGTGAGTGACACCGCCGCGCTCGGCCACCACCCGATCGGTGACGTCAAAGCAGCGGCAAGCGGGGCAGACGTAGGTGCAAATACGGCAGCTCAGGCAGCGCTCGCCGTGTCGCATCCATATCTGGTCATCAAAGATCTGACGCCACCTTTCTGATGGCGTTACGGGGACTGATTCTGCGTCCGTGTCCGACGCTGGAGAGGTGCCTTTTTGTTCCTTTAGCGCTAGCCCTTTCAACAATACTGTCCCTTTCTCGGTGATTGGTTCTACAGTGTAACCGCCATCCGCCTCTCGAAGCAGTACGTCCAGGTGTGCCGAGTCGTCGGGAGCGCCACCGACCGAGGTGCAAAAACAGCCTTCCCACATCTGAGAGCAAGCCAATCCGACCAACACCGTTCGCTCCCGGTGATGACCGTAATACCGGTCGGGCGGATCCTCTTTGAGGAACAGAGCGTCTATCGCCGCCAATCCGTGGGCGTCGCAGGGCCGAACGCCAAAGATGACCTGCTTTCGATCTGGCAGAACCTCTTCCTGCGTCACCTCATTCCCTTGTCTCTTGATCCGCAACAGGACCTCGGTAGCCGGGAAAACATATTCCTTGGCAGAAAGTTCGGGCCGCTCGTAATTGAACAAGACGTCGTCGCTGGATGCAGCGGAACGATAGAGTACGTGCCCGTCGATGTCACGGGGAGCGATCAGGTCCGCATCTTGGGCCAATCCATCGAGCCAAGTCCGTAGTTTATTCTCTGTTGTGGATTTCATAGCGGTGAACCCTCCTCGCCGAGTTCAAAGAGCAACGGTGTCAGTGTTTCTTCACGTCCGGCGCGATGCTTGTAAAGTGTATCTACCTCTTGGACCAGACGTCGGTTGAGCAGGCTCAGGGGCAAATCCATTGGACAGACCCGCTCGCACTCGTCGCATTCTACACAGCGCCCAGCCAGGTGGAGCGCCCGCCCCAAGTGAAAGACGTGCTTTTGTGGCAGTTCGATGCCCATATCTACCCATAACCCGTCGTCCCGCTCAAACATGCAGGTAGTGCAATAGCAACCGGGGCAAACCTGGCGGCAGGCGTAGCAGCGGATGCAGCGATCGAATTCGCGCAGCCAAAAGGCCATCCGTTCGGCGGGCGGCATCTCTTCGACGTGGGCCAGGTCAGCATAGCCGGTTTCAACCGGCATCACTTCTGGTGGTTTTCCCAATAACACATCATAGACCACCGGTGTGCGCTCGTCACAACGCATACATCGCGCCGCCAACTCGTCTGCCCCTCCGCTCCCTTGCACTCCCTCACAAGCCACACCAATGACAAAGACCCGCTCCCGCGCGATTTGCTGCTCGGACAGGAGCACGTTGACGGCGCGGCTGTCGCAAGGTTTGGCGACGACAGCAAGCCGAGGGGGGTCTTCTCCCCGACGGCGGGGATGCTTGTAGTCGTGGAGATAGGTGACCAGGTTGTGGACGCAGGCTGTACTCCAGATCAGACGGTCGGCCTGGATGGGATCACGGATAAAGGCCGGGCGAGCGCTGCCGCGCGGCCCGGCTTCGTAGCCAATCACGCAGTCGACTTGTTTGTCTGTCAAGAGTTGACGGGCCTGGTCCCGCAGGGTTTGGGTCAGCGGTTCATTGACTGGCATGTATATTCTCCTTTCCATAACTGCTCTGGGTATATATCTTGGAGCGAGTTGGCGACAAACCCAATGTCATCAAGTTAAGAAACGAGGGCCAGACCTGACAGGTTTTATGAGACACTTTCGAACAAAGATACATTGCTAATTGGGCCAAATCTGACTCACAAAAACTCTAGCGGAAACCTGGTATGTCTTTGCAAGCCTTAACTTGATGACATTGGGTGACAAACCTAATTATACTCGTCTGGCAAAATCTGCCAATAACTGATTGCCGCGCAAAATTATCTTGCTTTTGGAATGCGGGCGCGAGTTTATTTTTCGTTGTGTCAAAGTGATCCGACAAGCAAGTTGTTCAATTGAGCAACTTGCCAAGGCTTTTATATCTACATTTCACTAGCGTATACCCCCCCTTAGCTCCACAGGGATCAGAGATTTTGCCTAGCGGGAGTTCCTAATTTGTCGGTTTTGCGCTCGATAATCCAGGGTATTTCCGACGTAGCCGCGCTTTCCATAGCGCGTTGGGCTACATTGCCCCGATTTTTTGAAAAGATATGTTTT